>NZ_JARKOZ010000122.1 GCF_029978005.1 Solidesulfovibrio sp. | reverse complement strand
CCGGCTTTGCGGCCTGCGGGTCCGGGCCAATTCCCCGACCACAACGGCCGACGCAACGCCGCTTGCCGTTCCCGACCACCTCCCCGCCCACACCCGTCGGGGAGGTCCAGGAGGGGGTCACCCCCTCCTGGCCGCCGCAGGCATCTTCCCTCCCTCCCCTCTTCTCTACCCTCCTCTACTCTCCCTTCACGCAGCCGGGGCGCTTGGCCAGGGTTTCGCCCGCCAGATGGATGTCGACGGCATCGCCGACCACGCCCATCTTGAAGAACTTGCCCGTGCCGACGTGGTATTCCAGCCGGTTGAGCGTGAGGGTCGCCTCGTAGCCCGCGACGTCCACGCAGGGCATCATGGGGTTGGGCTTGGTCCCGAGGAATTTGACGGGGATGGTGACGGTCTTGGTCACGTCCTTGATGGTGAGCTTGCCGGTGACGTTGTAGACGCCCTTGCCGGCCGGGACGATACGATCGCTGACGAACTTCATTTCCGGGTAATTGGCGGTATCGAAGAAGTCCGGCGTGTTGAGGTGCTTGTCACGGGCAGCGACGCCGGTGTCCACGCTTTTGGTCTGCACGGTGAAGGTCACGCGGCCTTTGGCGGGATTTTTGGCCGGGATGTCGATGGTTCCGGCCACGACGTCGAAGCGTCCGGCCACGGGCGCGACGATGTGGCGGATGCGAAACGTCGCGGAGGTATGGGGCGGGTCGAGGGTCACGCCGTCCACGACCGGGCCGGCTTCCTCGGCGGGTTTGGCCGCTTCGGCCGGCTTGGCGGCCTCGGGCTTGGCCGGCTCGGCGGGTTGGGCCTGGCCGGCCGGGGCCGCCTGGGCCAGCAGCAGGGAATTGGCGGCCTCAGCCAGGGCCGTCGCCGGGGCGATGCCCAGGACGGCGGCGCACAGGAGACAAAGGATATGACGACGCATGGCGATGTTCCTTCGCCCTATTCGGGCAGGTTATAGAGGAAGTCATCCAGGCCGAAGCGCCATTTGGGCGGTGCGACCGTGACGCCGGGTTTGAGATGTCCCACGGCCATGAGCAGGGGAATCCAGAACCGGTCGGGGATG
The DNA here is from genome assembly GCF_029978005.1 of Solidesulfovibrio sp. Taxonomy (GTDB): domain Bacteria; phylum Desulfobacterota; class Desulfovibrionia; order Desulfovibrionales; family Desulfovibrionaceae; genus Solidesulfovibrio. The sequence continues at coordinate 40,997 of NZ_JARKOZ010000122.1, read as the reverse complement.
CCGAAGGCCTCGCGCACGCCGTCGTGGTCGAACCCGTCCATGGGGTGGGTGACATAGCCGGCGGCGGCGGCGGCGTACATGAAGGTCATGGCGAAAAAGGCCGTGTTCTTGGCCCCGAAGGCCAGGGATTTTTCCGGGGTTTCGCCGTAGAGGCTTTTGACCGAGGCGGCGAAGGCCTCTCGCTGTTCCGGTTTGTAGCGGCCGGTTTCCATCAGGTAGGAGAACTGGCGCTCGAAGGAGGGTTCGTACATGTTCCAGGCCTGGGTGTCGGCCAGGTACATGAGCACGACCGGGGCCTCGGTGATCTTGGGCTGGTCCCAGGCCAGGGCGCGCAGCCTGGCTTTTTGGGCCGGGTTGCGCAGCACGGCCACCTTCCAGGGCTGGAGGTTGAAGCTCGACGGCGCGCGCGTCGCGGTTTCGAGCAACGCTTCCAGGTCGGCCTGCGGCACGTCGCGGTCGGGGTCGAAGAAATTGACGGCCCGGCGGGCCGCCATGACATCCTTGAAGTCCATGGGACGCTCCTTTTTTTCCTGACCCTACCCGTGTGCGCCCGCCTCGCCGTGACTGTCAAGACGCCCGCCCGGCGGCTCCGGGCGGCCCCTTGACTTCGCTGGCGGGGAAAGGCATGCAGGCCGGACATTTTCCCCTTTCCCGACCAAGCAAGAGGACCCCCCATGCCGCTTAATTTGACGCAAAAGATCATCAAGGACCATCTTGTCGCCGGCGAAATGACGCCCGGGTCCGAAATCGCCCTGCGCATCGACCAGACGCTCACCCAGGACGCCACCGGCACCATGGCCTACCTCCAGTTCGAGGCCATCGGCCTGCCCCGCGTGCGCACCGAGCTGTCCGTGAGCTATGTGGACCATAACACCCTGCAGATGGGTTTCCGCAATCCCGACGACCACGCCTACCTGCGCACCGTGGCGGCCAAGTACGGCATCATCTTCTCGCCCCCCGGCACGGGCATCTGCCACCAGCTGCACCTGGAGAACTTCGCCAAGCCCGGCAAGACCCTGGTCGGCTCCGACTCCCACACGCCCACGGCCGGCGGCGTGGGGGCCATGGCCATGGGCGCGGGCGGCCTGTCGGTGGCCCTGGCCATGGCCGGCGAGGCCTACGTCATCGCCATGCCCAAGGTGGTCAAGGTCAACCTGACCGGCAGCCTCACGGGCTGGGCCACGGCCAAAGACGTGATTTTGAAGCTCCTCGGCATGCTCACGGTCAAGGGCGGCGTGGGCAAGGTCATCGAGTACGCCGGCCCGGGCGTGGCCACGCTGTCCGTGCCCGAACGCGCCGTCATCACCAACATGGGCGCGGAGCTCGGGGCCACCACCTCGATCTTCCCCAGCGACGCCGCCACCAAGGCCTTCCTGACCGCCATGGGCCGGCCGGGCGACTTCACGGAGCTCGCCGCCGACCCCGACGCCACGTACGACGAGGTGATGGAGATCGACCTGTCTTCCCTGGTTCCCATGGCCGCCGCGCCGCACATGCCGGACCGGGCCGTGACCATCGCCGAACTGGCCGGCATGAAGGTGGACCAGTCCTGCATCGGCTCGTGCACCAACTCCTCCTACGCCGACCTCATGGCCGTGGCCGACATCCTGGAGGGCAAACGCATCGAGCCTTCCACGGACCTGCTCATCGCGCCGGGCTCCAAGCAGGTGCTCAAGATGCTGGCGGCCAGGGGCCGCATCGACGCGCTCCTCGACGCCGGGGCGCGCATCCTGGAGTGCGCCTGCGGCCCGTGCATCGGCATGGGCGGCTCGCCGGTCTCCGGGGGCGTGAGCGCGCGCACCTTCAACCGCAATTTCGAGGGCCGCTCCGGCACCCAGGACGCCAAGGTGTACCTGGTCAGCCCGCAGACCGCGGCCATGGCGGCGCTTCACGGCGCGTTCACCGACCCGGCCGGCTGGGGCGAGGCCCCGGCCAAAGCCGAGCTGCCGGCCGACGCCCCGGACATCCGCAGCCTCTTCGTCTACCCGCCGGCCGACGGCGCGGGCGTGGACATCCGCCGCGGGCCCAACATCGCCCCGCTGCCGCCGTTCACCCCCCTGCCCGCGGTCATCGAGGCGCAGGTGGCGCTCAAGGTCGGCGACGACATCACCACCGACCACATCCTGCCGGCCGGGGCGCAGATCACGGCCCTTCGCTCCAACATCCCGGCCATCAGCGAATACATCTTCAGCCGGGTGGACGCCGAGTTCGTGCCGCGCATCAAAAAGCTCGGCAAGGGCGTGATCCTCGGCGGCGAGAACTACGGCCAGGGCTCGAGCCGCGAGCACGCGGCGCTCGGTCCCCGCTACCTGGGCGTGGCCGCCGTGGTGGCCAAGTCCCTGGCCCGCATCCACCGGGCCAACCTCGTCAACTTCGGCATCCTGCCGCTGCTGCTCGCCGACCCGGCGGACTACGACCGCATTCCGGCCGGCGCCGCCATAACCCTGGCCACCGGGACCCTCACCGCCGGCGGCACGGCCACGATGGCCGTGGCCGGAGTCGGCGACGTGGCCGTCAAAAACGACCTGACCGCCCAGGAACTGGAGATCATCCGGGCCGGCGGCCTGCTCAACCGGGTCCGGGGCGCGCGGGCCTAACCGGCCACGCCCGCCACCAAGGAGAAAACATGCTCGATCCCATGCGCAAGCACGCCCAGTCCTGGGGCGTCAAGATCGTCTTCGGACTGATCATCATCGTCTTCGTCTTCTGGGGCGTGGGCAACTTCCGGGGCGACAAGGCCACGGTGCTGGCCACCATCGACGGCCAGCCCGTGCTGATCAAGGACTACGAGAAAGCCTATCAGGAAAGCCTGCGGCTGGTGAAAAGCAAGAACCCCGACGTCACGGACAAGGACCTCCAGGAAGGGGGCTTCCGCTGGCAGGTCTTCAGCAACCTGGTGACCACCCGGCTGCTGGAGGACCAGGGCAAAAAACTCGGCATCACCGTCACCGCCGACGAACTGCGGGCGGAAATCGCCAAGATTCCGGCCTTCCAGGACGAGTCCAAGCAGTTCGACGCCAAGCGCTACGAGAACCTGCTCAAGTCCAACGGCGTGACCCCGGGCGAGTTCGAGGACGACTTCCGCCAGAACCTGCTGCTGGAGAAGCTCGCCGCCTACGTGAGCCTGCCGGCCACGGTGACCGAGGCCGAAGCCCGGTCCATCTTCGACTTCATGCGCGAGCAGGCCGTCATCAGCTACATCCCCTTCCGGTCCGAGGACTTCACCAAGGGCTACGCGCCCACGGCCGACCAGATCAAGGCCTACTACGAGGCGCGCAAGGACCAGTTCGCGACCCCCGCCCAGGTCAAGATCGAGTTCGTGGAGTTCACGCCCAAGGCCCTGGCCAAGCCGGCCGAGGTGCCCGACGCCGACATCGCCGCCTCCTACGAGGCCAACAAGAAGAAATACGCCAAGCCCGAGCAGGTGCGGGTGCGCCACTTCCTCATCATGCTGCCGCCGGATGCGCCCAAGGAGGCCGCGGACGCGGCCGAGGCCAAGCTCAAGGACCTGGCCGCCAAGCTCAAGGCCGGCGCGGACTTCGCCACGCTTTTGCCCAAAAATCCCAACAACCCCGACGGACTCATCGGCGAGGACTGGGCCTGGCTGCCCAAGGGCAGCCTGCCCAAGGAATTCGGGGCGTTCGAGGAAACGGCCTTCGGCCTCAAGAAAGACGAGATCAGCGCCCCGGTGCGCACGAGCCTGGGCCTGCACCTCATCCAGGCCGGCGACCACCAGGCCGCCGGCGAACGGACCCTGGCCGAGGTCAAGGACGACATCCGCGCCGAACTGGCCGAACAGAAGGCCGCCGACCGGCTGGCCAAGGCCATGGACGCGGTCCAGGAAAAGATCGCCTCGGGCGAGGACCTGGCCAAGGCCGCGACCGAGGAGAAGCTCGAGCTCAAGGCCTCGGACTTCTTCGCCCAGCAAAATCCCCCGGCGGACCTGGGCCTGACCGACCAGGCCATGGCCGCCCTGTTCAAGATGCAAAAGGGCGAGGTCTCCGACACGCCCCTGTCCACCCAGGACGGCTTTCTCATGGCCCGGGTGGCCGACGTCAAGCCGGCCGGCTTCGAGCCCCTGGAGGCCGTGTCCGACGTCATCAAGGACCGCCTGATCGCCGAGGAAGGCCAGAAGCGGGCCCGGGCCAAGGCCGACGAACTGGCCAAGGCCATGGAGACCCCCGAGGGCCGGCAGAAGGTGCTCGACGAGTACAAGGGCAAGGTCGCCGTGTCCCAGCCCTTCACCCGCCAGGGCTTCATCCCGGGCCTGGGCATGGCCCCGGTGCTGGCCCAGACGGCCTTCGAGGCCAAGGACCCGGGCTGGTTCAAGGCGGCTTACGCCGTGAGCGACGGCTACGTGCTGGCCGGCCTGGACAAGCGGGTGCCGGCCGAAGCCGCCCTGTGGGACAAGGAAAAGGACCGCTGGCTCCAGACCCTTTCCCAGACCAAGCGCACGGAGCTCTTCAACGCCTATCTCAAGACGGTGCAGGAAGCGGCCAAGGTCGAGATCGTCAACGACCAGATCCTCGGCCCGCGCACCGTTCCCGGCCAGGCTCCCGCCGGGGCCGGCAACTAGGCCGGGCGCACCCCACGCCGACACGGGCGCGGCTTCGGCCGCGCCCTTTTTTTCGCCCGCCGGCGGGCCGGCTTCCTCGGGCCGGGACGCGCGCGATGCTCCGCCCGCGACGCGGTCCGGCCGCCAGGCACGGGCATGAGCATGTCGTCGCCGCTCTACGCGGCGCTCCGGGCGCGGGCGCGGTTCGGCCGTCCCGCCCCCCTTGCGGGCGGCCCGTCCCTGGAGCTGGCGACGCGACCTCTGGAACGCGCACGATCTGAAGGCCTTTTCCAGATCACGAAAAATCCCGCGCCAGTGTCCCTCGCGATTCCTTTGACAAAAGTGTCTACCTATGTTTTGTTTGGGCCAGAGCTGGCTTCAGCTTGCCGCAACGCCCGCTCCGCCGACCAGGTATTGCGTCGGATATGCGCCGACTTGCGGAAAAAGAGAGCGTGCCTATGAAGCAACATGCTTTGGCATTGATATTTTCGTGATCTCACTAGAGGGCGGCCGCGCAACAAATCGCCATGCAATCGGCGTGCTCCTGCAATGCCGCCAATCCGTACGGGAGGTATCGCCTTTCCAAAGGGTCCAGCGAATCAGCAAATATGTAAGATCTGAATGAATCACCGGGGCCGCCGGAGCTTCCGCCGCCGCCGCGGGAGCCCGGGCCGCGCCGCCCGGCCGGCCGCTCGCGTCTCCGCCGCATCGCGGAGCGCCCGCGCCGAAAGACAACACCCGTAGACGTGCCTATCGGAGGCTGCCGTCATGAACAAAGAACTCATCAAGAAACACGAACAATCCCTTCTTCGGGCCATGAGCGGCGTGGAGAACTGCCAGGGCGTCCTCAGCCGCCTGGACCGGCAATGGACCCGGGCGACGCTGACCGGGAAGATCAATTGCAGCCGCATCGCCCAGACGCTCATCGACTTCATCATCACCACCCAGGACAACTTCACCTCCCTGCAAAAAAACCTCGTCGACACCCTGGTCCTGGAAAACACCCAGAAGGTGGTGCTGGAAATCACGGCCGTGGCGCAAGTCGCCATCGACATCCTCAAGCGCAATCTTTTCGAGCGCACGGCCGACGTGGGCTTTCTGGCCACGGACGACGACCTCGTCCGCTTCCTCCTCGACGAGGATGCCGACGGCGACGACGTGGAACGCATCGTCGATCGGCTGCGCGAGTACCGGGAAAAATATACCGTCTACAACGAAATCATCGTCCTGGACACGACCGGGGTCGTGCGCGCCCACCTCGACCAGGACAACCCCATCGGGCAAAGCGCCGATCCGCTGCTCGCCGAAACCCTGGAAGCGGCCTCCTACGTCGAGACCTGCCGCGAAACCGATCTGCTCCCGGGCCGGGGCGAGGCGCTCGTCTACTCCCAGGCCATCAAGCATCCCGACACCGGCGAGGCCCTCGGCGTCCTGTGCCTGGTCTTCGATTTCGACGGGGAGATGGAGGGCATCTTCGAGAACCTCAAGAAGTCCTCGGAAGACATCGTCATCCTCATCCTGGACGAGAACGGCCGGGCCATCGCCACCAGCGACCCGGCCCGCGCCCCGCGCGGCCGCGTGTACAACATGGCGCTGCGCGACGATTTCGCCATGGCCCAGCTCGCCGGCGAGGCCTACCTGTCCAAGACCCTGGCCACCAAGGGCTACCAGGGGTTTTTCGGCCTGCCCTGGTACGGTCAGGTGCTCAAGCGCGTGGCCACGGCCTTTAAAAACGGCGCCAACGGCCACGGCCTGGACGAGGCCGCCATCCGGCGCAACGCCATCTTTTCCGCCCGCCTCATCAAGGTCGAGGAAGCCTCGGAGAACGTGCTCTCGGACCTGGAGCTCGTGGTGCAAAACGGCGAGATCATGGCCGCCAAGAAATCCATCCAGTCCGACGCATCGGAGCGGGTGGAGGCGCAAGCCCTGCCCCACGTGCTCAACGAGGTCAAAAAGATCGGCGACCAGGTGCAGCAGGTCTTCCAGACCTCCACCGGGGGCCTTTTAAAGCTCGTCACCTCCTCGCGCCTGCACGACGTCCAGTTCCTGGCCGCCCTGGCCATCGACATCATGGACCGCAACCTCTACGAGCGGGCCAACGACTGCCGCTGGTGGGCGCTGACCTCGGACTTTCGGCGCATGCTCGAGTCTCCCCTCGGCGACGCCGACCGGGGCCGCATGCGCGAGATCCTGGCCTACATCAACAGCCTCTACACGGTGTACACCAACCTCTTCGTCTACGACCGCGACGGCCGCATCCTGGCCTGCTCCAATCCCGACGAACACCGCCGGGAAGGCCGCGTGCTCGCCGAGCGCTTCGTGGCCGAGACCCTGACGCTGACCGACTCCCAACTCTACCGCGTCTCGGACTTCGAGGCCACGGACCTCTACGAGGACAAGGGACGCTCCCGCCACACCTACATCTACAACGCGGCCATCACGTCCCTGGCCCGCCAGGACGCGGTCCTCGGCGGCATCGGCATCGTCTTCGACTCCGAGCCCCAGTTCCTGTCCATGCTCAACGACGCCCTGCCCCGGGACGGGGCCGGCAACATCCTGGACGGCTCGGAAGGCATGTTCGTGGAGGCCGGGGGCAGGATCGTCGCCTCGACCAACCCCGAGCACGAGCCCGGGGACACGGTGGACCTGGCCGGCGTCTTCTGTCAGCTGGCCTGCGGCCAGTCCACTTCCCACCTGGTGTCCGACGGCGACAGGCTCTACGCCGTGGGCTGCTCCCACAGCGCCGGCTACCGCGAGTACAAACGCGACGGCGGCTACGTCAACGACCTGCTCTCGGTCATCAAGGTCCGGATCTAGACAGACTCCCCTCCCCCGAACGGTCGACGGCCCCCTTCCCGAGAGCGGAAAGGGGGCCGTCTTTTTGCGAAGCGAAACAGCGGCGGTGCGCTACGCGCCCAGCGCCCGCACGCCCCGGCCGCCGCTTTCCTCCTCCAGGGAGGCGATGAGTTCGCCAAGGGCCTCGGTCTGGCGGGCGAGCTCGGACACGGACCCGGAGGCGTGGCGCATGGCTTCGGCCGTCTCGGTGGAGCTGGCGTTTATTTCCTCGATGTGCCGGTTGATCTCCTCGGTGGCCGAGGACTGCTGCTCGGCCGCCGTGGCGATGGAGCGCGCCTGGTCCGAGGATTCGCCGACCAGGGCAAGGATGGCGTCCAGGCCAGAGGCGGCCGCGTCGGTCTGGTCCATGGCCTGGGCGATGACCTGCCTGGTGCGGTCCATGCCGCCGAGGGTGCCGCCGACGCTGTGCTGGATGCCGGTGACGGCCTCCCCCACCTCCTTGGTGGCGAGCATGGTCTTTTCTGCGAGCTTTCTGACCTCGTCGGCGACCACGGCGAACCCCCGGCCGGCCTCCCCGGCCCTTGCCGCCTCGATGGCGGCGTTGAGCGCCAAGAGGTTGGTCTGGTCGGCGATGTCCGAGATGATGCCGAGGATGCGGCCCACGTCCTCGGCCTGCCGGCCGAGGTCCCCCATGCGCTCCCGGGACCGGCGCGCGTCGGCCCGGACCCGCTCCATGGCCTCGGCCACGCGCCCCATGAGCGCCGTCCCCTCCTCGGCCTGGCCCCTGGCCTGGGCCGAGGTGCGGGCCGCCTCGGAGGCGTTCCTGGCCACTTCCAGCACGGTGGCGTTCATCTCCGTCATGGCCGAGGCGGTCTCCTCGGCGCGCCGGGCCTGGGTAGCCGCGCCCCGGGTCGCCTGCTCGGCCTGGGCGGCCAGGGAGGTCGTGGCCGAAGCCACCACGGCAACGACCGATTCCAGCCGGTTGGCCGCCTGGAGCATGCCTTCCTCCCGGGCGCGCAGGGCCTCCCGCGAGGCCTCCTCGGCCTTGTCCGTGGCCGCCTGGCAGGCCAGGGCCTTTTCCTCGGCCTCGCGACTCTTGGTTCGGACGTCGGCCATGGTCTCGCCAAGGCGCGCGGCCATGGCGTTGAGCGCCGCGAACATGGCCGCGATCTCGTCGCGGCGGCGCGGCTTTTCCAGCCGCGTCTCGTAGTTTCCCGCGCCAAGGGCCTGGAGGAACCCGCCCACCCGGGACAGGGGGCGGATGACCGAGCGGTCCATGAAAAACCACAGCACGCCGATGATCAGCATCAGGCTTCCCAGGGCCACCCAGGCGATGGCGGTCACGGTGCGCCGGGCCGGGGCCATGAGTTCGGCCTTGGCGATGCAGCTGACGAAGCGCCAGCCGGTTTCCGGGGCGTCGAAGACGTTGGCCAGGTAGGCCTGGCCGCCGAGTTCGGCCTCGACCGGGCCGGCCGGGCCGGAAAAAAGCGCCGCCAGGCCGGGGTCGCCGAGCTCGGCCAGGGGCTTGAGGCTGGCCTCGGGCCGCGCCGTGTCGGCCACCACCACCCCGTCTTTTTCGGCCACCGCCACGAAGCCCGTCTTGCCCGGCCGGATGGCCGCCACCATGTCGGTGATGACGGAAAGGGAGATGTCGGCCGAAACCACGCCGAGCACCTTGCCCGAGGCGTCGGCGAAGGCCCGGGCGGCGCTGATGGTGGCCTGGCCGTCCGTGGAGCGAAACGGCGAGGAGACCACGGCCCGGTCCGGCGCGGCCACGGCGTCCTTGTACCAGGCCCGCTCCCGGGGATCGTAGGAACCGCGCGGCGCGGCGGCATTGCTGACGAACCCGCCGAAGCGGCTGCCGAGGTAGACCTTGCGGTAGTCGGGATGGGACTTCTGCAGCAGCACGCACCACTCCCGCAGGCGCTGGCCCAGGACGTCGTCCGGCCGGGGCAGGGTCGGGACCTTGCCCTGGACGTTCAGGAAGTCCGTGAGCGAGGCGTCGATGGCGCGCAGTTCGGGGTAGGAGGCCAGATGGTCCATGCTGGCCTTGGCCTCGCCCAGAAAAAGCGCCACGGCCTGGCTCGTGCGCAACAGCTCGGCATGGGAGGCGGCGACGTAGTCGTCGCGCGAGAGCTCGAAGATATTGAGCGCGATGATGCCGAAAATGCCCAGCAAAGGCAGGGTGATGATGGCGACGACGCCGCAGATGAGCCGGATGCGGATGGAACGTCTCATGATTGCCTCGCTCCGTTGGGGGGACATCGCTCGGGGCCTTGGGCCGAAAAAACCATCCTTGGGGACGGACGCGGGACTTCGGGGAAAGCGGGGCGGCGGCATGGCGCGCCGCCCCACGCGAAAGGCCAAGGAGACCGTGACGGGAACTCGCGGCAGGGCCTTGGGCGGGGTCAGGGCCGCCCGGATCCGCCGCTCACGAAAGGCCGCAACCGCTCGTCGCCGCCTTGAGCACGGGCCTGGCGTCGACGATATGCCGGGAAAGGGCCATGTCCCGTTTGTCCAGGCCCAGGGCCTCGCCCACGAGCTGGGCCAGGTGCAGCACGGGCACGGGCCGGTCGCCGCAGGCCGGGGACAGGGCGTCGGGCTGGTACATGTCGAGCTGCATGTGGCACAGGGGACAGGGCGTGAGCAGGCAATGGGCCCCGGCCTTGGCCGCGCTGACCACGGCCGCGGCGGTCATGCGCATGGCCGTCTGCTCGGCCGGGAACACGGCGTGGAAGCCGCAGCAGCGAAGCCGCTCCGGGATGGCTACGGGCTCGGCCCCGCAGGCCCGCACGATCCGCTCCAGGCTCTGGGGATTCAGGTGGCTTTCGTAGTTCATGATCTCCGGCGGACGCACGGTGTGGCAGCCGTAGAACGGGGCCACGCGCAGGTGCTCCAGGGGCCTTACGACCCTGGACGCCCACGCGTCGGCGGTGTCGGCCAGCACCCAGAGCAGATGGGTCACTTCCGAGGTTCCCTGGAAGCGCAGCCCGATCTCGGCCAGGCGCTCGTTGGCCGCGTCCATGGCCCCATCCAGGAGCCTGGCCCGGGACTGGCGCAGCATGAGCGCGCAGGTGCTGCAGGCGGTCAGCACCGGCAAGCCCATCTTCTCGGCCAGGGCCAGGTTGCGGGCGTTGGCCAGCAGGGCCGCCTCGGGATCGACGTCCTGCACGTGGCTCGCGCCGCAGCAGGACCAGCCGGGGATTTCCACCAGCTCCAGGCCCAGGTGCTTGGCCACGGCCAGGGTGGAGACGCAGGCCTCCTTGGCGGCGGCATGGAGGACGCAACCGGGAAAAAACGCGTATTTCATGACTCCTTCCTCTCGGGGGCGATGACCTTGCGCAGGCCGTCGATGTTTTCCACGGGGGCGTTGTCGGCCACGAACAGGCGGGCCGCCTCCAGAACGCCGAGCTTGCCCTTGGCGAACATGCGCATGGTGAAGGGCAGCCGTTTGGTGGCGGCGCTGAACATGCCCTCGGTGCGGGGCACGAGCTTGACCTCGTTGAGCCGGCCGGTCTTTTCCAGGTCGGTGCGGAAGGCCTCGGCGTGGCGCGGGCCGGGGCCCTCGGTATGGCCGGCCTCCACGGCCATGTGGCGCATGGCGGCGATGTCCTCGCCCGGGCGGATGTGCTTGGGGCATTTGGAGACGCATTCCATGCAATGGACGCATTTCCACAGGCCATTCTCCAGCATGCCCTCCACGTGGCGCAGGGGGTCGGCCGAACGCGAATCCCCGGCGTAGCGGGCGGCGTGGGTGAAGACGAACGGTTCCAGGAAGTCCTTCTCGGAGTCGGTCAGCTTGTTGCATTCCGAGGCGCAGCTGCCGCACAGGATGCAGTCCCACTGCCTGGCGACGGCCTGCATGTCCTTGGGGGACTGGCGGCAGCCCTTTTCGGCGGAGAATTCCGGCTTGGCGTGCAGCCCGGGCCTGGCCAGGCGCAGCCGCTCGATCTTTTCGCTCCACTCCACCACCAGGTCGCTGACCACCTTGGCGTTGCCAAGCGGGCTCACGACCAGCGCGCCCTCGCCCCAGACCGTAAGCAGGTCGTCGACCATGGTGTCGCAGGCGAGCAGGGCGTTGCCGTTGACGCGCACGGCGCAGGCTCCGCAGATGGCGCTGCGGCAGGAGGCCGTGAAGTTGAGCGTGGGGTCGATGCGCTCCTTGATGTGAATGAGGCTGGCCAGGACCGTCATGCCGGGGCGGTACGGGAACTCGTAGCGTTGCCGCCAGGAATTCACGCCGTCGTAGCGGTCGATGAGAAAGGTCAGGGTGTCCATCAGTACTTGCGCTCCTGGGGTTGGTGCCTGGTGACGGTCACCGGGCGGTAGTCGAGGCGGTAGTCGCCGTCCTGCACGGTGACCAGGCTGTGCTTGAGGAAGGCGGCGTCGTCGCGCGTAGGGTAGTCCTCGCGGGTGTGCGCCCCGCGCGATTCGTGGCGGGCCTTGGCCGCCACCAGGGAACAACGGGCCAGGGACAGGAGGTTGCCGACCTCCAGGAAGTGGGCATAGGCCGTGTTGCACACCGGGTTGTCGTTGCCGACCACGGCGGTCTCGAACTCCTTTTGCAGGCCGGTAACGGCGCTAAGCGCCCCGGAGAGCTTGTCCTCGGTGCGGAAGATGCCCATACCCTCCCAGAGCACGGCGGCCAGCTTCTCGCGCAGCTCGGGCACGGACGCGCCGCCCCTGCGCGAGGTGGCCTCGCGGAAGTGCTCGCGCCATCTGGAAACGAGCGCCTCCAGGGCGGCGTCCCCGCCGAAGGAGGCGCCAGGCACGTGGCAGGCCGCGCCGATGCCGGCCTGCTTGCCGGTCACCATGGCGTCGGCCAGGGAGTTGCCGCCCAGGCGGTTGGCCCCGTGGATGGACACGCAGGAGCATTCGCCGGCGGCGAAGAGCCCGGGCACGGAAGTCTTCATGTGCTCGAAGTCCACCACGTCGATGCCGCCCATGGAGTAGTGGGCCGTGGGCCGCACCGGAATGGGCTTTTCCACCAGGTCCAGGTTCTCGAACAGCAGGCCCACATGGCGGATCTGGGGCAGGCGCTCCAGGATGCGCTCGCGGCCGAGGTGGCGCAGGTCGAGGAGCACGTGCGCGCCCAGGCCCTCGCCGTAGCCCCTGCCCTCGATGATCTCGGTCTCGATGGCCCGGGCGGTGATGTCGCGCGGGGCCAGCTCCATGCGGTCCGGGGCGTAGCGGGCCATGAAGCGCTCGCCGGCGTTGTTGACCAGGTAGCCGCCCTCGCCGCGCGCGGCTTCGGTAATCAGCACGCCGCCGTTGGCTACGCCCGTGGGGTGGAATTGGACCATCTCCGGGTCCTTGAAGGCCACACCGGCGCGAAGGGCCACGCCCACGCCGTCGCCCGTGGCGATGTAGGGCGTGCTGGTGCGGGCCCAGAACATGCGGGTGTAGCCGCCGGTGGCCAGCACCACGGCCTTGGCCCGGATGGCCGTCACCTCGCCGGTGTCGGTGTCGCGCACGACCACGCCCCGGCACACGCCGTCCTTCACGGCCACGTCCAGGAGCTGGGAGTTGACGCGGAAGCGCACCCCGTTTTTGAGCGCGTAGTCGAAGTTGGAGTGGAGCAAAATGTGGCCGGTCTTGTCGGCGGAGAAGTTGGTGCGGGCGTGCTTGTGGCCGCCCATCAGGCGGCAGGCCACCCGGCCGTCGGCCTCGCGGCTGTAGGGCGTGCCCCAGAAGTCGGTCTCGCGCACGGCCTCGGAGGCCTTTTGCACGAAGAAGTCGATGGCGTCCTGGTCGCCCAGGTAGTCGCTGCCCTTGACGGTGTCGAAGCTGTGGGCGTCGAGCGAGTCCTGCTGGCCGGGAAAATCCAGCACGCCGTTGATGCCGCCCTCGGCCATGCAGGTGGCCGAGCGGGTCGGCATGGTCTTGGTGACGACCATGATGTCCAGGTAGGGGTTGGTCTGCAAAGCGCCCACGGCCGCCCGCAACCCGGCCCCTCCCGAGCCTACGATGACGATGTCATAGGATTCCATGCTGTCCTCTTTCCCGCGTCGGCGGGTCGCCCCGCCTCCGCAAAGGGGTTTTCGCCTTATTTGTCGTCCACGGTCACCAGGGCCAGGGCCTCGGCGGCCGTGCGGTCCAGGGCGTCGCCGTCTTCGGAATCGCCGCAGGAGCGCCCGGAGAGCACGTCGCGCAGCCGTCCCGCGTCCAGGGCGTTCTCCCATTTGGCCACCACGATGGTGGCGATGCCGTTGCCGATCATGTTGGTGATGGCCCGGGCCTCGGACATGAAGCGGTCGACGCCGAGCAGCAGGGTCAGCGAGGCGACCGGAATCGTGCCCACGGTCTGGAGCGTGGCGGCGAGCGTGATGAAGCCGCCGCCGGTGACCGCGGCCGCGCCCTTGGAGGTGAGAAGCAGGATGGCCAGGAGGTAGAGCTGGTGGGACAGGTCCAGGGGCGTGGCCGTGGCCTGGGCCAGGAACACGGCGGCCATGGTGAGATAAATGCAAGTGCCGTCCAGGTTGAACGAGTAGCCCATGGGCAGGCACAGCCCGACCACGGACTTGTCCGCGCCGGCATTTTCCAGTTTGGCCATCATGCGGGGAAGGGCCGCCTCGGACGAGGAGGTGCCGAGCACGAGGAGGATTTCCTCTTTAATATAGACCAGGTAGCGCCACAGGGAGAAGCCGGCCAGCTTGCAGACCACGGCGAGCACGCCGAAGATGAAGAGCAGGCAGGTCGTGTAGACGCCGAGCATGAGGTAGACCAGCCGCGCCAGGGCGTCGGCTCCCTGGGAGGCCACCACGTAGGCGATGGCCCCGAAAGCGCCGAGCGGCGCGAAGTACATGACGTAGTGGATGACTTTGAAAAGCCCCTTGGAGAAGGCGTCGAGGATGTCGACGAAATGCCTGACCCGCTCGCCCAGGTTGGCCAGGGCGACGCCGAAGAGCACGGAGAAGAAGAGCACCTGCAGGATGTCGCCCTTGGCGAAGGCGTCCACCACCGACGAAGGCACAATGTTCAGGAGAAACTCCTGGGTCGACATCTTCCGGGCCGCACCGGCGTACTCCTGGACCTTGGCCAGCTCGGCCTGGTCGGCCTGCATGCGGGCGGCGTAGTCGTCCATGCCCGCGCCCGGCTGGTACAGGTTGACGACGACGAGACCGATGGCCAGGGCGCACAGGGTCATGGCCCAGAAGTAGAGCATGCACTTGACGCCCACCCGGCCGACCCGGCCCATGTCGCCCATCTTGGCGATGCCCGTGACCACGGTGCAGAAGATGATCGGGGCGATCAGCATCTTCACCATGCGAATGAACGCCACGCCCAGGGGCTGCATCTGCATGGCCAGGCCCTTGGTCGCCGGCACGAGCCCCAGGCCGATGCCGGCGGCGATGCCGCAAAGCACCCAGAAGTAGAGCGACTTGTACAGCGGCCTGCGGCCGCCCGGACAAGGGGGTCCAGGCCTGTCCGGTGCGGCCGTGAGCCCTGTCCCGCTTTCGCGAAATCGTTTCATCGCAACTCCAAGCGCAACATGCTCGAGCGATTGTTTTTCATGCGCCTCAGGCGCCAAGGGCCGCTTCCAGGTCCGGCACGGCGTAGAGGTCGCCGCCATGGCAGTCGTTGATGACCAGGACCGGGAAATCGATCACCGTCAGTTCCCGCACGGCTTCCGGGCCCAGGTCCTCGTAGGCCACGACCCGGGCCTCCTTGATGCGAAGCCCAAGCAGCGCGCCCGCGCCGCCCGTGGCCCCGAAGTACACGGCCTTGCGCGCGGCCATGGCGGCCTTGACCTCGGCGGCGCGCATGCCCTTGCCGATCATGCCCTTGAGGCCCTCGGCCATGAGCCTGGGGGCGTAGGAGTCCATGCGGTAGCTGGTGGTGGGGCCGGCCGCGCCGATGGGATAGCCGGGCCGGGCCGGCGAGGGACCGACGTAGTAGATGACCGCTCCCTTGACGTCGAAGGGCAGGTCCTGCCCGGCGTCCAGGGCCTCGACCAGGCGTTTGTGGGCCGCGTCGCGACCGGTGTAGATGGTGCCCGAGAGGAACACGACGTCGCCGGCGGAGAGCTTCTCCACGTCCGCATCGGAAAGGGGCGTGGTCAGGTGATGTTCGGCCATTAGAGGGTGACCTCCTTGTGCCGGGCGCTGTGGCACTGGATGTTGACGGCCAGCGGCAGGCTGGCCAGGTGGCAGGGCGCGACCTTGACCTTGACGCCGAGGCAGGTGGTGGCCCCGCCAAGTCCCATGGGCCCGATGCCCAGGCGGTTGATGGAGGCCAGCAGGTCGGCTTCCATGGCCGCCACCTCGGGATCGGGATGGACGTCGTCCACCTCGCGCAGGAGGGCCTTCTTGGAATTGATGGCGGCCAGCTCGAAGTTGCCGCCGATGCCCACGCCGACCAGGATGGGCGGACAGGGGTTGGAGCCGGACTCGGCCACGCGGCGGATGACGCACTCGCGGATGCCCTTCCAACCCTGGGCCGGGGCGAGCATCATGACCCGGGACATGTTCTCCGAGCCGCCGCCCTTGGCCATCATGCAGATTTTCAGGCTCTCGCCCGGCACCAGGTCGAAGTGGATGACTGCCGGGGAGTTGTCGCCCACGTTTTTCCGGGTGAAGGGGTCGCAGGTGGACTTGCGCAGGTAGCCGTCCTGGTAGCCCTTGACCATGCCCTCGTTGATGGCTTCGCGCAGGGTCGCGCCTTCCAGGCGCACGCCCTCGCCCGCCTCGACGAAGAAGACGCCGAGGCCGCAGTCCTGACACAGCGGCAGGCCGGTCTTGGCGGCCAGCGCCGCGTTTTCCTCGAGCTGGCCGAAGATCTCCCTGGCCGCCGGCAGGGTTTCGGCCTCCTTGGCCCGGGCGAAGGAGCCCAGGACGTCGGCCGGCAGGTAGCGGTTGGCTTCGATGCACATGGCGGCCACGGCATCGACCACGGTTTCTTTGGGAATGGTGCGCATGCTTGCTCCTTGCATTCGTCTTGTGAAACGACCCGTTCGCTAGCCCCGGGACACGATCCAGGGAAAGCCCACGAGCAGGAAGACGCCGAGGTAGATGACGCCGAAGATGCCTCCGAGCACCCAGAATTCCTTGCTCTTGACGTAGCCGGAGCCGAAATAGATGGGCGAGGGGCCGGTGCCGTAGGGGGTGATGATGCCCATGATGCCGAGCGTGGCGCAAAGGACCATGGAGGCCGTGGCGATATCGAGCCCGGGCACGGCCATGGCCGTGGCCAGCATGACGGGCAAAAGCGCGGCCACGTGGGCCGTGACGCTGGCGAACATGTAGTGGCTGAAGAAGAAGATCAGGGTCAGGCCGAGCAGCGTGGCCGTGGGCGACATGCCCTGCAAATGCACGGCGGCGGCCTCGGCGAACCACTTGAGGAAGCCCGTCTTGCCCAGGCCGTCGGCCAGGGTGACCAGTGTCGCGAACCAGGCCAGCACGTTCCAGGCCTGCTTGTAGCCGATGACGTCGTTCCAGGTGACCACCCGGCCCACGACCATGATGCAGATGGCGGCCAGGGCGACCATGGTGGCGTCCACGTAGTCCTTGAGGAAGATCCAGCCGAGCAGCGCGCCCAGGGCCAGCACGGCCATGGCGATCTCGCGGCCGGTCAGGGGGCCGAGCTTGCGCAGCTCCTCGGCGGCCCAGGTGGGGGCGTTTTCCGAGGTCTTCTGGGTCGGCGGATAGAGGATGTAGGTCAAAAGGGGCGTGGCCAGGAACAAAATGACGCCCACGGGCAGCACGCCGACGAACCACTGGCTCCAGCCCAGGGACACGTGGGCCGTCTTCTCCACCAGGGACTGGGCCAGGACGTTGGGGGCCAGGCCCGTCAGGAACATGGACGAAGTGACGCAGGTGGTGGCCAGCGCCGTCCACATGAGGTACGCGCCCATGCCCCGGGGATTCTCCTCGGGGGTGGAGCCGTACAGCGGCGGGATGTTCTTGATGATGGGGAAGATGGTGCCGCCGCTTCGGGCGGTGTTGGACGGCATGAAGGGGGCCAGGATCAGGTCGGCCAGGGCCACGGCGTAGCCCAGGCCCAGGGTCTTTTTGCCCATGCGCCGGATGAGCGTGAGCCCCAGGCGCTTGCCGAGGCCGGTCTTCTCGTAGCCCAGGGCGAACATGAAGGCGGCGAAGATGAGCCAGACCGTGCCGTTGGAAAAGCCGGACAGGCACCATTTGACGGCGTCGCCCGGGGACGGGACCTTGCCCGGGGTCACGGGCACCAGACGCAGGATGCCGGCCAGGGTCACGCCGATGAGCCCGGCCAGGGCCGGGGGCACGGGTTCGAGGACGAGGGCCAGCACCACGGCGGCGAACAGGGCGAAATAGGTCCAGGTGGCGGGCGTCAGGCCTTGGGGAGCCGGCAGAAGCCAGATCACCAGGCCGAGCAGCACCGGAGCGAGAGCTTTGAGGGCGCGTTGCATGTGGTGGGGTCTCCTTTGGGTGCGTCGTTTCGATCCGCTCGCCGTGCCTGCGCCTGTCCGCGCGAGGCCGGGCACGACGGCCGTCCCGTCGTGCCCGGGCGAAGCGAGGCCGCATGGCGAAACAGCCTTTGCGACGAAAGAAAGCAGGATGGATGCCAGACCCGTGACGTCGGCGCAGAGGGCAAGAATATAAGGAGAAATTTCACAAATCCGGGCTGAAAACGGCGAAAACCCCCATAACCCAGGTTATGGGGGCCGCGGCCGGCAGCACGTGAAAACACGTATTCCCGGGAGGTTGCCGGCCATAACCCCGGGTTATGGCCTTCCTCCGTGTTATGAGGGTTTGGCGGCGTGCTTGAGGCGTTTGCTGAGCGCCGGCTGGGAAATGCCGAGCAGCCTCGCGGCCAGGGTCTGATTGCCGCCCGAGCGGGAAAGAGCCTCGTCCACCAGGAAGCGGGCCGCCTCGGCGAAGGTCGGCAGCTGCTCGAAGGGGGCGAAGGGGTTGAGCGCCGGCGCGGGGGCGGGACAGGGCTGGACCCGGTCCATGGCCGCCAGGAAGGTCTTCATGGACAGCATGCGGCCGGCGTGCAGGCTCACGGCGTCGAAGACCATGGCCCGCAGCTCGCGGATGTTGCCCGGGAAATGGTAGGCGGCCAGGCAGCCGGCCAGCTCCGGCGGCGCGGTGGGCACGGGCTTGCCCATGGCTGCGGCGGCCTCGGCCAGGAAATGGCGCAGAAGCGGCTCGATGTCCTCCTTGCGCTCGCGAAGGGCCGGGATGTGGACGTGGTGGGTGCGCAGCCGGAAGTAGAGGTCGCGCCGGAATCGGCCCTCGGTTTCGTCCACGGCTAGGTCGCGGTGGGTGGCCACCACCACCCGGGCGCGCAGCCGCTTGGGCTGGTCGCTGCCCAGCGGAAAGTATTCGCCCTCCTGGAGCAGGCGCAGGAGCTTGACCTGGGAGGCCACGGACAGGTCGCCGATCTCGTCGAGAAAAAGCGTGCCTCCGGCCGCCTCCTCGATCATGCCCCGGCGCGGGGCGTCGGCCCCGGTGTAGGCCCCGCGCACGTGGCCGAAGAGCGTGTCGGCGAACACGCCGTCGTCGAGGCCGGCCACGTTGACGGCCACGAGCGGCCCGTCGCGGCCGCTTATGGCATGGGCGGCGCGCACGAGGTTCTCCTTGCCCACGCCCGATTCGCCGCTGACGAGCAGGGGCTGGGGGCTGGCCGCCACGGCCTCGATGTAGGCGAACACCGCGTGCATGGCCCGGGAGCGGGTGACGATGCCGGAAAAGGCCTCGGGATGGGCCGGGCCGCCGGCCACCAGCCGGCTTTTGACGGCCAGGTTCTCGTCGCGCAGCTCCTGCATGCGGATGGCCCGCAGCACGCCGCCGACGATGCGGTCCTCCTCGTCGGTCTTGACGTAGTAGTCGAAGGCCCCGAGCTTCATGCAGCGCACGGCCGTGTCGAGCTGGCTCACGCCGCTTATGATGATCGCGGTCACGTCGGGATGGCGCTCGGCGATGGCCGCGAGCAGCTCCTCGCCGGAGAGCCCCGGCATGGTGAGGTCGAGCAGCACCAGGCCGACGCCGCCCTTGTCGAGGAGCGCGAGCACCTCGCGGCTGTCCTGGCACAGGAACGTGTTGGTGATGCCGGCCGAGGATTCGAGGGTCAGCGACAGCGAGCGCAGCCAGGCCGGCTCGTCGTCCACGATGAGGATGCCGAAGGCGGGATAGGGAACGGTGGTCACGCGCCGGACTCCTCCCTGGCCGCGGGCAGCTCCATGCAGGCCATGGTCCACTCCCCGAAGCAGGATTCAAAGGTGATCGCGCCGCCGTGCTCCTTGAGGATGCCGGCGGAGACGGAAAGGCCCAGTCCCGTGCCGCCCGCGTCGCGCTTGGTGGTGAAGAAGGGGTCGGTCAGGTGGGGCAGATGCTCCGGGGCGATGCCGCTGCCCTCGTCGCGCACGCACAGGATCACCTTGCCGCGCGCCGCGTCGTGGCGGGTGGAGATGGCGATGCCGCGGCTTTTGTCCGGCAGGGCCTGGCAGGCGTTGAGGATGAGGTTGACCACCACCTGTTCGATGCGCTGGGAATTGCCCCAGACCAGCGGCAGGTCCTTTTCGTAGTCCACGGTGAAGTGTTCGGTGTGCTTGCGGATGGTGGACTCGACCAGGCGCACGGCCTTGCGCGAGGCGTCGCCCACGTCGATGAGCGCCTTGCCGGCCCCCTCCTCCCTGCGGGCGAAATCCTTGAGGTCGTTGACGATGCGCTTGATGCGAAGCGCCCCCTCCTGCATCTCCTCGAGCATTTTGGGCAGTTCCTGGCGCATGCGGCCGTAGGCGATGCCGCCCAGGGTGAACTCCCCTTCCCGTTCGCGCCAGGAGTCGAGCAGGCGCAGGACGTCGGCCTGGACCTTGCGCAGGATGGGGATGTTGAGCAGGATCAAGCCGTTGGGATTGTTGATCTCGTGGGCCACGCCCGAGACCAGGATGCCGAGCGCCGCCATCTTGTCGGCCTGAACCAGCTGGCGCTGGTTGCGGGAAAGCTCCTCCATGGCCTCGGTCAGGGAGCGCGTGCGCTGGGCCACCTGCTTGCGCAGGAAATGGGTCCACAGCATGGAGCCGCCAAGGAGCGTCAGAAGCGGGGTCACCACGGCCCCGACGTAGAGCCCGATGGTCTCCCAGCGGACCTTGCCGTCCTCGAGCACGCCCAGCCACTTGTCGTGGATGGCCTGGTAGCGCCCGGTCTCGCGCAGGATGGCCAGGCCCTCGCTGAAGCGGGCGAGCAGGGCCTCGCGGCCCTGGGGCACGGCGTAACCGTAGCGCACCGTGGCCACGGACCGGGCCACGGCCTGGATGTTGTCGAGCTTGTTCTCGCGGATGATGTAGCTGCCCGGCAGCATGGCCACCACGGCGTAGTCGCCCTGGCCCGAGGCCAAAAGGCGCAGGCCGTCGGCCGGGGTGTCGGACAGGATGAGGTCCTTTTCGAAGCCCTTGGCGGCCAGGGTGTCGTGCATGTAGCCGCCGCGGTGCACGATGACCTTCCTGCCGGCCAGCTCGTCCAGGTTGGACACGGGCGCGGTGTCGCGGCGGGCGAAGATGGCGTGGTTGACGATGATGTGGGGGGCGAAGTCCATATACTGGTCGCGCTCGTCGGAATAGGTCATGCCCTGGAGGAGGTCCACCTCGCCGTCCTTGAGGGCTTGCAGCTCCCGGGCCCAGGCCCCGAGGCGAAATTCCACCCGCATGCCCATGACCTCGGCCACGGCCCGGGTGAGGTCCACGTTGAAGCCGGCCGGCTGGCCGTCCTTGTCCAGGAATTCGTAGGGCGGGTAGTCCCGGTCGCCGCCGACCCGGACCGGGCGCAGGATTCCGGGAATGTCCCGGGCGGCGTCCCAGGTCTCGGCGGCACGGGCCGGGACCGGCTCCAGGACGGAAAGCGCCAGCAGGCAAAGGCAGGCCAGGAGGAACAAGCGCGGGGCGCGACCGTTCATGGCCATGCCCTGCCGCGTTTCCCCGGGCGCGTCAATTCCCCCGGGCGCGGGCGACGCCGCCGGAGCCGCCGCCGGCTTGCCCAAGGCCCCGTTGTGGCTTAACGAGAGCGGCAAGGGGCGAGGCAACGCCCCACGGAGGCCGCCCATGCACAACGACCAGATCCCCAGCCCCACGCGCTACGCGTCCTACCTGGACGCCCTGCACAAGGCCCTCGCGGCCATGGCCGTCACCGACGGCGAAAGCCGCGAACTGCCCCAGGAGCAGGGCCTGCTCGAATGGTGCGCCATGTGCCACGAGGCCAAGCAGGCCGACCAGACCATGTTCTTCATCGGCAACGGGGCCAGCGCCGCCATGGCCTCCCACATGGCCGCCGACTTCAGCAAGAACTGCGGCTGCCGGGCCATGGCCTTCAACGACGTGGCGCTCATGACCGCGATCAGCAACGACATCCGCTACGAGGAATGCTTCGCCGTGCCCCTGGCCCGGTTCGCCAACCCGGGCGACCTGCTGGTCACGGTGAGCAGCTCGGGCAACTCGCCCAACGTCGTGCGGGCCATCGAGACGGCCCGTCGCCTGGACCTCAAGGTCATCACCGTGTCCGGCATGAAGGCCGACAACCGCTCCCGGCGCATGGGGGACCTCAATTTCTGGATTCCGGCCCCCACCTACGGCCTGGCCGAGGCCGGACACCAGGCCCTGCTCCACTGCTGGCTGGACATCTTCCTCGAGCTCTACGGCGACAATTAGGCCTCGCCGCTCCCCTCCCCGCCGGCCCCCCCGGCCCCGGCGACGAGGCTCCCCTCCACGGCCGCCGCGGCCAGTTCCACGCTCGGGTAGACGTTGTCTTCGCCGACGATCTCCATGACGCCGTCGTCGCGCAGCATGCGCAGGGCCTGCGGGGCCAGGTCGACCAGGACCAGGCGCACGGACATGGCCCGCAGCTCCCCGGCCAGCTCGCGCAGCATGTCCGCGCCGGTGACGCAGAGGCGGCGGTTGGCCATGAGTTGCAGGACAAGGACGCGCACGCCCGTGCCGGCCCCGCACCGGGCCAGGACCGCGTCGTGGAACTTCTCGGCGTTGGCGAAGAAAAGCGCCCCTTCCATGCGCAGGGCCTTGAGGCCCGGGATTTCCCGCGCTCCGGGGTGCAGGGCCGTGTCCACCCAGGCCACGGCGCAGCCGTCGAGCCGGCCCAGGACGGACAGGCCCACGCCGCTGGCGAAGACGATCAGGCGCAGAAGCGAGGCGGACACGGCCAGGACCAGCCCGGGCAGGATGTCGAGGACCACGACGCCTAAAAGCGCGATCAGGGAGAGCACGAACTCGTAGCGGTTGATGGCCCGGTAGCGCCTGAGCTCCCCGAGCTTGAACAGCTTGATGACGGCGTGCATCACCACGGCCCCGAGCACGGATTCGGGCAGGCCCGCGAAGACCGGGGTCAGGAAGCACAGGGTCAGGACGACCAGGACCGCCGTGGCCAGGGAGGAGACGCGGCTGCGCGCCCCGGCCGCGACGTTGACCGCCGTGGAGGACATGCTGCCGCCGGCGAGCAGTCCCCCCAGAAACGCGGAGCCGAGGTTGGCCAGGCCCAGGGCACGCAGCTCCCGGTCGGCGTCGACCCGGCTGCCGAAACGCCGGGCGTAGCTTTCCGCCGCGCCCAAAGCCTGGGAAAAGGCCACCAGGGCCAGGCCCACCGCCGCCGGGAACACGGCCCGCACGTCGGCGATGCCCCAGGCCGGCGCGACCAGGCCGGGAAGGCCGGTGGCGACGCCGCGCACCACCTCCACGCCGTGCCGGGCCTCGAGATCCAGAAGGCGCGAGACGGCGATGCCGAGCGCCATGACGCAAAACCCGGCCGGCAGGCGCGGCGTCCACCGTTCCAGGGCGAAAAGCAGGGCCAGGGCCGACAGGCCCACGGCCAGGGCGGACTGGTTGCAGCGCCCGATGTCGGCGGCCAGTTGCAGAACCTGCATGAAGGTGTCGCCGTGGCCCCGGGGCAGGCCCAGGAGCTTGTGGAGCTGGTTGGCCGCGATGTAGACGGCCAGGCCGCTGATGAAGCCGGTCATGACGGGCTTGGACAAAAAAGAGGTGACGCGGCCCAGGCGCATGAGCCCGGAGACCAGGAAGACCAGGCCCGTGAGCAGTACGAGCAGGGCCGTGAGCGCGGCGTAGCGGACTGGGTCGCCCCCGGCCAGGGGGGCGACGACGGCGGCCATCATGATGGATTCGGCGGAGGTGGCGGCGCAGACCAGGACCGGGCTGCCGCCGAAGAGGAAATAGAGCGGCAGCGACGCCAAAAGCGTGTACAGGCCCGCGGCCACGGGCAGGCCGGCCATGCCGGCGTAGGCCAGGGCCTCGGGCACGAGCACGCCCCACAAGGTCAGGCCGGCCAGGACGTCCGGCCAAAGCGGCCCGGCGGCGGTCCTCCCCGTCCCCCCAGCGCGGCGGTCAAACGGCATGTCCCCTCCCCCGCCCCTGACGCGGCGCGGGCCGGCGGTCCTAATGCGCCCCGCCGCCGGAGGACTCGACCTTGGGCTTGTCCACGCCGAGACGTTTTTCCGCGAAGCCCTGCACGAGCACGTAGAAGACCGGCACCACCAGCACGGCCAGGATGGTGGAGGCCAGCATGCCGCCGAAGACCGCCGTGCCCACGGCCCGCTGGCTGGCCGCGCCCGCGCCCGAGGCGGTGAGCAGAGGCACCACGCCGAGGATGAAGGCGAAGGATGTCATGAGGATGGGCCGAAAACGCAGCCGGGCCGCCTCCACGGCGGCCTGGGCGATGTCCTCGCCCTTGGCCCGCCGCTCGCGGGCGAATTCCACGATGAGGATGGCGTTCTTGCTGGCCAGGGCGATGAGCAGCACCACGCCGATCTGCGTATAGACGTTGTTGTCCATGTGCCGGATCATGAGCGCCACCATGGTGCCGAGCAGGGCCAGGGGCACGACCAGGATGACGGCTGTCGGCGTGCACCAGCTTTCGTACTGGGCGGCCAGCACGAGGTAGACCAGGATGACGGCCAGGGCGAAGATCATATAGGCCTCGTTGCCGACCTTCTTCTCCTGGTAGGACATGTTCGTCCATTCGATGCCCATGGACGAAGGCAGCCGGTCCCGGCCCATCTGCTCCATGAGCGTGAGGGCCTGGCCCGAGCTGAAGCCCGGGGCGGCCGAGCCGTAGACCGAGGCCGAGGTGTAGAGGTTGTAGCGGGTGAGCACCGTGGGGCCGAGGATGTCCTTGATGGAGGTGACCGCGGACAGGGGCATCATCTCGCCCTTGTTGTTGCGGACCTCGAGCTGGAGCACGTCCGCGGCCTTGAGGCGGAAACGCGACTCGGCCTGGGCCCGCACCTGGTAGACGCGGCCGAACTTGTTGAAGTCGTTGATGTAGGTCGAGCCCATGTAGGTCGAGAGCGTATTGAAGACGCTGTTTAAGCTCACGCCCTTGTACTCCACCTGGGTGCGGTCGATGTCCGCGTAGATCTGGGGCGTGGAGGAGTTGTAGGTGACGTTGAGCGGCGTGAGCGCCGACTGGGTGCGGCCGGCGTCGATGAGGCCGTAGCAGGCGTTCTGCAGGGCCAGGGGGCC
The DNA here is from genome assembly GCF_029978005.1 of Solidesulfovibrio sp. Lineage (GTDB taxonomy): Bacteria > Desulfobacterota > Desulfovibrionia > Desulfovibrionales > Desulfovibrionaceae > Solidesulfovibrio. The sequence goes on along the minus strand of NZ_JARKOZ010000122.1, from coordinate 16,188 downwards.
GAGGTTGCCGCGGTCCTCCACCATCATCTGGAAGCCGCCGGCCTGGCCCAGTCCCTGGATGGCCGGGGGCACCATCACAAAGGCCACGGCGTCCTGCAGCCCGGCCAGGCGCGCCTGCACGTAGCGCAGGATGGTCGCCTGGGTCATGCCCTCGGGCCGCTTGTCCCAGTCGAGGTAGGTGATGAAGATGGCGGCCATGTTGGGCTGGTTGAGGGAGTCGAGGATGGACATGCCGCCGAAGGTGATCCAGTCGGCCACGCCCGGCGCGTCCTTGAGGATGCCGTCGATCTCCTTGATGACGGCGGCCGTGCGCGTGAGCGACGCCGCCGGCGGCAGCTGGACGCTGATGATGGCGTAGCCCTGGTCCTCTTCCGGCAAAAAGCCCGTGGGCAGGGAGGAAAATCCCAGTCCCGTGAGCACGATGAGAACCACGTAGCCCAGCATGGCCATCTTGGCGTGGCGGACCATGAAGCCGACCATCCTGGCGTAGACGTTCTCGCAACGCTGGTAGACGGCGTTGAACCCCCGGAAGAAGGCGTTGAGCTCCCCCTTGTGGGGCTTCATCCACAGGGCGCACTGGGTGGGCTTGAGGGTGGCGGCGTTTATGGCGCTGATCACGGCCGTGGCGGCGATGACCAGGGAGAACTGGCGGTAGAGCTGGCCGGTGATGCCGGGCAGGAACGAGGCCGGCAGAAAGACCGAGATGAGGACCAAGGTGATGCCGATGATGGGGCCGAACAGCTCCTTCATGGTGAGGATGGCCGCGTCGTGGGGGGAGTTGCCCTGCTCGATGTGGTGGGCCGTGCCCTCCACGATGATGATGGCGTCGTCCACCACGATGCCGATGGCCAGGATGATGCCGAAAAGGGTGACCAGGTTGACGGAGAAGCCGAGCATGGCCATGGCGATGAAGGCCCCGAGGATGGTGACCGGCACGGTGGTGGCGGGCACGAGCATGGCCTTGAAGTCCTGGAGGAAGAGCATGATGACCAAAAGCACCAGGATGCCGGCCTCGATGAGGGTCTTGTAGACGTCGTGGATGGCCTGGTTGACGAAGGTCGTGGTGTCGAAGGGGATTTCGTAGATCAGGCCCGGGGGGAAGTCCGCGGCGATCTTCTTCATGGCCGCCTTGATGAGGTCGGCGGTCTGGAGGGCGTTGGCCCCTGGCAGGAGGTAGACCGCGACGAGGCTGGCCGGCTTGCCGTTTTTCTGGGCGAAGAGGTCGTAGGTCTTGCTGCCGAGCTCGACCCGGGCCACGTCCCGCACGCGCACGACCTGGCCCGTCTGGTTGAAGTCGGCCTTGAGGATGATGTCCTCGAACTGGCTGACCTCCTCCAGGCGGCCCTGGGTCTGGATCATGTACTGGAAGTGCATGGTGTCCGGGGCCGGCTGCTGGCCGATCTGGCCGGCGGCCACCTGGACGTTCTGCTGGGACACGGCGTTGACCACGTCCTGGGCCGTGAGCCCGTAGGTCTTGACCTTGTCCGGGTCGAGCCAGAGGCGCATGCCGTATTCGTCGCTGCCGTTGACCGTGACCGAGCCCACGCCGGGGATGCGGGAGAGCTCATCGCGCACGCGCAGGTAGCCGTAGTTGGAGAGGAACAGGCTGTCGAAGGTGCTGTCCGGCGACTCCAGGGAGACGCACAGCAGGATGGCCGTGGACTTCTTCTGGACCGTGATGCCTTGGGCCTGGACCTGCTGGGGCAGGCGGGCCAGGGCCTGGTTGACGCGGTTTTGGACCAGCACCGTGGCCATGTCCACGTTGGTGCCGACCTCGAAGGTGACGGTCAGGGTGTAGGAGCCGTCCGAGGCGCTGTTGGAGCTCATGTAGAGCATCTGCTCGACGCCGTTGACCTGCTGCTCGATGGGCGCGGCCACGGATTCGATGATGACCTGGGGGCTCGCGCCCGGGAAGCTGGTGGTGACCTGCACCGTGGGCGGGGTGATGTCGGGGTACTGGGCCACGGGCAGGCCCAGCAGGGTCACCACGCCGAGCAGCATGATCAGCACCGCCATCACGTTGGCCAGGACCGGCCGTTCGATGAAGAATTTCGAGAACATGGGTCGTGGCCTCTAGTGTTGCGTCCCTTGAAAATACGTCCGTATTTTTAAGGAAAAATAGTTATCCTAATATGCCGTCCCCTCGAAAGCAGAGGCTCTTTCAGAGGACGCGACACTAGGGCTTGGCCCCGGCGGCCGGGGCCTTGGGCGCGGCGGCGACGGCCTCGGCCTTGCCGCCCGGCCGGACCCGTTGCAGATCCGAGACGATGACCTGCTCGTCGCCCGTGAGCCCTTTTTCCACCACCACCATGTCGTCCACCGAGAAGCCCACCGTCACGGGCCGCTGCTCGACCACGCCGTCGCCGCCGAGCACCAGCACGTAATGCCCGATCTGGCTCTGGCCCACGGCCGTGTCCGGCACGAGCAGGGCGGCGCGTTTTTTAAGCGGTATGCGCACCCGGGCGAAAAGGCCCGGCGCGATCTTGTCGTCGCTGTTGGCCAGTTCGCCGCGCAGCAGGATGGTGCCGGTCTTGGGATCGATGCCGAGCCCGTAATAGTCGAGCAGGCCCTTGTACGGATAATCCGTCCCGTTGCTGAAGCCGACCTCGACCGGAATCTTCTCGTGATCGGCCGGAGCCCCGGAGCCGCCGCGGCTTTCCTGCAGGCGCAGCAGGTCGCGCTCGCCCAGGGTGAAGTAGACGTACATGGGGTCGTAGCTGATGATGGTGGCAAGCAGCGTCTTCTCGCCGGCCCCGACCAGGTTGCCCACGTCCACGTTGCGCCGGCTGACCCGGCCGTCGAAGGGGGCGGTGACCCGGGTGTAGCTCAGGTTGATCTGGGCGATCTCGATTTGCGCCTTGGCGCTTTCCACCCCGGCCTTGTACTGCTCGCGCTGGGCGTCCCACTTGACCACGTCCGTGTCCGGGCCGGCCTTTTCCTTGAGCAGGTTTTTCGCGCGCACGTATTCGATCTCGGCCTGGTGGAGCCCGGCCTGCTGGCTCATGAGCTGGGCCTTGGCTTCCTGGAGCTTGGCCTCGTAGGGCTCGGGCTGGATGACGAAGAGCAGCTGGCCTTTTTTCACTTCCGCGCCGTCCACGTAGGCCTGCTTGACCAGGAAGCCCTCGATGCGGGCCCGCAGGTCCACGCTGTTGACGGCCTGGGTGTTGCCGGTGAACTGCAGGTAGTCCGTGGCCTCGCGCCGCTCGGGCTTGGCCACCTTCACCTTGGGGGGCGGCGGCGGCACGTATTCGTTGCCGCCCTTGCAGCCGGCAAGGGCGAAAAGCGTACCCGCGAGGAGGCACAGGGCGGCCAGGGCCGCGACGATCCTTCGGTGCTGCGTGTGCATGGGCTGTCCGTCGGCAGGGCGTCCGCCCGCGCCGGCCCGGTCTTTGCGGCGGCCCGGCGGCGGGCCGTTCGGCCTGCCTTGCTGCGTGTTCACATCCGCGAAAAATCCCCCGCCCCGACGCCGTGGCGCGTTCCCGTCATTCCACCCGCAATCGCATCAAGCCGTCCGACTTCACGATCGGCCGGCCGCGAAAATTCCCGACGACATCCCGCCCCGGCTAGAGGTCGGGCACATACAGGCGCGCCCCGCTCCTGGCCGGGTCCTCGACCTTGGCCGGGTCTTCCTTGATCTGCCGGCCCCACCAGGTGCGCTTCTCCATTTCGCGTCGCACTTCCTCGGGCACGTAGGGCAGGCCTTCGCGCACCTGCCAGCCGCCGCCGAGAGCCCGGTAGAGGCCGACCAGGGTGGTGGCCACCGTGCCCTGCATGGTCACGAGGTCGTCCTGCTGCTTGAGCTGCTGCTGCTGGGCCACGAGCACGGTGGTGTAGTCGGTCTTGCCTTCGCTGTACTGGATGAAGGCCAGTTCGGCCGAACGCTTGGCCGCCTCGGCCGCCTGGGCCAGGGAGACCACCTGGGCGCTGGCCCCGATGTAGCCGGCCAGGGCGTCCTCGACTTCCTTGAGGGCCGTGAGCACCACCTGGCGGTAGCGCACGAGCAGTTCCTGGAGCTTGGCGTCCTGGACCCGCACGTTGTTCATGATGCGGCCGTAGTTGAAGAGGTTCCAGGTGAACTGCGGCATGAACTGGGCCATGAACCCCTGCTGCGACAGGAGGTCGGACAGGCGGAACGCGCCCACGTCGCTGGCCAGGAAGCCGACGCTGCCGACCAGGGAGAACGAGGGGAAGAGGTCGGCCTTGGCCACGCCGATCTTGGCGCATTGCGCCATGGCCGCGTACTCGGCCGCGCGCACGTCGGGCCGGCGGCGCAGGAGTTCGGCCGGCACGCCCACGCCGATCTCCCAGGGCGGGGCCGGGATGCCCGAAGCGTCGTCCAGGCCCTCCGGCGCCGTATCCGGGGGCAGGCCCAGGAGCACGGCCAGGGCGTGGCGGTTCTTCTTGATGGCGCTCTCGAAGCCCGGAATGGTGGCTTCGGTCGAGAGCAGCATGGTCCTCGCCTGCTGCACGTCGCGCTCGCTGGTGGCCCCGAAGCGGTAGCGCGCCTCGGCGATCTTGAGGCCCTCGGTCTGGATCGTCACGTTTTGCCGGGCGATCTTGAGCTCTTCCTGGTTGATGCGCAGGTCCAGGTAGGCGGTGGCCACGTCGCCGGCCAGGCTGACCAGAGCATTGTCGTAGTCCGCGGCGCTGGCCCGCAGGGAGGCGTCGGCCGATTCGATGCTGCGGCGGTACTTGCCCCAGAAATCGATCTCCCAGGAGGCGTTGCCGGCCAGCGTGTTCTGCCAGACCGCGTCCGGGGTGCTGGCCGAGGTGCCCGGCTGGGGCCAGGAGGGGCTCAGGTGGCTGATCTTCTCGAAGGTGTAGCCGCCCGAGGCCGTCTGGGTCTGGGGATAGAGGTTGCCCACGGCGATGCCGAGCTGGGCCCGGGCCGCGATGACCCGCAGCCCCGCCTCGCGCAGGGGCAGGTTCTGGTCGAAGGAGTCGCGCACGAGCCTGGCCAGCGTCGGGTCGCCGAAGGCTTCCCACCACTCGTTTTGCACGGCGGCCCCGGGCCGCAGGGTCTTGTCCCCGCTCTCCTGCCATTCCCCGTAGACCGGGGCGTCGGGGCGCTTGAAGTCGGGGCCGACCTTCATGCAGCCGGCGGCAAGCAAGGACAGCGCAAGCGCCGCCCAAAGGGACGACCTGAAACGGATCGCGCGCATGGAAACCGATCCCGTGGCCCGGACGCAGGTTGATGAAAGGTTGGCCGCTTCCGCCGAAAAGACTTGCACCGCAAATCGTCGCAAGAAAAAGGCCGCATGCCCCTGTGCTCACGGCACGCTGCGCAGGCGCAGGCCGTCTCGGCCGCGGCGATTTGTCTTTTGTGTGTTTGTTTCTGTTTTGCTCTTTCCTGTCAAGGACTTCGCGACAAAAAAACGGTGGCCTCAAAAAATACAACGAACCGCCGCATCCGGACGGCTCCACTACGCCCCAGCCTTTCCCGCGCGGACTTGTCTTTGGGCTCCGTCCGGCGATGGCGGCGTCTCGCGCAACACGAGCCGCGCCTGTTGCAACGCGCCATCCCCTCCCCGTCGTTTCCAGTCCTGCCGGACCACGGCGGCGGCCTGCCGCAACGTTTGGCGCGCCCGTCCAGGCCGGACTGCATGGATTTTGTAAGGTGTTCGCTTGGCCCCTCGCCGAGAACTCCCCGCCTTGTCTGTCGCTGGGCATGTTTTCACCAGGACTTCGATTCCATGGCATTGTCCCAGAAATATACGCCACCCCCATTGTTTGGATGTTTATGATGCGCCTGAGCCCTTTTTGCCTTACTGGATCGAACAAGGCGGCATGCGACGCGACGGAACCGTCCTCCCAGGAGCGGACCATGGACAGCAAGGACATCGCCAAGGCCGAGGCCGCGCCACGGGCTTTTCTATCCGCCGGCCCCGTCCAGCGACGCATTCTCCTCCATCGGCGGCAACGCGGCCTGCGACGCGGGCGGGCTGCAATGCGTCAAATACGGCACCACCAAGCACTACGTCCTCGGCGTCGAGGCGGTGCTGCCTTCGGGAGAGATCATCCGCACCGGCGGCAAGTGCGTCAAAAACGTGGCCGGCTACGACCTGCCCCACCTCCTCGTGGGTTCCGAGGGGACGCTGGTGGAATTCGCCGAGATGGCCGCCGCCGACACCTGCTGCGGTTGCGGCGGCACCTTCAGCCTCACGCGCTACGAACTGGCCCGCAGGATCAACGACGCCAAGGTCGCCAGCATCGAAGCCACCGGAGCCGCAACCCTCGTCACCGGCTGCCCGGCCTGCCGCATGCATGTCAACGACGGCTTGAGCCGCCGCCAGGGAAGCGTGCGGGTCCTGCACACGGCGCAGTTCGTGGCCGTGGCCAACGCGGATTGAATCCGGCCGCGACTTGCCTTCCCGGCCGGCCGTGGTACGTTCGCCGCACCCCCTGCCGCCGCCCAGGCGCGCGCACGGTCGCGGCGGAAAACCTCAACCCATGGAGCCTGCCCATGCCCCTCGTCCGCGAAGTGACCTTCAACCTGCTGCGCCGCCTGGGCCTGACCACCGTCGTCGGCAACCCGGGCTCCACCGAGGAGACCTTCCTCAAGAACTTCCCCGCCGACTTCACCTACGTGCTGGCCCTGCAGGAAACCAACGTCGTGGCCATCGCCGACGGCCTGGCCCAGGGCCTCAAAAAGCCGGTCCTCGTCAACGTGCACACCGGCGCGGGCATCGGCAACGCCATGGGGGCCATGCTCACGGCCTGCCTCAACAAGACGCCCCTGATCGTCACCGCCGGCCAGCAGACCCGGCAGATGCTCCTGTCCGAGCCCTTCCTGACCAATTTCGAGCCCACCCAGCTGCCGCGCCCCTACGTGAAATGGAGCTACGAGCCGAGCCGGCCCCAGGACGTGCCCGGCGCGTTCATGCGCGCCTACGCCATGGCCGTGCAGCAGCCGACCGGCCCGGTGTTCCTGTCCCTGCCGCTGGACGACTGGGACCAGGAGATGGACGACGTGGACGTCCACCGCACCGTGGCCGCGCGCATCGCCCCGGACCCGGCGCGCCTCGCCGACTTCGCCGCGCGCATCGCGGCGAGCAGACGCCCGGCCCTGGTCTACGGCGGCGACCTGTCGCGAAGCCAGGCCTGGGACGCGGGCATCGCCCTGGCCGAGCGGCTCGAGGCCCCGGTCTTTTTCGGCCCGTTCACGGAAAACGTGCCCTTCCCCCAGAACCATCCCCTCTACGCCGGCATGCTGCCGGCGGCCGTGGGGCCCCTTTGCCAGGCCGTGGCCGGCCACGACCTGGTGGTGGTCGTCGGCGCGCCGGTCTTTCGCTACTATCCCTGGGTGCCGGGCGACTACCTGCCGGCCGGGACCGGACTGCTGCAGATCACGGACAGCGCCTACGAGGCGGCCAAGTCCGTGGCCGGCGACAGCCTGGTGGGCGACAGCCTGCTGGCCATACAGGCGCTCCTGGACAGGCTGGGCCAGCGCCCCGCCGGAAAGCCCGGGCCGGCCTTCGTCCACGAAAAGGCGCAGGACATCCTCCAGGACGCCGGCGCGACGCCTACGGCCATGCAGGTGTTCGCGGCCCTGTCCGAGCACCTCCCCGAAGACTACGTCCTGGTCAACGAATCCCCCTCCAACATGGGCGAGATGGCCCAGACCAGGCTCGGGACGATCGCCAGGCCCGACAGCTACTATATGATGGCCTCGGGAGCGCTTGGCTGGGGCATGCCCGCGGCCGTGGGGCTGGCCCTGGCCGAGCAGAGCACCGGCCGCGGCCGGCCGGTCGTCGCCGTCATCGGCGACGGCTCGTTCCAGTACGCGCCGCAGTCCGTGTGGACGGCCGTGCAGCACGGCGTCCACCTCGTCTTCGTGGTGCTGCGCAACGAGGAGTACGGCATCCTCAAGGCCTTCGCCCTGCTGGAGGAGACGCCGGGCGTGCCGGGCCTCGACCTGCCTGGCCTGGACATCGTCGCCCTGGGCAACGGCTACGGGGCCAGGTCCTGGCGCGCCGCCGGCCTGGACGAGGTGCGGCGAGGCTTCGCCGAGGCCCTGGCCCGAAAGGGCGTAAGCGTCATCGAGATTCCTATAGACAAGACGATACACAAACTCCTGTCCGACTAGCCCGTCACGGCCCGAAACGGAAAGGGGGAGACATGCGTCATGCCTCCCCCGAAATCGTTTCGGACTGCGGCGGCTCAGTTCGAAGCGCCCTGTCCCATGGAACGTGTCCCAACCGTCCGGCCCGGCCGGGCTTGACGAATGCAACGGGACACGTCCACCCATGCACTCGCCTCCGGCGTCGCGTTTCCGGCGACGGCGAAAGGATCTGGACTCCAGAAAGAACCGATCCGGCAAACACCCCTTTCCCTGATGCCCCGGGCCACGGCCCGCCACGCGGCGCCCCCCTTGAAGCATCGCCCCGGCCTCCCCGGCCGGCCGGACTGATGCGTCCGCCTAAGAATCATTCCCCTGCCCGTTATCGCTTCCCAATATCGGAAAAATCCGTTATGGATTACCGGCATCTGCCTCCATGAACCTTCTTTCGCATCATTCCGAAACCGTGCGCCTCAGGAGGTCAACCGTGGCGAACCGCCCCTTTTTCCCGCTTTTCCTCGTCCCGGCCCTTTTGCTCTGCCTCGCCCTGTCCCTGTCCGACGCCCTGGCCGGCAACGAACGGGGCTCCATGACCGGGCCCGCCACGGCCAAGGGCTCCACCCAGTCCGACCAGTACCTCACGGTCCAAGCCGTGAAGATCGCCGAGAACATGGAGCCGGTCATCCCCCACCCGGACCAGGAGAAGCAGGTCAAGGACAAGCTGGCCGCCCTGGAGAAACGCTTCGGCAAAAAGCCCAACATCGTGGTGTTCCTCACCGACGACGTGGGCTGGATGGACGTGGGCTTCAACGGCGGCGGCATCGCCGTGGGCAACGACACGCCGGTCCTCGACAAGTTCGCGGCCGACGGGCTCATCCTCACCTCGGCCTATTCCCAGCCGAGCTGCACGCCCACCCGGGCCACCATCATGACCGGCCAGCTGCCCGTGCACCACGGCCTGCAGTACCCGCCCATGTACGGCCAGCCCGGCGGCCTGGAAGGGGCCGTCACCCTGCCCAAGCTCCTGTCCGACCTGGGCTACGTCACCCAGGGCGTGGGCAAGTGGCACATGGGCGAAAACGAGGGCTCCCAGCCGCAAAACGTCGGCTTCGACGATTTCCGGGGCTTTCTGTCCGTGTCCGACATGTACACCGAATGGCGCGACGTCTACTACAACCCGGAGATCGCCCTCAATCCGGCGCGCTTCGCCTACATGGACAAGCTCGACTTCAACCACAACGACGTGCACTGCGTCAAAGGCCAGCCCTGCCAGGCCGTGCAGCTCATCGACCTGGACACGATCAAGAATCTCGACCAGGACTGGACCGCCTACGCCGAAAAGTTCATCAAGGACCAGTCCGGGAGCAAGAAGCCCTTCTTCCTCTACTTCGGCACGCGGGGCTGCCATTTCGACAACTACCCCAACGACAAGTTCGCCGGCAAATCCCGGGCCCACACCACCTATTCGGACTGCATGGTCGAGGTGGACGACAACTTCGGCCGCATCATGAAGGCGCTCGAGGCGTCCGGGCAGCTCGAGAACACCCTGGTGCTCTTCTCCTCGGACAACGGCCCCGAGGGCGAGGTGTACCCCTACGGCCGCAGCCCCTTCCGCGGCTACAAGGGCACGACCTGGGAAGGCGGGGTGCGCGTGCCGACCTTCGTCTACTGGAAGGGCATGATCGCGCCGCGCAAGTCCGAGGGCCTGTTCGACCTGGCCGACATCTTCCCCACCGCCCTGAACCTGGCCGGCAAGCCGGGCGCGGAAATCGGCAAGATGCTGCCGGCCGACCGCTACGTGGACGGCATCGACCAGGCCTCCTTCCTGCTGGCCGACAAGGGCGACTCCAACCGGCGCAGCGTCCTGTACTGGATGCTCACCACCTTCGCCGCGGTGCGCATCGACGAGTTCAAGTACCACCAGGCCGTGCAGGTCACGGACCTCATCACCCAGAAGGGCTGGAACGCCGGCTTCTCCGGCGGCGTCCTGGACAAGACCGGCGGCACGCTGATGTTCAATCTGTACACCAACCCCCAGGAGGACGCGAGCGTCGGCCTGCGCCACGATCCCGTCCTGTCCATCCTGCAGACGGAATTCGGGCGCTACAGACGGCAGGTCCTGGCCAAGTTCCCGCCGAACTTCAAACTCCCCCACTGATCGTCCATGTCCCTTCGCGCCGCGATCAAGCAGCAGGGCGCCCTCGCCCTGCTGCTTTTTTTCCTGTGTCCGGCCCCGGCCATGGCCGCCGCGCCGGAAGGCTACGCCGGGTCGGCCAGCTGCCGCGACTGCCATGCCCGGTTCTACGAACTGTGGTCCACCTCGCGCCACGGCCTGGCCATGCAGCCCTACGACGACGCCTTCGCCGCCAGGGCGCTGTCCGCCCAGGCCCTGGACGCGGCCGTGGGCGAGCGACGCTACAAGGCGCTCGTCGGCCCCGGCCAGGGCTACGTGCTCGAAACGGGACCGGACGGCGAACGGCGCTACCCCATCGCCCAGGTTCTCGGCGGAAAAAACGTCTACTATTTCCTGACGCCCCTCGAGCGGGGCCGGCTCCAGACCCTGCCCATCGCCTACGACGCGGTGGAGAAAACCTGGTTCGACGTGGCCGCGAGCGGCCGGCGACGCCACCACGGACAGGCCGAGGCCACCGGCCCGGTGGACTGGCGCGACCCGGCCTACACCTTCAACACCTCCTGCCACGGCTGCCACGTCAGCCAGCTGTCCATCAACTACGACCCGGCCACGGACGCCTACGACACGGCCTGGGCCGAGCCCGGCATCAACTGCGAGACCTGCCACGGCCCGTCCAAGGCCCACAACGAGGTTTGCGCCCAGGCTCCCAAGGGGACCGTGCCCCAGGACCTGCGCATCCTGAGCTGGGGGAAAGGGCTGCCGGTCCCCAGGCAAAACGACGCCTGCGCCTCCTGCCACGCCAAGCTCATCCCCATCACGGCGGGCTTCGCACCGGGCGACGACTTCTTCGACCACTTCGACCTGGCCGGTCTGGAAAACCCGGATTATTACCCCGACGGCCGGGACCTGGGCGAGAACTTCACCCAGACCTCCTGGATGCTTTCGCCCTGCGCCAGAAACGGCAAGCTCTCCTGTGTGTTCTGCCACACCTCGAGCGGCCGGTTCAAACAGCGCCAGAATCCCGACCAGGCTTGCCTGTCCTGCCACGCCGACAAGGCCGCCAACCCCGAGGCCCACACCCGGCACAAGCCGGACGGCCCCGGCGGCCGGTGCCTGTCCTGCCACATGCCGCAGACGCGCTTCGCCCGCATGGTCCGCACCGACCACTCCATGCTGCCGCCGAACCCGGCGGCGACCCTGCGCTTCGGCTCGCCCAACGCCTGCCAGGGCTGCCACCCGGACAAGGACGCGGCCTGGGCCGACGCCACGGTCCGCTCCTGGCGCTCCCGGGACTACCAGGCCCCGGTCCTGGCCCGGGCGGCGCTCATCGAGGCGGCCCGCCGCCGCGACTGGACGACGCTCCCCGACATGCTGGCCTATCTCCGGGACCCGGGCCACGAGCCGGTGTTCGCCGCCGGCTTGGCCCGGCTTCTCAGGGCCTGTCCGGACGCGCGCAAGCGGCCGGCGCTCCTGGCCGCCCTGGCCGCCCCCTCCCCCTACGTGCGGGCCACCGCGGCCGAGACACTGGCCGACGACCGCGACCCGGCCGTGGTCGCCGCCCTGGCCCGGACCACGGCCGACCCGTCGCGCCTGGTGCGCGTGCGCGCGGCCGAAGCCCTGGCCGGCGCGCCGAGCGAGGCCCTGCCCGAGGACGCCCTGGAGGCCGTGGGACGGGCTACCATGGAGTTGCAGGCGTCCTTCGACGCAAGGCCCGACGACTGGGCCGGGCGCTACAACCTGGGCAACGACCGGTTGCGGCGCGGGGACCTGGCCGGCGCGATCGAGGCCTATGCCCAGGCCACGCGCCTGCGCCCGGACGCGGCCGCGCCGCGCATCAACGCGGCCATGGCCACGGCCCGGCAGGGCGACCTGGAAGGCGCGGCCGCGCTCCTGGCCAAAGCCCGGGAAGCCGACCCGCAAAGCGCCGTGGCCGCCTTCAACCTGGGGCTGGTGCTGGCCGAACTGGGCCGGACCGACGCGGCCAAGGCCGCCCTGGCCGACGCCCTGACCCGCGATCCGCGCCTGGCCGAGGCCGCCTACAACCTGGGTTTGCTTACCGTGCGCGACGACCCGGCCGCGGGCCTGGGCCACCTGCGCCGGGCCGCCTCCCTGGCCCCGGACAACGCCAAGTACGCCAAGGCCCTGGAGGTCTACCGGTCCAGGTACGGCGACCAATAAGGCGGCCGCCGGGAATCGCCCGGCAGGGCGTCGACAACTCTTCGGAATTTCTGGGAAAGGTCGTCAGAACAGTCTGCCGTCCCGGCGAAGTCTGCCAGGACGTCGCCGGGACGGCAGGGTGCGGGCGTCTTGCGCGTCACGCCCGGGAAACGCGGGCAGGCGCGTTTCCCGGGCGGCGGACCGGACGCCTGCGGCGTCGCTGAAAAGCGGACGCGCGGCTAGAAGAGCTTCTTGATGATGGGCGTGAAGTTGATGCGAAACGTCCATTCGTTGCTCGGCTGATTGCTCGGCCGCACTACGCAGTAGTCCGCCTCCACGGCGATCTTGATCGGCAGCTTGCCGAGCATGAAGAGCTTGGCCACGCCCAGTCCCACGGGCAGAGTCAGCCGGTCCTCGGCCTTTTTCTGCTCCCAGTCGATGTAGATGTTGGGGGCCATACCCACCTGCCAAGTGGGGAACGGCGAATACCAAAGGAAATACTGGATATTGGAAAAGCTCACGTTCTCCCTGTCCGGGTCGCCGCCCACGGACCACCATTGCTGCGGGAAGACGCCGACCACCCACTTCGGATCGAGATAGACCGCGGCCACGGCGCCGCCGAGCTGCCATTTGCCCTTGCCGAGATTCTTGTTCGCCGCCGTGGGGAAGACGGCCGTGGGCCCCACGCCCCACATGAAGCCCGATGCGGCGTCGGTGTTCGGGGCGAACATGGTCATGAGTCCGATGTCGCCGAAGCCGGAGGTGTAGTCGACCTCGTTGCGGCCGGCCAAGTACGGGCTGTTGTACAGCGGGATGACGGGGCGCACGATCATGCGCACGTCGCTGGACAGGTCCAGAGGCAGGATGGGCTGAAAATTCCAGTTGAACTGCGTCTTCGGATGCTTGAAGGCTTCGAGCTTGTCGCTCCTTATCTGATTGAAGTTGAACTGGTTGTTGATCATCCAGAGCTCGCCCACCGGGTTGCTCGATTTCTGCATGAGCTCCTGCATCTTCTCCTTGGGCGCGACCTCTTCCGCCCAAGCGGAGGAAGCGCCCCCCAAGAAGGTCACCAGAAACAACAGCGACAGTACGGTCTTCTGCATCATTCCCCCCATCCCCGAGAAACTTCGTTGCGCGGTCCCGACCTCGGACACCCGAAAGGCAGCAAGTGTGCGATCGATATAGATTGACGTCAATTTTTATGCAATCGCGATCTATTGCTTCCGACCGGGGACACTGGACCGGCCAACGATATGCCTGGGCATGGCCGGCTGGTCCAGGAGCCGCGACGGGCCACTGCACGAAAATCCGAACGCGAAAAAAGGCCCGCGCTTCAGGCACGGGCCTTTTCTTCGCCAGCACGGTGTAGCGGCTGACAGGGACAGGACGTAGTTCTATTTAATGAAGCGCACCTGCTGGCAGATCCTGTCGATGATCGGCCCTTTCTTGGCGTTGAAGACGGCCTTGTTGGTTTCGAAGAGGTTGTTGCCCTCGGTGTCGATGGAGATGATGAGCGGTCCGAAGGCCTTGACCCGGCTCACCCACAGGGCTTCGGGCATGCCCAGGTCCTGCCACTCCACCCGCTCGATCTCCTCCACCTCGGTGGCGGCCAGCACGGCGCAGCCGCCGGGAAAGACCGCGTGCAGGGCCTTGTGCTTCCTGCAGGCCGCCGCGGTCCTGGGGCCCATGCCGCCCTTGCCCACGATGAGCTTGACGCCGGTGCGCTCGATGAACTCCTCCTCGAAGCGCTCCATGCGCATGCTCGTGGTGGGGCCGATGGAGATCATCTTCCAGCCGTCGCCGTCCTTGGCCACGATGGGGCCGGCGTGGAAGATGGCCAGGCCGGCCAGGTCCACGGGCAGCTCCCGGCCGAGCTCGATGAGGCGGCGGTGGCCCACGTCGCGGCAGGTGACGAGATAGCCGTCGAGATACACCACGTCGCCGACCCGGATGGCGGCGATGTCCTCGTCCTTGATGGGGGTGGAGAGCACCTTTTTCACAGCACGGCCTCCTTGTGGGAGAGGATTTCATAGCTGGCGCAGTCCGGGGCGATGCGGATGGAGCCGCGGCGGTGGGCCCAGCAGCCCGTGGACACGCCCACGCCGATGGTGGAGGGATGCCGCGCCGAATTCTCGATGTGCACGCCCATCACCGAACAGTTGCCCGAGAGCCCTTGCGGGCCGATGCCCACCTCGTTGAGGCCGTCCTCCAGCAGCTTTTCCATTTCCGCCGCCCGGGGATCGGGGTTGCGGCTGCCGATGGGCCGAAAAAGGGCCAGCTTGGAGAGCCGGGCCGCCGTCTCCACCGAGGTGGACACGCCCACGCCCACCAGAAGCGGCGGACAGGCGTTGACGCCGTAGGAGGTGACGACGTCGAAGACGAACTGGACCACGCCTTCGTACCCGGCCGAAGGCATGAGCACCTTGGCCGCGCCGGGCAGGCTGCAGCCGCCGCCGGCCATGTAGACCTCGATCTCGACGGCATCGCCGGGCACGATCTCCCAGTCGATCCAGGGCACGCGCAGGCCGGTGTTGTCGCCGGTGTTCTTCTCGACGAAGGTCTCCACGGCGTTGTGGCGCAGCGGGGCCTCGCGGGTGGCCCGGCGCACGGCCTCGGTAAGGACCTCGCGCAGTTCGCCGAGCAGGGGGAAGCCGGCCCCGGCCTTGACGAAGTACTGGATGACGCCGGTGTCCTGGCAGCAGGGCCGGTCGAGGTTGTCGGCGGCGGCGAGGTTTTCGAACATGGAGTCGAAAACCACGCGCGACAGCTTGCTTTCCTCGCCCTGGCGCAGGGCGGCGAGCCTCCCGAGCACGTCCGTGGGCAGACGCTTGCCCGCGTAGCTCGTGAACCGGGCCATGATGTCCGTCAGCGACCGTTTCGCCTCGTGCTTGTCCATGCGCACGCTCCTTTGGCATCTCCCCGTCGGCGGCACGCGCCGGCCGGGTCAGCAGGTTTCGCCGAGAAGGGCCAGCTGCGACTTGATCTTCTGCGCGCTGGCGAGCAGGGCCTGGCCCTCCTCGTCGGTGAGTTCCAGTTCCAGGATGTCCTCCACGCCGCTCGCCCCGAGCTTCACCGGCATGCCCACGAACACGTCGCGCAGGCCGTACTCGCCGGTGAGATAGGCGGCGCAGGGCAAAATCTTCTTCTTGTCCATGACCACGGCCGCCACCATCTGGATCACGGCCGAGGCCGGGGCGTAGAAGGCGCTGGTCTGCATGAGCCGGATGATCTCGGCCCCGCCGTCGCGGGTGCGCTCGATGAGCGCGGCCAGACGCTCCCTGGGCAAGAGTTCGGTGACCGGAATGCCGGCTACGGTGGAGTAGCGGGGCACGGGCACCATGTCCTCGCCGTGCTCGCCGAGCACCATGGCCTGGACGTTCTCCACGGACACGCCGAGCTCCTTGGACAGGAAGTACTGGAAGCGGCTGGCGTCCAGGATGCCGGCCATGCCGGTGATGCGGGTGCGGGGAATCTGCCCGGCGCGCATGGCCACGTGGCACATGACGTTGAGCGGATTGCTCACGATGATGTAGAAGGCGTAGGGGCTGTACTTGGCCGCGTTGGTCACGCAGTCGCGCACGATGTCGGCGTTGATGCGCAGCAGGTCGTCGCGGCTCATGCCCTCCTTGCGGGTGGTCCCGGCCGTTACGATCACGATGTCCGAGTCCCGGGTCTCCTCCAGGTCCTCGCCGGACAGGCACACCGGCTCCAGGAGGTCCACGGGGCTGGCCTCCAGGATGTCCAGGGCGATGCCGGCCGCCTTGGTGGGGATGCGGTCCACCAGCACGACCTTCTTGCAGACCTTGCGTTCGATGAGCCGGCGCGTGACCGCGCCGCC
>NZ_JARKOZ010000146.1 GCF_029978005.1 Solidesulfovibrio sp. | reverse complement strand
GGCTGTCGAGCAGCTCGAAGCAGCGGACCTGCTTGGAACGCACCGTTTCCATGGAAGCGACGCGCATCTTGGCGCAGATGGCGGATACCCGGGCCACTTCCTGCGAGAGCGTGGCGAAATGGCCCATGGTCGCGGCCACGGCCGGCAAGAGGTCGGCGCGCACGATGGCGGCCTGCTCCTCGCGCGGGGCGTTTCTGGCGGCCAGTTCCTTGAGCCTGCCCACGGACTGGTGCAGCTTGTCGTGGATGGCGCGAACTTCCGTCAGGGTCTTACGGAAGACGGGATTGGCGATGTCGCGCCCCTCGGCGTCGAGCCATCGGCCAAAGTTGCACTTGGTGGAATCGTCGCCGCCGCTTAAGGGCGTGCCGAAAAGGACCAGGGACTCGGCGTCGGTCAGGAGCTTGTAGTGGTCGCCCCGGAACTGGGCGAGCTTGTTCTCCAGGGCGTCGGGGTCGTCGATGTCGGATTTGTCCCACTCCCGGGCCAGGTCGAAAGTCTCGTTGTTGACCTTGACCCACTCCTGCCAGGCCGGCACGAATTCCCGCCACAGCTTTTCGGCTTCCGGGGATTTGGGGAGCTTCTCGTATTCCTCCCAGGACTTTCGGTAGCTCTCGCGCAGGTTGGCGATGTTTTCGTACTGGCGCTTGCGGTCCTTTTCCGAAAGGCCGGGGACGTTGAGGGTCCGTTGCGCCACGCGCACGGATTCGCCCGCGATCTTGATCGCCTGCAGGTCGCGCACGGCCGGCAGGTCGACTTCGGTGACCTGGGTCAGGCTCTTGGTGAGGCCCGATATCCCCATGAGGCCGACAAGGCCGACCACCAGGGTGATGGCGGCGCAAAGGAGAAAGCCGCCGACCAGCTTCACGCCCAACTTCAGGTTGCCCATATTTCCCTCCCCCGAGAGCCGGTGTTGCACAAGGCGTTTACCATACTAAAATGCAAGATTCCTAAAGGGGCATACGGGCGTTTGTCAAACGGCCTTGCGTGAAGATGCGGCGTCTCGCGTCGCGGGATCGACCCGAAAGGGGCGACCTGCTGTTCAATGGGCGGCGGCGATCCTCCCGTCGCGGATCTCGATGACCCGGGAGGCCATGGCCGCGTAGGCGGGCTCGTGGGTGACCATGAGCACGGTCAGGCCATCGGCGTTGAGCCGCGACAGGATGTCCATGATCTGGCCGCCGGTGTCGCCGTCGAGGCTGCCCGTGGGCTCGTCGGCGAAGACGATGCCCGGTTCGGTGACCAGGGCCCGGGCGATGGCCACGCGCTGGCGCTCGCCGCCGGAGAGCGCGCCCGGCAGCCGGTCGGCCTTGTCGGCCAGTCCCACCCGGTCGAGGCAAGCGAGGGCCTGGCGGCGGCGGGCGGCGGACACCGGGCGCAGCCCGGACAGAAAGGGCGCGAGCACGTTCTCCCGGGCCGTCAGATAGGGGAGCAGGTGATGCATCTGGAAGACCATGGAGAAGTCCGTGGCCCGCAGCTTGTTGCGTTCGCCCTCGCCCATGGCGGCCAGGTCGCGCCCCTTGTAGCGCACGCTCCCGGCGTCCGGGGTGAGCAGGCTCGAGAGGATGTTGAGCAGGGTGGACTTGCCCGAGCCCGAGCGGCCCACGATGCAGACGAACTCCCCGGGCGAGACGGAAAGCGAGACGCCCCGCAGCACGGGAGCGGCCTGATCCTTGGCGGCAAAGCTCTTGACGACGTCCTCGGCGATCAGCATGAGGATATTTTCCTTTTCTTCAGATAGGTTAGAGCATGACCAGGGCCTGGGACGGCTCGATGCGCGCGGCGGCCAGAGCCGGCGGCAGGGAGGCCAGGACCGAGAGCAGGGCCACGGCCGCGAACACGGCCGCGAACTGGGCCGGGGCGAAGGTCGGCGCGGCCGCGCCGAGGTCGAGCAGGGCCATGAGCCGGGAGCTCGCGGCGAATCCCGCCGCCTGGCCCACCACGGCCGCCGCCAGCCCCAGCGTCACGCCTTCGAGGCTCATGAGCGTGAAGATGGACGCCTTGGAATAGCCGAGCGCCCGCAGCAGCCCGATCTCGTTCTTGCGTTCGTTGACCGAGGAGAAGACCGACAGCCCGATCATGACGCAAGCCGTGAGCAGGATGACCCCGGACACGGCCACGGCCAGGCGCTCGACGAACTCCACGGTCATCATGCGGCTTTTCACCACCTGACCCATGGCCTTGACGTCCGTGCCCGGCAGGGCGGCGGCCAGTTGTTCCGTGATCTCCTCGATGGGACAGCCCGAGCAAAGCGCGGCCACCTCCACGAAGTGCACCCGGTTTTCCCGGCCGGCCGCCCGCTGCAAGGCGTGCAGGTCGGAAAAAAGCATGGCGTCGTCGCCAGAGCCCGTGGGGCCGAGCACGCCGGAGACGGTGAAGGGCTTGCCCTCCACCACGACCTGGCCGCCCGGCGAGAGCCCGAGACGGGTCGCCGCCTCCGATCCGGCGAGAATCTCGCCCTCGCCGAGGCGCAAGTCGCCGCTTTGGGCGTGCCAGTAGCTCTTGATGCGCATCTCCTGGTCGAAATCCACGCCCACCACGCCGACCGGCGTCTCGCCGACCTTGGTGAGCAGGGCGAACTTCGGGGCCACGGCGCTTAAGCGGTCCTTGTGGTGGATGCCGTTTATGGCGGCGATGGTCTGGTCTTCCGTGAGCGAGCGGATGTCCACGGACACGTCGCCAAGGGCCATGCCGCCGTAGCTCACGGACAGCGTTTCGGTGCGCGGCGTGACCAGGATGTTGGCTCCGTAGGCGGCGAGCTTCTCCTCCAGGCTCTCGCCCACGGCCTTGGACAGTTCGAGCAGGGCCGTGACCGAGGCCACGCCGATGGAAAAGACCGCGATCATGAGCAGGGTGCGCAGGAGCTTGCGCCGCAGGTTGCGAAGGGGGATGGTGAGAATGTTCAAGACCCGCTCCTCGACTAGAAGAAGCGCCCGCCGGCGGCCAGGGAGGCCATGGTGATGCGAAGGGACTCGCCCGCCGTCTCGGCCGCCAGGGGGGCCGGATTGCACCCGCCGTGGATCTCGCCGATCTTGCTCGCGTGGAAGCGGCGGCCGCAGTTGACGCAGACCATGAATTCCCCTTCCTGGCGGTAGCCCTTCTTTTCCGGGAAGCAGACGTCGCAGGCGTCGAAGGCCGTGCGCACCTTGCCGTCCGGGCTTTTGACCGCGAAGAAGCGTATTTCCTTGCCGCCGGCCGATACCGTGTAGAAATGGGCCTTGCCGTCCGAGACCTCGGCCAGGGGGATGGTCACGGCGTCGTCCTTGGGTGAAAGCGTCTTGACGTCGGAAAAAAGCCCGAGCAGGGCTTCGGCCGGGGCGGGCAGGGAGAAAAGGCCGGCCAGGGCGAGGGCCAGGGCGAGCAGGGCGAGGCCGGTTCGGGCGGGTCTGGGAAGCTGGGGCATGGCGCATATTCCTTTGGGGTTGCGGTGGGGCGCTTTGGCCGTTCCGGTTCGAAGCGGCGGACGCTCGGGGTAATCCGTACCTGCCAAGTCGGGTTTGACCGCCTGGAAATAGCAACCCACATGCCAAGGTCAAGGACCCGGGGCGGGTTTGGTCGCAAGCCGCTCCGTCCTTCCCGCGATCCCGGGCCGATAGGCGCGAAACGACAGATGGAACGGGCCATGCAACCCCGGTCCGGCCGGCCGTCGGATGCACAGAGCTGCGCGAAAAAGCGTCTGCTTTCTGGACAGGACGGGCCTGCTGCCGTATTAAAATAAGACGGTCTGTATGAAATGCATACAGTTCGCCGCAGCCCAACGAGAACGACATGTGGCCCTTTCGCAGGAAGAATCCCTTTGGCGGCGCGTCCTCGCCGCTTCTGGTCATCGGCGCGGCCGGCATCCTGGCGGCGGTGGTGGTGGCCATGGCCGTCATCGACCTGGGCCGGGAAAAGCAGTACATGACCCAGCTTTTGCTGGAAAAAGGCGCGGCGCTCATCAAGTCCTTCGAAGCCGGGGCGCGCACCGGCATGCGCGGCGGTTTCGGCGCGGAGATCCGCCTCCAGCATCTCCTCGAGGAGATGGCCGACCAGCCCGGCATCTTCTACATCGCCGTCACCGACGCCGACGGCCGCATCGTGGCCCACAACGACGCCGGCCGCATCGGCCAGGAGCTTTTCGCCCCCGAAGTCATGGCCAAGCTCGCTGCGGACGCCACCGAAAAATGGCGGCTGGCCCGGGAGGAGGAGGACGGTCGGCAATCCTTCCTGGTCTACCGTCGCTTCGTGCCCTCCCTCGGCGGGCGCGGCCCCCACGGCATGCACGGGCTTGGGCCCATGCGCGACAAATCCTTTTTCTGCACCGACGACTGCGACGCGCCGGGCGGGCGGCGCGATTTGCGCGGCGTGCCCCTGGACATCTTCGTGGGCCTGGACGTGGCCCCCATCGAGGCCGCCCGGCGGGCGGACCTGCAAAACACCCTGACCACGGCGGCGGTGCTCCTCGTGCTTGGCCTCGGCGGCGTGCTGGCCCTGTTCTGGGCCCAGAGCTACCGGGCCCAACGCAGGGCCCTGCGCCACACCACGGCGCTGGCCTCGGAAGTGGTGGCGGCCATGCCGGCCGGGCTGCTGCTCGTGTCCCCTGACGGCCGGGTGGCCATGGCCAACGGCGCGGCCGAGGCCCTGGCCGGGGTCGCCCCGGGCGGGCTCACGGGCCGGGTCGTGGCCGAGGTGCTGCCGCAAGGCCTTCTGGCCGCCGCGGAAGCCGGCGAGCGCGAGATGGACCTGCGCCTGGCCGGCGGGGACGAGGCCCCTCTTGGCGTCTCTGTCTCGTCGGTGGTCGCCGAGGAGGGCTCGGTGGTGGGGGCGCTGGTGGTGCTGCGCGACCTGCGCGAGGTGCGCCGCCTGGAGGCCGAAGTGCGGCGTCGCGAGAAGCTCGCCGCCGTGGGCAACCTGGCCGCCGGCGTGGCCCATGAGATTCGCAATCCGCTTAGTTCCATACGCGGCTACGCCGCCTATTTCGGGGCCAAGTTCGCCCCGGGCAGCGAGGACCGGCAGGCGGCCGAGGTCATGGTGCGCGAGGTGGATCGCCTCAACCGCGTCATCTCGGAGCTGATCGAGTTCGCTCGTCCCTCGGATCTGGTGCGCCGGCCCGTGCGCCTGTCCGACCTGGCCGCCCACGCCGCCCGCCTGACCCGGCCCGACGCCGTGGCCCGGGGCGTGACGGTCGATCTTGAGGGCGTCGGCGAGGGCCCCGAAATCCAGGCCGACCCGGACAGGCTGTCCCAGGCCCTGCTCAACCTGTGCATAAACGCCATCCAGGCCATGGATTCCGGCGGCGTCATGCGCCTGGCCACGGGCATCAGTCCGGACGGCCGGGCCTTCGTGTCCGTGGCCGACGACGGCGGCGGCATCGATGCCGCCGACCGCGACCGCATATTCGATCCCTATTACACCACCAAGGCCAGCGGCACGGGCCTCGGGCTGCCCATCGCCCACAAGATCGTGACGGCCCATGGCGGCGAGATCGTGCTTTCCGCCCGGCCCCGGGGCGGCACCCTGGCCACGGTCTTTTTGCCCGTCTCGGGCGGGGCCGCGACGAACGGAGAAGAGGATGCAGGCGAAGATACTCGTAGTTGACGACGATCCCGGGCACCTGTCCATGCTGCGTACCGTGCTTTCCGGCTGGGGTTTCGCCCCGGAGGGCGCGGCGGACGGGGAGACGGCCGTGGAGATGGTGCGGGCCAAGGCCTACGACGCGGCGCTGCTCGACGTGCGCATGGCCGGCATGGGCGGCATGGAGGCGCTCTCGCGGATCAAGGAATACAACCCGGCCGTGCCGGTCGTCATCATGACGGCCTATTCCTCGGTGGAGACGGCCGTGGCCGCGCTTAAAAAGGGGGCCTACGACTACCTGACCAAGCCGCTGGACCTCGACGTGCTGCGCCTGACCCTGGACCGGGCCCTGGATCACATGCGCCTGGCCGCCGAGAACGCGACGCTGCGGCGCAAGCTGGCCGATGCGCCGGCCGGGCCGGAGATCATCGGGGCCAGCCGGGCCATGCGCGAGCTCTTCACCCTGGTCGGCATGGTCGCCCCCACCGAGGCCACGGCGCTCATCACCGGCGAGTCCGGCACGGGCAAGGAGCTCGTGGCCCGGGCCATCCACGCCGGCAGCCCCCGCTCGGCCGGGCCGCTGGTGGCGGTCAACTGCGCGGCCTTGAGCGAAACGCTGCTCGAATCCGAGCTTTTCGGCCACGAGAAGGGGGCCTTCACCGGGGCCGAGCGCCGCCGCGAAGGCCGGTTCATGGCCGCGGACAAGGGCTCCATCTTCCTCGACGAGATCGGCGAGATCGCCCAGCCCATTCAGGCCAAACTCCTGCGCGTCATCCAGGAGCGCGAGATCCAGCGGGTGGGCGGCGACAAACCCCTGGGCGTGGACGTGCGCATCCTGGCCGCCACCAACCGCGACCTCAAAAAGGAGGTCGAGGCCGGCCGCTTCCGCGAGGACCTCTACTACCGCCTCAATGTGGTGTCCGTGCCGGTGCCGCCCCTTCGCGAGCGGGTCGAGGACATTCCGCTTCTGGCCCAGTTCTTTCTTGGTCGGTTCGCCGAGAAGAACCGCAAGCGCATCAAGGGCTTCACTCCGGCGGCCATGGACCATCTGGTGCGCTGCGCCTGGCCGGGCAACGTGCGCGAGCTCGAAAACGCCGTGGAGCGGGCCGTGATCCTGTCCGTCGGCGAATACGTCACCGAGCGCGAACTGCCCCTCTGCGACCCCCGGGAGGCCCCGCCGACTTCCGCCGCCGCGCCCGAGGGCGGAGCAAGCGGTCTGGCCGGCCGGCCCCTGGACGACGTGGAACGCGAGGTCATCCTGGCCACGCTCGACTCCTGCGACGGCAACAAGAGCGAGGCGGCCCGGGTGCTCGGCATCACGAGGGCCACCCTGCACAAGAAGCTCAAGAAGTACGGCGAGGATTGAGGCCGGCCCGAGCGTTTTCGACGCGCGCCCCCTCGTCAGGGAAAGGAGGATTGGCTTTTTTTTCCCGGGCGGCGATGGTAGGGTTTGAGAAGGTGGTGTACCCTGGCATCAACTGGCCGTCTCTCCTGGTTTCCCGGGAGCCGTACCTGAGGATGGGCGTCGTGATGGAGCCGATTTCCAAGAGCGTGTTTTTGGGGCTGGTCAACAATGCCGCCCTGCTGGTCGCCCTGGCCTTCCTCTACGACTCCTTCACGCGCGGGGAGATCGGGCGCGGCTCCTGGGGAAAGCGCCTGCTGGCCGGCCTGTGCCTCGGCGGCATGGCCATGGGCGTGATGCTGAATCCCTGGGAGATGCGGCCGGGCCTTTTCTTCGACACCAGGTCCATCCTGCTTGGCGTCGCCGGCCTGTTCTTCGGCCCGCTGCCGACCTGCCTGGCCGTGGTCATGGCCGCGACGCTGCGCGCCTTCCAGGGCGGCGTGGGCATGGCCATGGGCTTGGCCACCACCGTGGTTTCGGGCGGCCTGGGCCTGGCCTGGAGCCGGTGGCGCGGCAGGGATCTCGCCGAGCTCACCGCGTGGGAGCTCCTGCTCTTCGGCCTCGTGCTTCATGTCTGCGTGCTGGCCTGCACTTTCCTGCTGCCGCTGCCCGTGGCCTTCGAGACGCTGCGCGAAGTCGGGATCCCGGTGCTTGCCCTCTTTCCGCCGGTGACGGTCGCCCTCGGGCTTTTGCTGGTACGCCGTCTGGCGCGAAACCGGCTGATCTCCCAGTTGATCGAAAGCGAATCCCGCTACCAGAGCCTTTTCGAGAACAACCACGCCGTGATGCTGCTCATCGACCCCGACACCGGGTCCGTGGTGGACGCCAATCCCTCGGCCTGCGCCTATTACGGCTGGACTCGGGACGAGTTCAGGCGGCGGCGCATGTCGGAAATCAACACCATGACCCCGGAGGCTGTCCTCACGGCCATGACGGAGGCCAGGCAGGGCCGCAGGCGGGTCTTCGACTTCCGCCACCGGCTCGCCGACGGCGGCATCCGCGACGTGAGGGTCTATTCCGGCCCGATCCGCCTGGGCGACCGGACCCTGCTCTATTCCATCGTCACGGATGTCACCGATCGACTGGAGGCGCAGCGCCGTTTGTCGGAAAGCGAGAAGCGTTTCCGGCTGCTGGTGGAAAACGCGCCCTCCGGCATCTTCGTGCAGACGCGGGGTCGGTTCGCCTATGTCAACCCCATGGCGCGGCAGCTCTTCGGCGTGCCGGTCCCCGGCGGGCTCGTCGGCACACCCGTGCTGGAGCGGGTAGCGCCGCAGTACCGCGACAGGGTCAGGGAACGCATACGCCGCCTCAACGAAGACAAGGACATGGTTCCCACCTCCGAACACGACATGCTGCGCCTTGACGGGGAGCGGTTCATCGCCGCTGTGGCGGCCGTACCCGTATGCTGGGACGGCGAGGACGGGGCGCTCGTGTTTCTCCACGACGTCACGGAGCGTCGGCGGGACGAGGAGCTGCTGCGGATCAGCGAGGCGCGCCTCAAGAGCCTTTTCGGCCTGACCCTGATGGAAACGGACGCCGACGAGGCCTTGTTCGCCCATGCAGCGACCGAAGCCCGGCGGATGACGCGAAGCGGCCGCTGCGGCGTATTCACGCGTGGCGAGGCGGACGGGCGCTGGCACCTGGCGGCCACCAGCGGCGAGCTGGCCTGCCGGGCGCTGTGGGACAGCGGCCCGAGCGAAGCCGAAGCCATGGGAAGCTGGGCGCAGGCCGTGCGCCTGTGTCGACCCGAGGTCGTGCAGGAAGCCGGAGACGGCGGCCGGCAGGCGCTTTGCGTGCCGGCCGTGGCCGGGGAAACCGTGGCCGCGCTGCTGGTGCTTTCCGGCAAGGAACAGGCTTACGACGAGGCGGACGTCCATTTCGGCGCGCTGCTCATGGATACGGTCTGGCGTCTGGCGGCCAGACGCCGCGACGCGGCGACCCTGCTGGCGGCCAAGGAGGCGGCGGAAACGGCCAGCCGCGTCAAGAGCGAGTTCCTGGCCAACATGAGTCACGAACTGCGCACGCCCTTAAACGGCATCCACGGCATGGCCCAGCTGCTGGCCGACACCGAACTCACCGCCGAGCAGCGCCAGTACGTGGATGCCTCCCTGGTCGCCTGCCGCCGACTGACGCGGCTTTTAAGCGACATCCTGGACCTGTCGCGCGTGGAATCGGGCAAGCTCGGGCTCGAAAGCGAGCCGTTCAGGCTGGACGACCTCCTGGCCGCGGTCACCACCGCCTTCGAGCCGGCCTGCCGCGAGGCCGGCATCGCGTGGAGCGTGTCCGTCGCGCCCGGCGTGCCCGATGTCCTTTTCGGCGACGAGGGCCGGGTGCGGCAGATCCTCTACAACCTGGCCGGCAACGCCGTGAAGTTCACCCGCAAGGGCGGCATCGGCGTCGAGGTATGGGCCGCGCCGCCCAACGCCGCCGGCGAGGGCAGCGTGCTTTTCACCGTAGCCGATTCCGGCGTGGGCATCCCCCTTGGGGAGCTCGACGCCGTGTTCGAGGCCTTCCACCAGGTGGAGCGCTCCTTCTCGCGCCGCTTCCAGGGAGCGGGCCTTGGGCTGGCCATCGTGCGCCGGCTGGTGGGGCTCATGGCCGGGGTCGTTGTCATGGAAAGCGAGGTGGGCCAGGGCACGCGCTGCACCTGCGCCCTGCCCCTGGCCCGGCCCCGGGAAAAGGGGCACGAACCGGCCGGGAAACAGGACCGGAAAGCCGAGGCGACCCCGATAAGCGGTCGCCGCCTCCTCGTGGCCGAGGACGATGCCGTGAGCGCCCTGGCCGTGCGGCGCATTCTTGAACGCTGCGGCCACGACGTCCTCGTGGCCAAGGACGGCCGGGAAGCCGTGGACCTGGCCCTGGCCTACCAGCCAGACCTCATCCTGATGGACATCGGCATGCCGGTGCTCGACGGAGTGGCGGCCGTTGCCGCCATCCGCGAGGCGGCGGCCAGACAGGGTCGTCCTACCTCCCCCGTGATCGCGCTCACCGCCCACGCCATGGCCGGTGACCGCGAGGCTCTCCTGGCCGCCGGCATGGACGGCTACCTGTCCAAGCCGGTGGATCACGAGGCGCTTCTCGCCGCCGTGCGGCAGCATCTGGAACTGGCGGAAGGACGGCGCTAACGCTTGCGCTTCTGGGGAATGCGCAGCTCCTGGCCCAGGGACAGGCGCGTGGAATCTGCTCCGGGATTGACGGCGGCCAGGTCGACGGCGGGAACGCCGAGCTTTCGGGCGATGCTGAGGATGGTGTCGCCCTTTTTCACGGCATAGATCTTGCCGCTGGGCCTCGCCTTGGCGGCCGCGGGCTCCCTGGCCGGTTCCGGCGCGGCCTCGGCCACGGGCCGCACGTCCCGGGCGTAGGCGCGAAGTTCGTCCACGCCGGCGCTCGGCGGGAGCTTCTCGGCCTCGGCCACGACGGCCAGGGCCACTCCGGCCAGCAGCTTCGCCCCGGCGTCGGTCAGGTGCACGCCGTCCGGGGTGCGCAAAAGCACGGTTTCGCCTGTGGCCCGGTCGCGGGCGTGGCGGCTGAAGCGTCCCTCGGGGTCGGAAAAGGGGGCCTGGGCGTCCACGAACCGGCAGCCGTCCGTGGCGGCGCACATGCCGGAAAGGGCGTCGTTGACCTGCCTGATCCCGGCGGCCAACGACGCCTCGCCCATGGAGGGAACGCCCATCCAGTAGACATGGGCCTTGGGATTGGCGGCGCGGCAGATGGCCACGATCTCCCGGGCCTTGGCCGCGTAGGCCTCGGCCCAGGCCGGGTTGTTGAAATAGATGCGCGTCCCGTCCGGGCCTTCCACGGGCATGACGTCGTTGGCTCCGAGCATGACCACCACGATGTCCGGCGCTTCCCTGGCCACGCGCTCGCGCAGGCGGGCCGGCCAGTCGAGGAGTTCGGGCCGGGTGAGGCCGGTGGATTTCGTGCCGTCGCGGGCGAAGTCGAGGCCCGGCGCGCCGACCAGGGCCCGTTCGAGCTGTTCGCCGAGGCTGATGGACAGGGAGTCGCCGACGACCAGGAACCGCCGCGTCCTGGCCGTCTGGGCGGGCTCGGCGGGCTCGGCGGGCTGGGTCGGCTTGGGGGCGCGCCGGGAGAAGATGTCGGTGGGCGACAGGTCCGACCGCTCGGCCTTGGGCGGCTCGTCGCCGCTGCTGCAGGCCGCGCCGAGCAGGCACAGGACGCACAGGGCGCAGGCCGGGACAAGGCGGGCCGCCAGGCGAAGAAGGCCGCGTCGGCCGCGGCGGACGGGACTGCCGGCGCGCCCGCTACTGGGCGCGGGGCGCGGAACCATGGGAGGCATCCGAAGTTTTACGGCGCAGCTCCACGTCCTTGGCCAGGGCGGTCAGGAACGATTGGGCCAGGATGTCGCCGCCGGCGACCGTGAAATGGACCTTGTCGTTGGCGCGGACCTTGATTTTCACGCCCTTTTCGTTGGGCAGAAACGTCGAGTAGTTGCCCTGGTCGTCGGCCAGGAGCGACCAGGTGTCCAGGTAGCGGCTGGCGGAGAAGCGGGCGCACTCTGTCTTGACGATGTCGTTCATGACCTCGGCCTGCTTGGCGTAGGGCGCGTCGCCCATGATGGGAAGCCCTATCCAGTAGTTGCGCACGCCGCGCTCCTGCAGGGCCTCCAGGAAGTTCTCGACGCGCATGGAGAAGACCTCTGGCCAGGTCTTGTTGGGGCTTCCGGGCGGGCGGGGCTTTTCATTGATGTTGATGTACTTGGCGTCGTTGGCCCCCATCATGATGACCACTACGTCGGGCTTGTACTTGTCGAGGAAGACGCGAAGCGCCCGGCCCCAGTCGTAGTACTTGGGATTGGCCAGGCCGCTCGAGACCTTGCCTTCCTCGATGAGTTCGACGTTTTCCAGTTCGGCCACGCTGCGCCGCAGCGACAGGGACAGGCCGATGGCCAGGGAATCGCCGACGATCAGGAGCTTGCGCGCCCCGGTGAGCTTGGCCTGGGCCAGGTTCGGCCCGCCCGGGTCATGGGCCTTGGGCGCGGCCGGGCCGGCGGCGGGAGCGGCGGGCGTCCCTTCCTGAGCGTCTTCGGCGGCCAGGGAAGGCCGGGGCGGGGCCAGGGCGGCCAGCAGTTCGTCGGCGTCCACCGGCACGTCGGGCTTGAGCACCGGCTGGTTGGGATCCAGGCGGTTTTTGAGCGCCAGGGCCTCGGCTTCGGAGCTGGGCTCGTCCCGGCAGGTCAGGGAATTCTTGTAGGTTTCGTCGAAATAGGGGGCCAGGGCGCAGTCGATGTCCCGGGAGGCCGGCCCCAGGCCCGATTCGCGCCAGAGGTTGCGCGCCAGCCGGACCTGCCGGGCCAGCCCCGGGGCCAGGTTGTCGGCGAAATGGTCGTCGACCCACACCGAGACCTTCTCGATGTTGGCCATGGCGGCCACGGCCAGGGCGATCATGTATACGAAACAGGCTTTTTTCCAGCTCATGGGCCGTGGCTTTGTTGGCGTGGTTGAGGATGCGGGTCGGGGGTCGCCGGGATCAGCGGGGAGAGGCCATGGCCGTGACGATGCGGTCCGTCAGGAGCCGGCAGCCGGCGGTTGTGAAATGGACGCCGTCCTTGCCCCGAAGAGAGATGGCCTTGCCGGCCACGGTCTTCTTGGCGCAGAACCGACCCGAAGCGTCGGCGAAGATGTCCCAGGAGTCGATGAAGCGGCACGATCCGGCCGCGGCGCAGGCGGCGCGCATGGCGTCGTTGGCCGTGCGGGCGCGCTCGTTGAAGGCTTTTTCCCGCATGGGCGGCAGGCCCACCCAGTAGACCGCCACGCCGTGGCCGGCGGCGATGCTCAAAAAACGCGAGGCCTTGGCCGTGAAGTCCTGGGCCCACTGGGGCGTGCCCCGGCCGTTTTTGGCGTCGTTGCCGCCGAGCATGACCACCAGCACGTCGGGCTTTTCCGCGTCGAGGAACTGGGCCAGGGCCCTCTCCCAGTCGTAGAATTGGGGCGAGTTGAGGCCGCTTGAGACCTTGCCCTGGTTGGACAGGGCGGTGCGGCACTTCTGGCCCAGGGATTGGGGCATGGTCAGGCCGAGGCCCTGGGCGAAGGAATCGCCGACGAGGAGGATCTTCCGCGGCTCGCGGCCCGAGCGGGCCAGGAGTTCGGAAGTGTCGGGCTGCTGGGCGGCCGGGGCGTCGTGGGCCTTCCTGGACTTGCCCGCCACGCCGGGCGCAGCCACGGCGAGGCTAAGGACGGCCACCGTCGCCCAGGCGGCCAGGGCGCGCAGGGAAGTCGCGAAGGGGAGGGCGCGCCGGAAACGTGGCGAAAACTGTCGCATCCCTACGATCATAGTCGCGGCGGGCCCGTTTGTCCAGGACGGCGGCGGCGGGGCGAGCCGCGGCGGCGGCAGGCCGGCGCTTGGCGCAAGAAAAAAGGAAACCGAGCCAGGGGCTCGGTTTCCTTGAAGTTCTTGGTAGCGAGGGAGGGAATTGAACCCCCGACACTGCGGATATGAGCCGCATGCTCTAACCGTCTGAGCTACCTCGCCAGAAGTCCCCGGCAGCGGGGAAACGGGTATGTAGCCGTTTCCCGGTGCGCTGGCAAGCGTTTTTTTGGCGCAGAAATCACAGCATGTCCTTGGGCCAGAAGAGGAACACCGCCGCGGCCAGCGCCAGCCGGTACCAGGCGAAGGGCCGCAGGGACACGTGTTTGATCAGGACGATGAACGTCTTGACCGCCACCAGGGCCGACAGGAAGGACACCGCGAAGCCGATGCCCAGGATGGTCAGGTCGTCGGAGGAGAAAAGGGCCCGGTTCTTGTAGAAGTCGTAGAGCGTGGCCGCGCACATGAGCGGCACCGAGCCGATGAACGAATATTCGGCGGCCAGCCCGCGCTTGGCCCCGAGCAGCATGCCACCCATGATCGTCGCGGCCGAGCGCGAAAAGCCCGGCCACAGCGCCAGGCACTGGAAGCAGCCGATGCCGAGCGCCAGCCCCGGGGTCACCTCGTCGAGGGTGTAGAACCTGTCCCTGGCTTTGCGCGATTCCACCCAGAAGATCATGAGCGCCCCTACGGCCAGGGCCATGGCCACCGTGACCGGCCCGAACAGGTGGGCCTTGATGGTCTTGTGGGCCAGAAATCCCAGGATGCCCGCCGGCAGCGAAGTCAGAAAAAGCAGCCACAGGCCGCGAATCCCCGAGAAGGCGTGCAGCGGCTTGGGCGAAACCAGCCACCAGAAACGCTTCCAGTAAAGCACGACCACGGCCAGGATGGCCCCGAGTTGGATGACGACGTCGAAGCAGTCGGCCTTCTCGCCGGTGAAGCCGATGAGGTGGCCGACCAGGATGAGGTGTCCGGTGGAGGAAACGGGCAGGAATTCCGTGGCTCCCTCGACGAGGCCGAGGACGGTGGCGGCAAGGGTTTCGGTCATGACGGGCGCGGTCTCCTGGGGCGGTTTGTCCCGGCGGCTCTATCCCACGGGCGGGCAAGTTGCAAGCCGGCGCAGCCTCGTGTATGCCCAATGGCCGAGCAAGGAGGCCCGATGACCACCATCATGCCCCAGGGCGAATTGTTGCGGCGCGCCGTCAAATGGATCGACGAGCAGCGCACGCTCACGGGGGATCCCGTGCCCGCGCTGATCAACAAGGCGGCCATGAACTTCAATCTGAGCCCCAAGGACGCGGACTTCCTGGTCGGTTTCTTCAAGGAACGGGAGGCGTCTCCCCGGGATTGAAGGCGGCTTCGGCCAGGATCCGGCACAGCGCCTCCCGGCCGAGCCCGGTCTTGCCGGAGAAGAGAACAGGCGGGAAGGCGGGGTGCGCCAGGTCCCGCCACTCTTTTTTCCGGGACTCCCGGTCACGCTGGCTGCACTTGTCGGACTTGGTCAGCACCAATATCAGGGGAATGCGCCGGGAGCGCAGCCAGTCCACCAGCTCCACGTCCAGGCGCTGGGGCGGCAGGCGGCAGTCCACCAGGGCGGCCACGGCCCGCAGCCTGTCGGTCTTGCGCAGGTAGGCCTCGATGAGCTTGCCCCATTTCGCCCGCTCCTCCATGGAGCAGCGGGCGTAGCCGTAGCCGGGCAGGTCCACCAGGCAATAGCCGGCGGCGTGGGACTGGTAGAAGTTGAGGCTTCTGGTCTTGCCGGGAGTGGCGCTGATCTTGGCCAGGGCCTTGCGGCCGGCCAGACAGTTGACCAGCGTCGACTTGCCGACGTTGGAGCGGCCGGCCAGGGCGATCTGCGGCGCGTCGATCGCCGGCAGTTGGTCGGACAGGTAGGCCGTGGTCACAAGCTCCAGGTCCAGTTCCGTTCTCGGTTGCGCCGTGGTATCCATGTCCGCGTTGTGACCGGCTCCGTAAGCTCCGTCAAGCCGGCCGCGCAGGGCCGGACAGAGGATGACAGTATGCGCAAGGTCAGACTGCTTGTGTTAAACGGCCCCAACCTCGGGTTCATCGGCGTGCGCCAGCCCGAGATCTACGGACGCCGCACCATCGAGGACCTCCCGGAGATGGTGGCGGAAATGCTCGGCCCCGAGGCTGACAGCCTGGAGCTGCAATTCCACCAGGCCAACAGCGAAGGACACTGCATCGACCGGCTGGAGCAAGCCTGGAAGGACGGCCTCGACGGCGTGGTGCTCAACGCCGGGGCCTACACCCACACCAGCCTGGCCCTGGCCGACTGCCTGGCCTGGATCGGCATCCCCTGCGTCGAGGTCCACATCTCCAACATCTTCGCCCGCACCGACGAGCCGCTGCGGCAAAAAAGCATCATCGGCAGAAACTGCATCGGCTGCATCGCCGGGTTCGGACTCACCGGATACGCCCTGGCCGTCATGGCCCTGTGGCGGCACATCACCGACAATCCAAACTTCATGTGAAGGAGCGACAATGCTTTCCACCACCGATTTCCGCCGTGGACTCAAGATCGAAATGGACGGCGTGCCCTATGAAATCGTTGACTTCCTCCACGTCAAGCCCGGCAAGGGCGGGGCGTTTATCCGCACCAAGCTCAAGAACATGATCAACGGCCGGGTGGTGGAAAACACTTTCCGGTCCGGCGAGAAGATGGTCAAGCCCGACCTCGAGAGCAAGGAGATGCAGTATCTCTACCGCGAGGGCGACGAGTACGTGTTCATGGACATGGAGAGCTACGAGCAGCTCCACGTGGGCGTGGGGCCCATGGGCGAGAAGGGCGGCTACCTCAAGGACGGCATGGAGCTCAAGATGCTGCTCTACAAGGGCCAGCCGCTGGACGTGGACCTGCCGGCCTCGGTGGTCCTCGAAGTCAAGGAAACCGAGCCCGGGGTCAAGGGCGACACGGTCAGCGGCGCCACCAAGCCGGCCGTGGTCGAGACCGGGGTCACGGTTCTGGTGCCGCTTTTCGTCAATATCGGCGACCGGATCAAGGTGGACACCCGCACCGGCGGCTACATCGGCCGGGAATAGCGGGCCAGGCAGGACGCATTGAACAACCGTAGCATCGCCCGCTGAAGCATGAAGATGGGCAACGCCGATCGCAATGGCGGCAAGGACGCCGGAAAGGGCGGACGGGGCGGCTTCCGGGTCACCCGGGAGATCGTGGGCCTGGCCGCCTTCTTCCTGGCCGTTTTCCTGTGCGTGGCCGTGTACACGTATTACGCGGGCGACCCGGGCTTCAACCAGTCCGTGTCCGCCCGCCGGGGCGTGGCCAACCGGGCCGGTCTGGCCGGGGCCTACCTCGGCGGCCTGCTCGCCGAGGCTTTGGGCGTGTGGGCCTACCTGGTGCCCTGCTGGATCGCCTGGCGCGGCTTGCGCCTTCTCGCCCCGAGTCTGCGCCTGCCGTTTTGGCGCACGACCGGGGCCTTTTCCCTGTCCCTGGTCCTGCTGGCCTTCCTGGGTTCGCCCTGGAGCCTTTTCGGCCTGTCCGTGGGCAATGTCCGGGGCGGCGGGGCCGTGGGGCGTTCGCTGTACGAATTCTTCAACCACTACCTGAGCTCTTTCGGAGCCTACTTCTTCCTGGCCTGCGCC
This sequence comes from Solidesulfovibrio sp., assembly GCF_029978005.1. Lineage (GTDB taxonomy): Bacteria > Desulfobacterota > Desulfovibrionia > Desulfovibrionales > Desulfovibrionaceae > Solidesulfovibrio. The sequence goes on along the minus strand of NZ_JARKOZ010000146.1, from coordinate 25,500 downwards.
CTGGTGGCCGCCGTGCAGGTGACCTTCGGCCTCACCTGGAGCAATTTCTGGCAACCGGTCATGGCCGTGCTGCGGGAACGTGGCCTGCGTGCCTACGACGCCTGGAGCGACTGGCGCGAGCGCCGGGCCGCCGACCGGGCCGCCCGGGAGCGCGAGCGCCCGGCCAGGGCCGAACGCCGCCGGCCCGAGCCGGATTTCGAACTCGACGACGGCGAGGAGGCTTTAGCCCCGAAGCAAAAGGCCCGGCCGGCCCGCGAAAAGGCCAAGGCCGAGCCGGAACCCGCCGCGCCGCCCGCGCCCCCCGTGGTCGTGGAAAAGCCCGCCCCGGCTCCGGCCAAGGAGCCGGCCGAGGCCGTGGACCGCTTCCTCGACGCCATCGTGCACCAGGTGCGCGAGGCCGCTCCCGCCGCGCCGGACAAGGTGCCCGAGAAGGCGCCGGAGAAGGTTCCGGCCGAGGAACCCTCGCCGCTGCAGGCCGTGGCCGCCGCGCCAAAGCCGACCGCGCCGAAGCCGGCCAAGCCCGCGCCCAAGCCCGTGGCCAAGTCCGGCGACATGATGCCGTCCCTGGATCTGCTCGCCGTGCCGCCGGTCTCCGAGGCCGTGGCCGTGGAGCCCGAGGTCTGTCGTCGCCAGGCCGAGAGCCTCATCACGTGCCTCAACGACTTCGGCATCCAGGGCGAGGTCATGCGCGTGGTGCCGGGGCCGGTGGTCACCATGTTCGAGGTCAAGCCCGCGCCCGGGGTCAAGATCAGCCGCATCGTGGGGCTGTCCGTGGACCTGGCCTTGGCCATGAAGGCCTTGGCCGTGCGCATCGAGGGCCCCATCCCGGGCAAGGACACGGTCGGCGTGGAGATCCCCAACGCCAGGCGGCAGACCGTCTATTTCCGCGAGGTGCTCGACACCGAGGCCTTCCGGGCCTCGTCGTCCAGGATCACGCTGGCCATCGGCAAGGACATCCAGGGCCGTCCCCAGGTGGCCGACCTGGCCCGCATGCCCCACCTGCTCGTGGCCGGCGCGACCGGCTCGGGCAAGAGCGTGTGCATCAACGGCATCCTGCTCTCGATCCTCTACAAGGCCAGGCCCGACGAGGTGAAGCTCCTGCTCGTCGACCCCAAGCGCATCGAGCTTTCGGTCTACAACGACCTGCCGCATCTGGTGCATCCGGTGGTGACCGAGACGTCCATGGCCAAGTCCGCCCTGGACTGGGCCGTGGCCGAGATGGACCGCCGCTACGAGGCCATGGCGCTCCTTGGCGTGCGCAACATCGCCGGCTACAACGAGAAGCTTGAAAAGCTCGGCGACAACCGGCCCGACGAACTGCTGGAACTCGAACCCCTGCCCTATCTCGTCATCGTCATCGACGAACTGGCCGACCTCATGATGACCGCCGCCAAGGAAGTGGAGGTCAGCATCGTGCGCCTGGCCCAGCTGGCCCGGGCCGCCGGCATCCACCTGATCCTGGCCACCCAGCGGCCGAGCGTGGACGTGGTCACGGGGCTGATCAAGGCCAACTTCCCCACCCGCATCGCCTTCCAGGTGACGAGCAAGCACGACTCGCGCACCATCCTCGACGCCGTGGGCGCGGAATATCTCCTCGGCCGGGGTGACATGCTGTTCAAGCCCAGCGGCGGCAAGACCGTGCGCATGCACGGGGCCTTCGTCTCCGACGAGGAGACCGCCGCCGTGGTCGAGCACTGGAAGAGCCAGGCCGCGCCGAGCTACAAGCTCGACTTCGCCGACTGGCAGAAGGGCGCGGACGGAAGCGGCGGCGAACCGGGCGGCGAGGGCGGCGACGACACCGCCTCCGACGCCGTCTACCCGCAGGCCGTGGAATTCGTCATGGAGCAGGGCAAGGCCTCCATCTCGCTCATCCAGCGGCGCTTCCGCATCGGCTTCAACCGGGCCGCCCGGTTCATCGAACAGATGGAGCGCGACGGGCTGCTGGGGCCGCAGGAAGGCAGCAAGCCGCGGTCGGTCATACGCAATAAAGAGTGAGAGCGAGAGGAAGAGCAGGAAAATGCCTCCGGCGGCCAGGAGGGGCCGGGGGCCCCTCCTGGACCACCCCGCAAGGGGGAAATAATAATAACGGTGGGACGATGGAATTATGGATAGATTTTTTCGGACGACGCGACCGATGACGATGCAGAAGGCGGAACAGGCGTGCGTTGGTTCTCCCGGTGTCGGGATTCCAAAGGGCGCAGCCCTTTGGTCGCCGAAGGCTTTCTGCGCCCCCTTTCTCGCCGTCCTTTGCCTTCTTCTTTTCGCCGGGCCGGCCCTGGCCGTGGACGCCACGGAACTGGCCGGGCGCATCCAGAAGAAGTACGCCGCGATTTCCGCCTTTTCCGCCGAATTCAGCCAGTCCATCCGCAACGCGGCCAGCGGCGACACGGAAAAGCGCTCCGGCTCGTTTCTCTTCAGGAAGCCCATGCTCGTGCGCTGGGAGACGGTGAAGCCCGAAAAGGAGCTGCTCATCGTCGGCAAGGACGCCGTGTGGGATTATTTCGAGGAGGACAAGGAGGCTTTCCGCTATCCGGTGCAGGAGATCGTGAACTCCAAGACCATGCTGCGGTTTCTCACGGGCAAGGCCAACCTGACCGAGGACTTCATCGTCGCCCCGGGCAAGCCCGAGGAAGCCGGGCCGGGCCAGGCCGTGCTCCAGCTGGCCCCGCGCGAGCCCGAGCCGGGGCTGGTCCTGGCCAAGGTCTGGGTGGACCTCGCCACGGACATGATCGCCCGCGTCTTCATCCAGGACTTCTACGCCAACACCAACGACCTGACCCTAAGCGGCGTCGTGGCCAACCCCAAGCTGGCCGATTCGCTCTTCGCCTTCACCCCGCCTCAGGGGGCCAAGGTCCACGACAACACCCCGGTCAAGGGCCGCGACCTGAAGCAGTAGCGTCGCCCGGACGGTTCACCTGCCGCACCGGGGCTTGCCCGGTGCGGCGCAAGGGCGGTTTTTCCCAGGCGGCTCCGTTTTCCCCGAACCCGCTTCTAGGGCCTGCCGCCCGGCCTCGGGCGCGGCGTGCGCCTCCAGGCCCACGGCCCGGCGCAGGCCGGCCAGTTCGCCGGCCGTCAGTTCGCGACACTGCCCCGGCGGCAGGTCGCCGAGCGTCAGCGGCCCCTGGGCCGTGCGCGAAAGCGTCAGCACGGTCAGGCCCAGGTCGCGGCACATCCGCCGTATCTGCCGGTTCACCCCCTGGGAAAGCTCCATCTCCAGCACGACGCGCTCCGCGCCCGGGCGCGAGGCGATGCGCGCCGCCACCGGGGCCAGGGTCTCACCCTCGGCCAGGGTCATGCCGTGCGCCATGGTCTCTATGGCTCCCGGCCCCACCGCGCCGCGCACCGTGACCCGGTAGCGCTTCGCCACGTGCCAGCGGGGGTGGGCCAGGCGGTAGGCCAACTCGCCGTCGGTGGTGAGAAGCAGCAATCCTTCGGAAAAATAGTCCAGCCGGCCCACGGAAAAAAGCCGCCGCTTCCGGTAGTGCGGCGGCAATGCGTCGAACACGGTGGGCCGGCCCTCGGGGTCGCGGGCCGTGGTCACGCAGCCCGGGCGCTTGTGGAGCATGAGCGTCAGGTCGCCGGCTTCGCGGCCGTTGGCCACGGGCTTGCCGTCCACGGTGAGGACGTCGCTTCGTGGGTCGATCTTGCACCCGAGTTCCGTGACCGTGACGCCGTTGACCGCGACGCGCCCGTCCGCGATCATGGCGTCGGCCTGGCGGCGCGAGGCCACGCCTGCGCCGGCCAGGGCCTTGTTGAGGCGGATGCGTTCCGTGCCGTCCATGACTTGGGAGGGGAGCCGGCCGGGCTCTAGGCCGGCAGGCTGAGGACGAAGCGCGTGCCTATTTCCGGGGCGCTTTCGAAATCCACGTCGCCGCCCAGGCACTGGCGGGCGAAAAGCCGCATGCTGTAGGTGCCGAAGCCCCGGCCCGATCCCTTGGTGGAGTAGCCCTTCTCGAAAAGGCGCAGGCGCGTTTCCCTGGGCAGCACGGCCGCGTTTTGCACCCACAATTCCACGCCGCCGTCTTTCCCCGGGCCGCAGCCGAGGGTGACGGTCTCGCCCGGGCGCGAGGCTTCCAGGGCGTTTTTGATCATGTTGACCATCACGCGCTGCAGGATGCGGGCGTCGGTTGCAAAGCGCAGGGACGGGGCGGCCGGATCCACGGCGATGGTGCGGGAGGCGTCATAGGTGAAGGACTGGCAGTAGGCGGCCAGGTAGGACAGCACCTCCCGGGCGTCGCAGGAGGAGAACGTCGGGGCGTATTCCTGGCTTTCGACGGACAGGAAGTCCTTTTGGGTTTCGATGATGTTCTGGATGTCCTCGATGGCCCGCCGCAGCAGGTCCATGTCGGGCGTGAACCGCTCGGGCAGCTCCGGGGCTATGATCTCGTGGATGCCCCGGATGCCGGACACGGCGTTCATGATGTCGTGGAAAAAGAGTCGCTCGAAGGTACGCAGGTTCTTTTCGTGGGCGATGTCCAGGATGGAGTTGAGCACGAGCCTGCGCTCGCCGTGGTCCATGGGGCAGGCCCAGACTTGCAGGTTCAGGGCGTCGAGCTCGGTGACGTTCTTGCGGTTGATGGCGCATTCCTGGGTGGTCTTTTCGCCGCCAAGGCTTTTGACGATGGCGTTGGCCGAGCCGCAGTACTGGCAAAAGCGCGTGGTGCCGCAACCGCCTTCCCGCTCGAAGGCGTGCAGGCAGCCCAGGGCCTCGCCCGGGCGCTTGCCGAGCACCTCGTCGGAGGAAGGGGCGTTGGCCAGGGCGGCGAAGCGTTCGTTGGCGTAGACGATCTGCCGGGTGTCGTTGACGATGGCCACGGCCAGGGGCAGCACGCCCAGGGACCAGGCCGCCGGGGAGCGGGAGATTTCCTGGGCGATGGACAGGATTTCCTCACGGGGGAGGCGTCGGGCCGGAAGATGCTCGGTGGTCGGGTATTGATCCTGCATGCGGCAAATCCGGGCCTTCGGCCCTGGGACGCCGCCCGGTCGCGTCCGCACGCCTCCAACGGACGGCGCGACGCCGGCGTCATGGCAAAGGGAAGCGGCCGCCGGGCGTCGGCCGCTTGCTCATATCTGGATGACCTTGTCGGCCAGGTCGAGGCTCGTGACCACATCGAGCATATTGGTGGTCTCGCCGACCTCTTTCTTGTCCAGAACGCCGAAAAAGTCCAGACAGGTGCCGCAGACGAGGATGGAGACGCCGGCGGCCGCGAGCTCCTTGAGCTTGGGCAGGACCGGGCTTCCGGCCACGGCCAGCTTGACGCCGCCGTTGACCATGATGATGCGCCACAGCCCTTCGCCCAGTTCGGGCAGGGTGTTGACGAAGTTGACCATGAGCTTGGCCCCGAGTTCCGGGTCGCCCCGGCCCACGGTGTCGGCGGTGAGGAACACGGCGGTCTTGGGGTTGTCCACGGCCTGGCGCGTCGCCGCCGGCTCCGGCTGGGGAGCGGTGCCGGTCGCCGTGGCCGTCAGGGTGGAGATTCCGTCGGCCTCGACGGCCTCCACGGCGTAGCCGCGCATGGTCAGGAAGCGGGTGACGTTTTCCCTGGCCGCCTGGTTGTCCACGGTGACGGACAGGGTTTTGGGGGCCTCTTTTTCCACGCATTCCTTGCAGCGCAGCACCGGCCCGGGGCAGGCCAGCCCCCGGCAATCCAGAGTCGTGTCCATGGTTTCCTCCCTTTTCCGGTCAGAATAGGCCACGGGGAGGGCGGCAGGTCAAATCGATTGATCGGATGCTCTTCAAGCGAACGGATAGGGCATCTCGATGGATTGGCCAGGGCGGCTCGCGTCGGCTCCGTCCCGCGACGCTTGCCGGTGCGGGGGTCAAAACGGGCTTTTGAAGCCGAAGGTGCGGGCCAGCCAGTCCATGTAGGACTTGGCCGCGGCGCTGGCCTGGCCGCCCTTGAAGGCCACGGCGGCCAGGGCCTCGGCCTCGGCCAGCCGGCCGTCCAGGCACAGCACGAACACCCGCGCCGGGGCCAGGTTGCTCGGGTAGCCCATGTCCTGGGCGCGCCGCAGCTTGGCGTCGGCCAACAGATAGTCGCGCTCGGCCAGGGCCCGGATGCCGAGCTGGAATTCCGTCTCCGGCGTGGGGGCCATGCCGTCGGCCAGGACATGGGTCACGATGGCCTGCTTCTTGGCGTCGGACTTCATGAGCCAAAGGGGCAGGACGCGCAGATCCGTGCCCGAGAGCACGTAGTTGACCGCCGGCAGCGACGGCGGGGGCGTGAGCATGTTGTTGAGGTACGTGTTCATGATCTGCTGGGTCTCGAACCAGGCCCCGGCCTCGGCCAGGATGGCCTGGGGCAGGAGCAGGGCCGCCTCGGCCGAGTCGGCGAAGCGCTCCTTGGCGGCCATGGCGTCCATGAGCTTCTCGTGCTCGGCCAGGTATTGCTTCTGGACCTCGGGGCTTTCGGGATAGCCGCGCAGGCGCTTGGGGTAGTTGTCGGTGAGCGGCTTGGCGTCGCCGAGGTATGCGGCCAGGGACGGGCCGTCGAGCATGAAAAGCGCCCCGAGCTGGGCCGGGTCCTCCACGGCGATGCGGCGCAGGCCCTCGCCCGTGGCCGCCGCCTCCCAGGGCTGGGGGAAATCCTTGGCCGGCTTTGGGCCCTTGGGCTTTTTGACCCCGACCATCATCCAGTTGAAATTGTCGCCCATCCACAGCGAGGCGTGCTCGAAGACCTCGGAGAAGGCCTTGAGAATGGCCTTGGCGTCTTCCGGGGAGATCTCGAAGACCGGCAGCCAGTAGGTGACCATGCCGCCGTCGGTCAGCCGGTCGCGGATGAGCTGGAAGTATTCCCTGGAGTAGAGGTTGGCCACGCCGGCCATCATGGGCGGCGGCGGCTCGGCCGTAATGATGTCGTACTTCTTGGCGGTGGCCAGCAGGAAGAAGCGGCCGTCCTCCACGTGGGCGCGCACGCGCGGGTCTTCCAGGGGGTTGCGCTCGGGCTTGGGGTAGACGATGGCCGCGCCGCGCAGCACGTCGCGGGAGATGTCCACCACGTCGATGGAGGCCAGCCGCTTGTCGTCGACCAGGGCCGTGGCGGTGGAGCCGGTGCCGAAGCAGATGAGCAGGGCGGACTTGGGGTTTGGCAGCACGGCCTCGGGAAAATAGGCGAAGAGCTTCATGTAGCGCTTGGCGCTGCGGTCCGTGGAGGCCATGGAGTAGCCGTCGGTGACCAGGCGGTAGGCGTAGGGCCGGCCGAGGTAGTCCTGGCGCAGGTACTGCAGGGTGCCGGAGACGCCCTCGATGGTGGCCACGAGGGTCTCGCCGTCCTTGAGGAAGTCGGCGCAGGCCCGCCGGAAGTAGCCGTTCATGGAGCCGAAGGGAAAAATCGCCAGGCTCAAGGCGAAGGCCAGGCCCGCGGCGACCAGCGGCCGGCTGCGGCGCGGCGAAGGCCAGGGCGCGGCGCCGCCCAGGCACAGGGCGGCCGGCAGGGCGTAGGCGGCGCACAGAAGAAACAGGCTCCACTCCATGCCCAGGGCCGGAACGAGGCAAAAGCCCGCGAGCAGCGGGCCGGTCATGGCCCCCAGGGTGTTGGCCATGGAGACCAGCCCGGCCGAGCGTGCCCGGTCGCCCACCTCGCGGTGGAAGGCCTCGCCCAGGGTGGTGAAGACCAGGCCGGACACCAGGGCGGCAGGGAACATCAGGGCCAGGGACAGCACGGTCACGTAGCGCCAGTCCACGGTCTGGAAGGGGCCGATGGCGACCCCGGCCGCGGCTTCGAAAAGCCGGTAGGAGACCAGGGCGGCGGCCCCGACCAGCAGCACGAGGGGCGCGGTGACCCTGCGGCCGTCGGCCTCGCGGCGCAGCCACCATCCGGCCAGGGCGCCGCCCAGGCCGATGCCGGCCAGGATCACGGCCAGCATCACGGCGAAGGCCAGGCTCGTGGAGCGCACGAAAAGCTGGAGGAACCGGGTCCACACGACCTCGAGCCCGAGAAAGGCCGCGCCGCAGACGAAGCCCGCGGCCAAAAGCCGCCTGGCCCGCGCCGAGAGCGGCGGCTGGACCGGCCGCGGCTTGGCGTCGGGCCGGGCCGGTTCGTCGCGGAAGCGCGAAGACACGGCCAGGGCCCCCACGGCGGCCAGGACGTTGAGCCCGGCGGCGAAAAAGCCCGTGCCGGAAAGCCCCAGGGGGGCGATGAGCACCGTCTCGCCGAGCAGCGCGCCCAGGCAGGCCCCGAGGGTGTTGACGCCGTAAAGCCGGCCGAGCGCCAGGCCGAATTCCCCGGGCCGTCTGGCCAGGGCCTTGACGAGCAGCGGCAGGGTCGCGCCCATGGCCGTGGCCGGGAGCAGGAAAAGCAGGAAGGAGAAGGAGAAGCGCAGCGAGTTGAGCAGCAACGGCTTGCCCAGGGCCGGGTGCAGCATGGCTCCCAGCCACACGGTGAGCAGGGGGAAGCACAGCACGAGCAAAAGCCCCCAGGCCCCGACGAGGAGCTCCATGGCGGCGTAGAAGCGCACCGGGTCGGTCACGTCGCGGCCGAAACGGGAGATCAGGGCGTTGCCGAGCGCCAGCCCGCCCATGAAGCTCGAAAGCACGAGCGCGCTGGCGTAGACGCCGACGCCGAAGACCAGTCCGGCCAGATGGAACCACAGCGTTTCGAAAACCAGGGCCGACGCGCCTGAAAGCAGGAAGACGAAGCCGAGGACGAGTCGGTCGCGACGCGTCGCGGGAGGGGAGGCGGGCAGGGCGGTCATAGGCCTCTCGGGCGGCCGGCCGCGTCCGCGTCCGGCGCAGCCGGTCCGGGACGCCGGGGACGGCGTTGCGGTTGCTTGCCGGGGAAAAGATTCGTCAGGCCGGAGCCGTTTCCCGCGACTGGCCCGGCCGGCGCGTCACGGGGCCCTGGGACACGGTCAGAGCCCGAGCTTCGGGCAGACGTCGCCGAGCACGCAGGCGTCGCAACGCGGAGAGCGGGCCTTGCACACGGCCCGGCCGTGGAGCACGAGCAGGTGGTTGACGGCCCCCCAGTCCTTGCGCTCGAAAAGCGGCATCATGTCTTTTTCTATGATGATCGGGTTGTCCGAGGACGTCAAGCCCAGGCGGAAGGACAGCCGGCGCACGTGGGTGTCCACGGCGATGCCCTCGTTTTTGCCCAGGGCGTTGGACAGGACGATGTTGGCCGTCTTGCGGGCGACGCCCGGCAGGGCGGTCAGGGCCTCCATGGTGTCCGGCACGGCCCCGCCGTGGCGCGAGACCATGAGCTTCGCCGCGGCCACGAGGTTTTTCGCCTTTTGCCGGAAAAAACCCGTGGAATGCACCACTTCCTCCACGGCTCCGACCTCGGCCCGGGACAGGACGGCCGGATCAGGCCAGCGGCGGAAGAACTCGGGGGTGACGGTGTTGACCCGGGCGTCGGTGCACTGGGCGGCCAGGACCGTGGCCACCAGGAGTTCATAGGCGCTTCGATAATCGAGCGCCGGCACGAGGTCGGGGTAGAGCGGCGAGAGCCGCTTGACGATTTCCCGGGCGCGGGCGACAGCGTCCATCATCCGTGCTCCGGAGTGGTCGCGGCCGCCCGGCCGGCGGCGAAGCGGTCCGCCTGGAGCATGGGCCTAGGGAATGAACACCACCGCGGAGATGGTCGTGGTCCACATGCCGGACTCGCCCGTGGTGACGCAGGGCATGGAGGCGGAATCGATGATCTTGCCGCTCATGAGGTAGGTCTGGCGGCGTTCGTCGTAGGCCGTCTCGGGATCGAAGTCGATGCCCAGCGTGGTGGCGAGCATGGTGGAGGCCAGGTCTTCGGCGAAGTCGCCGATCTCCTGCTCCTCGGCCCCGAAGGCCGTGTGCTCGGAAATATAGCCGTAGTTGGATTTGTCGGCCGGGAAGGCCATGCCCACGGCGGAGCCGACCAGGCGGTTCTTCTCGTCCGTGGCGTTGCGGGCCATGACGCAGAAGGTGATCTGGCCGGGACTTAAAAGGCTCACGCCCTCGGGGATGGTGATCAACTGGCAGTGCGGCGGATAGATGCTCGACACGTAGACCAGGTTGAGCTTTTCGATGCCCGCCTCGCGCAGGGCCAGCTCGAAGGACTGGAGCTTATTTTTGTGGCGGCCGACACCTTTGGTGAAAAACGCCTTGGTGGGGACGAAAGAGCCTGGGATCATTGGCGGTCCTCTTTGTGCAACGATTTTGCCGCGAAAGCGGACGATTCTTATAAGGGTTTTTTGCCGAGAAGTATAGGGCCTTTTTCGCCCGTACGCCGCAGCCCGTCGGCGATTTCCGCCTCCGTGCCCTTGATCACGACCTTGACCCGGAAGACCGCCCGGCTGCCGGAACTGGCCTCCTGGACCGAGGCCGAAACCCCCTTGCGGGAAAGCTCCTTGACCATGGTCTCGGCCTGCTCCTTGGACGGAAAGGACGCCACCTGGTAGGTGGCCGCGAACTTGCCGGCCTCCTTCTTCTCGAAGGGGGCCTTGGGCTCCACGGCGGCCTTGGCCTGGGGCGCTGGAGCGGCCTTCGGGGCCGGGGCCTGCTTTTGCGGCGCGGCCGGCACGGCCCCCGCGACCGGCGCGGCCGGAATCGGGCCGGGCCGGGCCGGGATGGCCACGGGAGCCTGGGCGGAGCCCATGGGCGCGGCGGTTTTGGCCTCCGGGGCCTTGCGGCCGTCGGCCGAGGACTTCTGGGTGGAATCGGCCACCACTTCGCCGTCCTTGTCGTGCAGGCCCTCCATGAACTGCAGCTCCTCGGGCTTGAGCACGGTCGGCGGCGAGGCCTGGGTCGTGCCCTCGGGCTGTCTGACCTCGGTGGTCGGCATCATCTGGGCGATCTGCGGCACGGCGGCCTCGGGCTTGTAGCCGCGCCCGACCAGGATGCCGAGGATGAATACCCAGCACATGCCGAGCACCACCACGATGCCGACGGAAATGACGCCGGACATGCTGATCTCAAAGGAGAACTTCTTGGGTCCCCCCTTGTCCTGGGATACGTTGAATCGACTGAGAAGCTTCATGGGGCTCGGTTCCTCGGCCTAGGCATCATTGCCAAAGGCGGGCGAATGTCAAGACGCCTACATTTTTTCCGGGGCCGACACGCCGAGCAGGGCCAGCCCGTTTTTGACCACCGCGGCCACGGCGGCCAGCAAATGCAGCCGCGCCGCCGCCAGGGCGTCGTCCCCGGCCGCCAGCACCGGATTGACGGTGTAGTAGCGGTGGAGCCTGCCGGCCAGGTCGCGCAGGTAGAAGCTCACCAGGTGCGGCGAGAAGGTCCTGGCGGCGGCGGACACCGTGTCCGGGTACTGCTCCAGAAGCTTCAAAAGCTCCATGTCCTCGGCCGTGTCCAGGCGGGCGAGCAGCTCCGGCCCGGCCGGGGCCGGGGAGAAGCCGCGCTCGGCCGCCTTGGCGAAAAGCGACCTGACCCGGGCGTGGGCATACTGGACGTAGTAGACCGGATTGTCCATGGACTTCTGCTTGACCGCGTCGAGGTCGAAGTCCAGGTGGCTGTCGGACTTGCGCGAGAGAAACATGAAGCGGGCCGCATCGGCCCCCACTTCCGCCACCACGTCGGCCAGGGTCTCGAACTTGCCGGCCCGGGTGGACATGGCGATCTGCTCGCCCCCCTTGAGCAGGTTGACGAGCTGGACCAGGATGACCTTGAGGCTCGCCTCGGGGTCGCGCCCGAGCGCGGCCACGCAGGCTTTCATGCGCGGCACGTAGCCGTGATGGTCCGCGCCCCAGATGTCCACGGCCACGTCGAAGCCGCGCCGGAACTTGTCGTCGTGGTAGGCGATGTCCGAGGCGAAATAGGTGAGCTCGCCCCCGGATTTCACCAGCACCCGGTCCTTGTCGTCGCCGAAGTTGGTGGTGGCGAACCAGAAGGCCCCGTCCTTGTCGTAGGCCAGGCCCTTTTCCCGCAGCGCCGCGAAGGTGCGGTCCACCGCGCCGGCGGCCAGGAGCGTGGATTCCGGAAACCAGACGTCGTGGTGGACCCGGAAGTCCCGCAAGTCCTTCTTGATGCCGTCCAGGATGCGCTTTTCGCCGTGCAGGCGGCATACGTCCGTGGCCTCGGCCTCGGGCAGGTCGAGGAGGGCGCGGCCGCCCTGGTCGAGGAGCTCCCGGGCCAGGTCCTTGACGTAATCGCCCCGGTAGTAGTCCTCGGGCTCGGTCACCGGCTCGCCGAGCAGCTCCCGGTAGCGGTAGAGGATGGACATGCCGAGGATGCGCATCTGCCGGCCGGCGTCGTTGATGTAGTATTCGGTCTCGACCTCGAAGCCGGCGGCCCGAAGCACCCGGGCCAGGGAGTCGCCCACGGCCGCGCCCCGGCCGTGGCCGATGTGCAGGGGGCCGGTGGGGTTGGCCGAGACGAATTCCACCTGGATGCGCGTGCCCCGGCCGATGTCGAGCCGGCCGTAGCCGTCGCCGGCGTCCAGGACCTCGAGCACCGTGCGCTGCCAGAAGGCCGGTGCGAAGGTGACGTTGAGAAACCCCGGACCGGCCACTTCCACGCCGGCGACGTCGCCGCCGGCCAGCAATTCCCCGCGCAGGGCCTCGGCCAGCTGCCGGGGCGGCGTCTTGGCCTGCTTGGAGGCGACCATGGCCACGTTGGTGGCCAGGTCGCCGTGGGCCTTGTCGCGCGGCGGTTCGATGGTGGTTTTTTCCGGCCAGGGGATGTCGCGCGCGGCCAGGGCCTTTTCCAGAAGCCCCTGCAGGTACGTCGTGGCGCGCATGCCCTAGGCCTCCAGGGCGGCCGCGGCGGCCGGGTCGGGGACGCCCACGGCCGTGCAGCCGTCGCAGACGTCCTTGAGGTTGACAGTGGCCAGCTTGGCCAGCACGCCCTTGGGGCCGAGCTCCGCGAAGGTGCGCGCGCCGGCGGCGTGCAGGTTGGCCATGGTGTCGATCCAGCGCACCTGCGAGGTCATCTGGCGGCAGATGCGCTCCAGCCCCTTGTCCGCGTCGGCCTCGGCCGCGCCGGTGACGTTGAAATAGACCGGGGCCACGGACGGGGCGCGAAGCCCGGCCTTGCGCAGAGCCTTTTCCAGCTCCGCCGCCGGCTCGGCCATGAGCGGGCTGTGGAACGCGCCGCTGACGGCCAGCGGCACGGCCCGGCCCTTGCGCTCCTTGACCAGGGCGGCGGCGGCCTCGATGGCCGCCTTGTCGCCGGAGAGCACGAACTGGCCCGGGGAATTGTAGTTGGCCACGACCAGGAGCCGGCCGGCGGCCTCGCCGGCCTCGCGCACGACGTCCTCCACGGCCTCGAGGGAAAGCTTGAGCACGGCGGCCATGGCACCGTCGCCGCCGCCGGCCTCGGCCATGAGCCGGCCGCGAAGGCTGGTCAGGGCCAGGGCCTGCCCTGCCTCCAGCATGCCGGAAGCGGTCAGGGCGGCGTATTCGCCGAGGCTGTGGCCGGCGAAGCCGACGATGCCGGAGAGCCTGGGGCGCAGGTAAAACCACAGGCCCAGGCCCACGGCGGTCATGGCTGGCTGCAGGGCGCGGGTGTCGGCCATGGCCGCGTCGTCGCCCTCCCAGTAAATTTCCCGCAGGGGGAGCCCGGAGGCCTTTTCGGCCAGCTGCCACAGTTCGGCGGCCTCGGACGAGGCCTCGGCCAGGGTGCGGCCCATGCCGCGTTCCTGGGAACCCTGGCCGGGAAAGAGGATGGCCAGGCTGTTTCGGGTTGCGCTCACGTTCGCCTCTCCTTAGAGCTTTGCAGGTCTTTTCGGCCGCGATTGGTAGAGCAACGGGCCGAAATGTGCAACGGTCAATTTGACGGAGGAAAATGGCCATGTCCCAGAGCGCGCCCATGCCGGACGCGGACGCGGTGGCCGGGGCGGCCCTGGCCCTCGGCCGGGAGCTTTCCCCGCGCCAGGCCCAGGCCCTGGCCGGTTATCTCGGGCTGGTGGAGCGGTTCCGCACCCGGGTCAACCTGGTCGGGCCGTCGGATTGGCGGGTCGTGCTCGAGACCCTCGTGGCCGACTCCTGGCATCTGGCCGACTTCCTGGCGGGAGGACCGGCCTCGGCCGTGCTGCCGGCCGCGGGCGCGCCCCTGGTCTGCCTGGACTTCGGGGCCGGGGCCGGGCTGCCGGGCCTGCCGCTGCGGGCGTTCTGGGAGCGGGGGCCGTACTGGCTGCTGGAGGCGCGCCAGAAGCGCTGCGTGTTCCTGTCCGAGGCCGTGGCCCGGCTGGGGCTGGCCGGCCTGCGGGTGGCCGAGGGGGACGTGCGCCGCACCGTGCCGGACATCCTGGCCCGGGAGCCCGGGGCCTTCGTGCTGTGCCTGAGCCGCGCCTTCGCGCCCTGGCCCCAGTTTCTGGCCCTGTGCCGGGAAATCGTGCGCCCGCCCATGGCCGTTTTGGCCATGACCGGCGCGCCCTGTCCGGCCGGGGAGACGCCGGCCGGCTTTGGCCTTGGGGCCGAAGCCTCTTACGCCGTGGCCGGCAAGACGCGCTACCTGTCGCTTTTCGCGACGCCCGCGGCTTCCATGTAGGAATCCTTGAAGATGAGCCGCGTGGCCATGGCGTCGGCCACATCGGCCAAGTCCATGAGGGTCTCCAGGAAGTCGAGGATCTCGCCCTTGACTTCCTCGGAGGCGTTGTCGAAGTCGAAGGCCAGGTCGCCGGATTCGAAATAGGCGTGCAGCTTCTTGAGATAGGCCGCGTCGAGCAGGGGCAGGGGCATACGGACCGCCTTTTGCAGGAATTTAATGGTGGTAGGGCGCGCCGGCAAGAATGGCCGCCGCGCGGTAGAGCTGTTCGTAGAGCACTACCCGGGCCAGTTCGTGGGGCAGGGTGCCGGGACCGAGGGACAGGGTCATGTCCGCCCGGTCGAGCACCGCCTGGGAAAGCCCGAAAGCGCCGCCCACGACGAAGCAGGGGACGCGGCCCGGGTCCTCGATGAGCGAGGACACCTTGGCGGCCAGTTCCCGCGAGGCGAGCGCCCGGCCGCGTTCGTCGAGGACGACGACGCAGTCGCGGGGGGAGAGCCGGCCCAGCAGGGCCTTGCCTTCCTCGTCCTTGCGCCGGGTCGGCTCGGAAGCCTTGCCGTCGCGCACCACGATCTCCTCGGCCGGCAGGTAGCGCCGCAGGGCCGTCAGGTAATGGGCGGCGGCGTCCCTTAAAAACGGGGCCTTGGCGGACCCCACGATGTAGAGGCGGATGGGTTTCATGGGCGAGTGGTCCGGCGGGGAAGCCGCCGCCTCGGCTGTTAGCCGAGGGGCCTTGCTGTTGTCAAAGCGGGCGGCTTGGATTAGGCCCAAATACCGCATGATTGGTTTTGCGCACCCAAGGAGCGGCATGCCTTTTTTCGTCCGCCACATGCGCCGCCTGACCATGGCGCTGGCCCTGGCCGCGGCCGCCGTGCTCGTGGCCGCGGGGCCTTCGCGCGCCCAGGAGCTTTTGCTCAGCAACCTCGTGCTCAACAACTTCGAGGGCAAGATCTGGGTGCGTTTCGGCGTCGAGCCCACGGGCGCGGACGCCATCCGCCAGGTGCTCATGGCCGGCGAACGCCTGGCCCTGGTGTGCAAGGCCAAACTCTCGGTCAAGCGCGACTACGTCTGGAACCGCGAGGTGTCCTCGGCCCGCTACGAGAGCGTGCTGCGCCGGCTCAAGGGCGGCGAGTTCGCCGTGGAGCTGCCCGGCCAGGGCGCGGTGGCGGATAGGGAGCTGGCGGCGCTTTTCCGCAAGGCCTGGGGCGAGATCCTCATCGATCTCGGGCCCTGGGACAGGCTGGAGCGGGGACAGACCTACGCGCTCACCCTGGAGCTTTCCCTCACGCGCCTGGACGTCTCGCCGTGGCTGAAAAAGGGGCTGTTCTTCTGGCCCTTCGATCCGGCCACGCCCGTTTCCTACCAGCTCGATTTCACCTACTGAGCGCGACTTCCCCGTTGCTTTGGTCGCCGGTTTCCGTATAAGAGTTCCAAGAATCCAAGGGAGTGCGGCAAGGAGGCTGGCATGCGCGCGGTCATCGCCGGCGGCACGGGATTCATCGGGAGCGCCCTGGTTCGTTCCCTGACGCACGACGGCCACGAGGTCGTGGTGCTCTCGCGCGCGGCCTGCGCGCAAAAACCTTGGCCGGGCGTGACCTTCGCCACGGCCGGCGGGACGAGCGGCGCGGCCTGGAGCCGCCATCTCGACGGGGCCGACGTCCTGGTCAACCTGGTCGGAGAAAACATCGCCTCAGGCTGGTGGACCCGGGCCCGCAAGAAGCGGCTGCGCCAAAGCCGCCTGGACGCCGCCGCGGCCGTGATGGACGCCCTGTCCCGGGCGGCCTCGCCCCCGGCCGTGCTCGTGCAGGCCTCGGCCACGGGCTATTACGGCGACCGGGGCGACGTTCCCGTGGACGAATCCGCGCCCTGCGGCACGGGGTTTTTGGCCGAACTGGCCCGGGACTGGGAGGCCTCCACGGCCGGGGCCGAGGCCCTGGGGCTGCGCCGGGTGGTCGTGCGCACGGCCGTGGTCCTCGGCGCGCACGGCGGAGCCCTGCCGCGCCTGCTCGCGCCCTTCCGCTTCTTCCTCGGCGGCCCCCTGGGCTCGGGCCGGCAGTATTTTCCCTGGATTCACCTGGCAGACGAAGTGGCGGCCATCCGGTTTCTCATGGACCATCCACGGGCCTTCGGCCCGTTCAACCTGGCCGCGCCGGGCGCGGTCACCCAGAACGACCTGGCCCGGGCCGTCGGCCGGGCCCTGGGAAGGCCGTCCTTCGTCCGGGCGCCGGCGGCCGTCCTGCGCCTGGTCATGGGCGAGATGGCCCGGGAACTTTTTCTTGGCGGCGTGCGGGCCGTGCCGCGAAGGCTTGTCGAACTCGGCTTCGCCTTCCGCTTCCCGGACCTGGACGCGGCCCTTGCCGACATCCTGCACGGGCAGGGACGGGGCCATGGCTGAGTCCGCGCCCCGGCCCCGGGTGCTCGTCGTCGAGGACGAGGCCATCGTCGTCATGGACGTCCGGCGCCGGCTGGAGCGCCTGGGCTACGAGGTGGCCGGCGTGACCGACGCCGGCGAGGAGGCCCTGCGCCTGGCCGGGAAGCTCGCCCCGGACCTGGTCCTCCTGGACATCATGCTGGCCGGCCCCATGGACGGCATCGCCGCCGCCGTCGGCATCCGGGAGGCTTTCGCCGTGCCGGTGGTCTTCCTGACCGCCCACACCGACCCGGAGACGCTGCGTCGCGCCGGCGAGACCGGCCCCCACGGCTACGTCATCAAGCCCTTCGAAGATCGGGAACTCGGCGCGGCCCTCGAAATCGCCCTGTACAAATCCCGCATGGAGCGTCGGCTGGCCGAAAGCGAGCGCTGGATGGCCATGACCCTGGCCCACCTGGACGAGGGCGTGGTCACGGCCGGAGCCGACGGCCTGGTGCGCTTCGCCAATCCCATGGCCGAAAGACTTCTGGGCCAGGCCTCGGGGAGCATGCTCGGGCGCGAGCTCTCGCGCGTGTACCTCACGCGGCGCGACTGCGAAGAAGAGGGCGGCGTGCGGCGGGAAAACGTCATGCTGTGCCGCCCCGACGGCGGCTGCCTGCCTGTCGAGGAGCGCTGCTCGGACATTCTGGACGATCGGGGCGGCCGGCTCGGCACGGTGCTGGTCCTTCGCGACGTCAGCCGCCGGCTCGGCGTGGAGCAGGCCCTTCGCGAATCCGTGGCCGGGTTGCGCCGCGCCCTGGAGGAGACGGTCAACGCCCTGACCGTGACCTCGGAAACGCGCGACCCCTTCACCGCCGGCCACCAGGAGCGCGTCTCCCGCCTGGCCGTGGCCGTGGCCGACGCCCTGGGCCTCGAGGCCGAGGCCGTGGAGGGCCTGCGCGTGGCCGGGCTCGTCCACGACATCGGCAAGATCCACGTGCCTTCGGAAATCCTGGCCAAGCCCGAGGCCCTAAGCCCCATCGAGATGGGCATCGTGCGCGAGCACAGCCAGGCCGGCTACGCGATCCTGCGCAACATTCCCTTTCCCTGGCCCGTGGCCCGGATGGTGCTCGAACACCACGAGCGCCTGGACGGTTCGGGCTATCCCCAAGGCCTTTGCGGCGAAACGCTCGTCGGTTCGCGCATCCTGGCCGTGGCCGACGTGGTCGAGGCCATGACCTCGCACCGGCCCTACCGGGCGACATGCGGCCTGGAGGCGGCCCTTGCCGAGCTGCGCCTTGGCAGCGGCACCCGCTACGACGCGGACGTGGTCGAGGCCTGCCGCCACGTGTTCGAAAGCGGCGGCTTCCGGTTCTAGCCCCTCTCCTTGATCCAGATGAGGCTGGCCTGGCGGCCGGCGGTCCTGTCGCGGCGGTAGGAGAAGAAAAGCGGCAGGCTTTTGGTGCAAAGGTCCAGGCCGAAGATGCGGTCCCGGTCGAGGCCGGCCGCGACGAGCTGGTCGCGCGTCAGCCGCCACAGGTCCACCCGCCGCTTCCGGTAGTCGAAATACGGTCGGAAGGCCTCGCCGAATTCCGTCTCGAAGGCGGTGAATTCCGATTCCCCCGGCCCCAGGCTCGGGCCGCGCACGGCATAAAGTTCGCTTGGGGCCAGGCCGTAGCGCACGCAAAACGACCGCACCCCCCGACCGCAGAAATCCGCTACGTTGCCCCGCCAGCCGACGTGCAGGGCGGCCACGAACTCCCCGGACTCGTGGGCGATGAGGATGGGCTGGCAATCGGCCGTCTTGACGGCCAGGGCCCGGCCGGGCCGGCTCTCGGCCAGGCCGTCGCCGGCCTCCAGGCTCGGCCGCTCCAGGGTGTCCCATTCCGGTTCGAAGACCATGTGCACGCCGTGCACCTGCCTAAGCGACTGCCAGGCGGTAAAGCCCAGCTCGTCGCGCAGGGCGCGGCGCGTGGCGATGACAGCCGCCGGGTCGGGCGCGCCGGTGAAGGCCATGGTGTCGGGGCCGCAGCCGAAGGCGCAGCCGATGCCCGGCAGGCCGGGAAAGGCGAAGGGGATGTAGTTCATGCACGGACCAGTCGGGTTCGAAGTTCGGTGAGCACCGCGTCCACCGGCCTGTCCCAGGCCTGGGTGGGCAGGTGCGGCACTAGCTGGAAGTCGTGGGCCAGGCCCGCCGTGAACGCGCCGGCGGTCGCCGGGCGGGCCAGCAGCCTGTCGTAGTAGCCGCCGCCGAAGCCGAGCCGCGCGCCGGCCAGGTCGAAAGCCAGGCCGGGCACGAGGATGAGGTCCGGGGCGAAGGCGTCCGGAGCCAGGCAGGCTTCCTCCCGGGGCTCCAGCAGGCCGAAGCGGCCGGGGACCACGTCCTCGAGGCAGGCCACGCAGCCGATGTCGAGCAGGCCCGGCGCATGGGGCCGGCAGCGCGGCAAAAGCAGCCGCTTGCCCCGGGCCAGGGCCTCCCGGGCGATCAGGGCGGCGTCGATCTCGTTTTTGACGGGCAGGTAGGCCAGCACTTCCCTGGCCGCGACCGCAGCCGGCAGCTCCCACAGGCGCGCCGCCACGGCGACGCTGGCCCGGGCCACGGCCTCGGGCGAAAGGGCCAAGCGGCGGGCGAGCATGGCGCGCCGCAGGGCGGCCTTGTCCGCGTCGAAGGCGGCGGATGGTTGCATTTTGTTCACAATGACCGCATGGTAGCAGGCGGAAGCCGCCTGGGGAAGCGCATTCCCGGGCGTCGAACGCGCGGGAGGGCGCATGGGCGAAGGCGCATACTGGATCGGCATCGGCGACATCCACGACGATGCGGCGGCCGTGGCGCGCGTGCCGGGGCTCGACGCGGCGGCAGGCGTCGTCGTCACGGGCGATCTGACGGTAAAAGGCGGCGCTGCGGCGGCAAGAGCGGTCATCGAGGCCGTGCGGCGGGAAAATGCCGTCATCATGGCCCAGATCGGCAACATGGACAAAAGCGAAGTGGACGCCTACCTCACGCGAGAGGGCGTCAACATCCACGCCACGGGCCGGGTGACCCCCCAGGGGGTGGGATTTTTCGGCTGCGGCTATTCCACGCCCACGCCCTTCGGCACGCCGAGCGAGGCCGGCGAGGAGCGCATCGCCGCCTGGCTCGAGACCGGCTACGCCGCCGTGGCCCATTGCCCCCACCTGGTCATGGTCTGCCATACGCCGCCCCACGGCACGGCCACGGACGTGGTCGGCGGCGGCGTCCACGTGGGAAGCCAGGCCGTTCGCGCCTTCATCGAGCGGGTGCAGCCGGCCGTATGCCTCACCGGACACATCCACGAGGCCAGGGCCGTGGACCGGCTCGGCGCGACCACGGTGGTCAATCCCGGGGCGCTTTCGGGCGGCGGCTTCGCCAGGGTGACGTTCTCTTCCGGGGTCCTTTCCGCCGAGTTGCTGTCTTTCGCCTGACGCCCGATGCAGTGTAAGCCGGACGCGGCGCGGCTGCCTGCGTCCGGGAGGTGTTGATGTTCGTCGTCAATGTCATCGACATCGCTTTCTACAGGGCCTTCCTGTCCAAGATCTACCTGACGGCGGGCGTGGACTATCTTTTCGCCTTTCCCGAGGACGGCCGGGTGGATCTCCCTCTGTACGATCGGGTTCCGGACGCCGTGCTGGTCCAGGACTCCTACATGAGCCTGGAAAGCGAACAGCTCATCGAGGGCATCCGGGCGGCGGCCCGGGACATGGGCCGCGCCGTCCCGATCCTCTACCTTTTGCCCTTCGAGGAGGGCGATGCCCAGGGCATGGCCGCCGTGCCCGACGGCGGCGACATCCACCCCGTCAACCGCCACAACCTGGCCGCGGTGCTCCAGGAGATCAAGGAACGGAACAAGGCGGCCGCCCGGTCGGGCCGACGTGAAATCCTCTTCGTGGACGCCGGCAAGACCTTGCTCCACGTGGTGCGCGCCGCCCTGTCGCCGGCCGGCTTCCGGGTGGTGGCCGCGCACAACGCCGAGCAGGCCCTGGCCCTTTGCCGCAAGCACGCCTTCGAGCTCGTGCTGACGAGCGTGCTTTTGCCCGGACTTTCCGGCCTGGACCTGTGCCGGCGGCTCAAGGAGGAAAACTCCGGCCGCTACCTGCCCGTGATCATCCTCTCCAGCAGCGACGATCCCCTGGACATGGACACGGCCTTCGGCTGCGGCGCGGACGACTACCTGCTCAAGTCCTTCCCGCCCGAGATGCTGGCGGCCAAGGTCTCCGAGCACCTGGATCTGGTCGAGCGCAAGCGCCACAACAAGATCCTGGTCGCCGACGACACCAAGCTCATCCGGGAGCTTTTGCGCCACAGCTTCATCAAGAGCGGCCTGTTCGTGATCACGGCCCAGAACGGCCGCGAGGCCCTGGAGCTGGCCCGGGAGCACAAGCCAGACGTGGTGGTCACGGACATCGAGATGCCGGAGATGGATGGCTACGCCCTGTGCGAGAAATTGCGCGACGAGCCCGAGCTGCGCCACACCATGGTGGTGATCATGAGCACCCGGGGGCGGCAGAGCGACATTTTGCGCGGCGAGCGCCTGGGCGTGTCCCGCTATTTCGTCAAGCCCTTCGACGTGGAGAAGATGCAGCTCGTGGTGGAGCAGCTCTTGGCCGAGAGCTACCGCCACATCAAAAAGGAGCACGAGCATGTGCTGGCCAGCATGTCCGCGCTCATCACGGCGCTCGAGGCCCGCGACGAATACACCAAGGGCCACACGGCCCGGGTGTCGCGCATGGCCATGCGCCTGGGCCGGGCCATGGAACTGGACGACAAGGCCCTGCGCGAGCTCGAGATCGGGGCCAACCTTCACGACATCGGGAAGATCGGCGTGCGCGACGCCGTGCTGCTCAAACCCGGCAAGCTCACCCCCGGCGAGTACGCCAAGATCCAGGAGCACGCCATCATCGGCGCGGAGATACTGCGACCCATCATCTCCCTGGCCCCGGTCCTGCCGCTGATCCTGCTCCACCACGAACGCTGGGACGGCGGGGGCTACCCCACGGCCATCATGGGCGAGGACATCCCCCTCGGAGCGCGTATCATCGCCATTGCCGACGCCTTCGACGCCATGACCACGGACCGGCCGTACCGGCGGGGCATGCCCCTGTCCACGGCCCTTTCCATCATCGAAGAAGAGGCGGGCCGGCAGTTCTGTCCGGACTGCGCCGCGACCTTCCTGCGCATGATGCGCGGCGAAACGGTCGACTCGTCCCGGGAAGAGGCGGAGGAAGCGTCATGATCCTGATGAGCTGGAACGTCAACGGCCTGCGGGCCGTGGTTCAGAAGGGCTTCTGGGACTGGCTGGCCGGCTGCGGCGCGGACGTCGTCGGCATACAGGAGTCCAAGATCCAGCCCGGCCATGAGGCCGATTTCGGCCACACGGAAACGTACCGGACGCTCTGGTGCAGTTCCGTGGTGAAGAAGGGCTACTCCGGCGTGGGCTGCTTCTCCCGGGTCGAGCCCCTGAGCGTGGTCATGGACCTGCCCGACCCGGTCTACTGCGGGGAGGGGCGGCTCATTCAGATGGAATTCAAGGACTTCTACTTCTTCAACGTCTATTTTCCCAATGGCGGCCAGGGACCCGAGCGCCTGGCCTACAAGCTTGGCTACTACGACGCCTTCCTGGCCCACGCCGAGGCCTTGCGGCGGGAAAAGCCCATCGTGGCCTGCGGCGACTTCAACACCGCCCACACCGCCCTGGACCTCAAAAACGCCAAGGCCAACGAGAAGACCTCCGGCTTCCTGCCCGAGGAGCGGGCCTGGCTCGACAAGTTCACGGACGCCGGCTACGTGGACACCTTCCGCATGTTCACCCGGGAAGGCGGGCACTACACCTGGTGGGACTACCGCTTCAAGGCGCGCGAACGCAACGTGGGCTGGCGCATCGACTATTTCTTCGTGTCCGAGGAGCTGCGGGGCAGGGTGCGCCGGGCCTGGATCGACGACACGGTCATGGGCTCGGACCACTGTCCGGTCGGCTTGGACCTCGACGCCTCCTGACGCTCCCCCGCCGGTCCGTTCCAGCGCTTTTCCCGAAGCCGCGCGCCACGGCATCGCGGCTCTCGCCTTCTGTCGGGGCTTTTTGAGAAGACCTCGACGCCCCGCGCGCCCCCGTCGCGTCGCGCCGCGCTACAATCCCAGTCCCAGCCATTCCACGGGCGCGTGGTCGTCGGTGAGGACCAACGCGTCGTTGCCGAACGGATCGTCGAGCCTTCCCGTCAGGAAGGCCCGGGTCTCGGCGTCCGTGGGCACGGGGCCGGGGCCTTCCTCGGGGCGGGCGACGAGCATGACGTTTTGCTCCTCCCCGGCTTTCTCAGGCCCGGCCAGGGGATAGACGGCCAGGTCGGGAAAGGCCGTGGCGAAGGTGGCGGCCAGGGAGCGCAGGAAACGCCCGCCCGTTCCCTGAGGCGCGCCGATGGCGTTGACCACCACCGCCCCGCCCGGGGCGAGCAGGGCCGCAAGGCGCGTCGCCGCCTCCCGCGTGACCATGTGGAAGGGCGGCAGGTAGTCCGTGCCGAAGACATCGAGGTAGATCAGGTCGTAGGGCTCCCCGGGCCGGTTGACGAAGGTCCGGGCGTCCTCGTGGACGATGGTCAGGCGCGGGTCGTCGGCGAGCCCGAAATGTTTCCGGGCCAGGGCCGTCACACCCGGGTCGAGCTCCACCACGGTGACCGTGGCGCCGGGCAGGTTCCTCGCGGCGTGGCGGGCGAAGGCGTAGCCCCCGCCGCCGAGAACCAGCACCCGGCGCGGTTCGGGGACCAGGGAATAGCCCATGGCGAAAAAACGCGTGTAGGGAAGGGCCAGCTCGGAAGGTGCGTCCGGGTAGATGGCCGACTGGCAGCGCAGGGGGCCGGTGGTCATGATGCGAAGCGTGCGGCCGGTGTCCGGTTCCATGCCCGAGTAGACCAGCACCCGGCCGTAGGCCGTGTCCACGTCCGCGACGCCGGCCGCCGCCAGGGACTGGTCCGTGGCCTGGATGGCCAGGCCGGAAAGCAGGAGCACGGCCGCGGCCGCGGCCTTGCCCTTGATGCCGGTCCGGGAGGCCAAAAGCGACAGCAGGAGCAGGAAGCCGGCCACGGCCAGGAGGGTGGCCGTGGTGCCGCAGGCCGCGATGAGGAAAAAGCCCGCCGCGAAGGTGCCGACGATGCTGCCCAGGGTGGACAGGGCGTAAAGCCGGCCCGCGGTGGTCCCCGACGTGGCGGCGTCGCGCACGGACAGCCGCACGGCGAAGGGCGCGACCATGCCGAGCAGGGCGGCGGCCGGGGCGAACAGCAGCAGCACGGCGGCGAGCACGGCCAGGCGCGGCCCCGGAGCGCGGGTGGCCAAGAATTCCAGCAGCGGGATCTTGGTTGCGGCCGTGGCGGCAACGAGGGCGGCGGCCAGGGCGATGACCCCCGAAAGCACGCCCGGGCTCGGGCGACGGTCGGCGATGCGCCCGCCCTGCCAGTAGCCCACGGCGAGGCTGGCCAGGACGAGGCCGATGAGCCCGCTCCACACCACCATGGAGGTGCCGAAAAACGGGGCCAGGATGCGCGCGCCCACGAGCTCCAGCACCATGACCGCCGCGCCGCAGCCAAAAACGACGATTCCCAGCATGACAGGCTCCGTTCTTGCGGATGCGCGGGCGACGCGCCCGCCCCGGCAGCATACCCGGGGGAATTGGCGGGAGCAACCGCTCGGGCGGCAGGATTGCTTTGACCATGCCCTTGGGTTTGTTGTAGGTATGTTGAAGCCATAACCAGCCTGAGGGAGGATTCAAGATGAAACGGTTTTTCACGGCGACCACCATGACTGCATTGCTTTTCGCGCTTTGCGCCTTGGCCATGGCTTCTTCCGGCGGCCCGGGACTGAGCGCTGACGAGGCTCTGGGCAAACTCAAGGAAGGCAACATGCGCTACGTGGCGGCGGCCAGCGTCGCGCCGCACCAGGATGCCGCTCGCCGTCACGAGACCACCGCCGGCGGCCAGCACCCCTTCGCCACCATCCTGTCCTGCGCCGATTCCCGCGTGCCCCTGGAGATCGTCTTCGACCAGGGCGTGGGCGACATCTTCGCCGTGCGCGTGGCCGGCAACGTGGCCGCCGTGGACGAGATCGGCACCATGGAATACGGGGCCGAGCACCTGGGCGTGCCGCTCATCGTGGTCCTTGGCCACACCAAGTGCGGCGCGGTCACGGCCGTGGTCAAAAACGAGCCCGTCACCGAGAACATCGGCAAGCTGGTTTCCCCCATCGTGCCGGCGGTCAAGTCCGTCAAGTCCCGCTTCGCCTCCTCGGATCTGGAGGAGCTGATCAACAAGTCCATTGAAGCCAACATCTGGCAGGCCATAAGCGACATCTACGCCAAGAGCCCGCTGCTCAAGCAGATGGCCGCCGCCGGAAAGGTCAAGGTCGTGGGGGCGCTCTACGACATCGACTCCGGCGAGGTGCACTGGTTCGGCGAACACCCGAGCGTGGCCACCCTGCTCGGCAAGTAGTTTTTCCGCCCGCAGGGCGACGAAGGCGGCCCCTTCGGGGGCCGCTTTTTTGTTTTGGATTTTGCCGGCAAAACTGCTAGGTCCGGGGCGTGCGCGCCATCGTGCTTGTCGTTTTCGTGTTCGTGTACGCGGCCATGGCCTTGGGGCGGCTGCCGGGACTGGCCCTGGACCGGGCCGGCGCGGCGGTGCTCGGGGCCATCGTTCTGGTCGCCTCGGGCCTGCTCACCGTGCCCGAGGCCCTGGCCGCCGCCGACGC
>NZ_JARKOZ010000137.1 GCF_029978005.1 Solidesulfovibrio sp. | reverse complement strand
CGCAACGCCCACCAGCGACTCCTCCACGGGCGAGAGCTTGCCCGCGCCGCACCGCGGCCCCAGGTTCCAGGTGCTCGGCACCACCAACTGGTAGTTGGCCGTCCTGCCGCCCTCGATGCGGACCCAGTGCGACAACCCGCCGCGGGTGACGGCGTGGCTTTTCGTTTTCGAATGATGAGGCCGGGAGCAATGAAAAGGCCCGAAAGCGTGGTTGCGCTCCCGAGCCTGAACAGGTTGTTGGAATGTCGCCTTGTCGCACGTCCGTCTGAACAAGCGATGCTGCTTCGTAACAGCGTTGAGAACGTAGCCCAGGGCTACTTCTTCGGCGGGAAGTTCGCCGGGTCGATGACGAACCATACCCCGGCAACGCCTTGGCCGTTGGTGTCGCCGGCATTGGCGTCCTTGAAGAAGTAATACAAGGGATAGCCGCGATAGGTCACCTGCTTGCCGTCGTCCTTGGCCAGCGTGCCGAAGTCCTTGGCCTCGAGCCCTTCGCCGACCGTCACGCCCTCGGACAGAAGCGGCGGCCATTTGCCGAGGCACTCGCCCGTGCACACGGACTTCCCCGGCGAGTCCTTGGTGAAGTAATACAACGTCAGGCCCTTGCCGTCGACGAGATAGGACCCGACTCCTTCCTTTTGCCGCACCTTGACGGCGACGTCCTCCGCCCAGGCCGAGGCCGCGCTGGCGACCAAGAGGCCAAGGACGAGGAGCAGCCGGAGCCATATGTTCCTGGACATGGATTTCTCCTTGGAAAGAGGCGTTGGACCGCATTTCCGGTTGCCATCCGGGAAGCCTCCTCTGTCATTCTCCCAAGTCGGTCCGTTATTCCCTTCTGTCAAGGTGGGCACGCCATGATCGCCCGCACAGCCTCTTCTCGGCTTGCCGTCGCGCGGAATTTTCCCCGTGAAATTCGCATGTTGTGGGCAGGCACCCTTGATGGTCCCCGTTGAAAAAGCCGCCGGCCTGACCGAAAATTTTCGCATCGCCTGAACCGGACAGAGCCGCCACAGGAGGCATGCCCGTCTGCGCCGCCCGCCATTCCCGGCCTGCCGCCCTTGGGAGCGGGGCACGAGTCGGCTTGTCGTGAAGCGCGCCACGGTCAGGGCCTCAGGCCCGAGCCGGACTTCGGTCCTGCCTTTCCCTCACCACGCCGCCTCTTTCTCTGTTTTCGCTTCTTTCTCCTGTGGCGATTGCTCGTTCGCCTTCGCGATCAGCAACAAATGATAGAGCGGAGCTGCGGCCGCAAATGCCTTTTCGAGAAGAGCGGCGAACTTCGGACTGAAGAAGTCCGCATCGAGGGGCTTGTTGATGACGACATAGATGTTCTTCCTCCGATACCACTCCAAAATCAGGTCGGGCTGTCCCTCGGGAAGGCGCGGCCGCTTGTAGCGCTCGCCCTCGACGGCGTACCCGGCTTGCCGGGCTTGCTCCATGGCTTGGAGGTATTTTCTGGGAGCGGACTCGATATGGTCCCTGACCGCGCGCATGCCCGCCGCCGTCGCCACATACGATCCCATGCCGTAACGGTAGCCCTCCGGAGAAAATTCCATGAAGAAGGCCGGTCTGGTCGACCAATCTTGCTCTGGCCGTTTCAGCGCGATCCACTGGTTCACGCGATAGGGCGATTTGTCTTTTGAGAATCGGACATCACGGACGACTCGCGAGATCGCACCGTACCGGGGGTTGACTTCCAGTTCGGGGTCGATGTCGAGCATGGCGGGCGCGATTTTGGCGACGAGCTGCCGCATGGGAACCTGTACGGCCTGTTCGTATACCTGCTTGTGTTGTGCGAACCATTCCCTGTTGTTGTTTGCGGCAAGTTCTTGCAGAAATTGTATGGAGGCATTGGTAAAAGGGGAGGGGAGGGCTGCTTCGGCCATGCGGTTTCCTTTTTAGGCTCTGCATTGAGGAGGAAAAGGAAGCGACTGCGCGCGGGGGCCCGCCAGTCGAAAGGTCGCCAGTGGACCATGCCTGGCCGCCTCTGTAGCGGAAAGAGCGAGCCGCGTCATCCGGGCGGAAGGACCGAGCCATGCAAGCCACGAGATTCCCGGGGATTTCCCCGGGAAAACGGCGTTCTCGGACGGCGGAAAATGCCTGTAGGCCGGGGCGATCGACAGAAAGGGAGGGCAGGGACCGCTGCTCGCGACGCGGCTCTGTCAAAACGAAAAGCCGCCCAGCGCTGGACGGCTTTTCCGGAAATCTGGCGGAGAGGGAGGGATTTGAACCCTCGAACAGGGTTTAAGCCCCGTTACCCGCTTAGCAGGCGAGCGCCTTCGGCCAACTCGGCCACCTCTCCGCAACACGGCTTGATAAACACTTGCCCCCCGACGGTCAAGAAAAATTCCGCCATGTCGTGCACATCCTTTGCTTCTGGCCCTTTACAGAGCGCCGGCCCCCCGGCTATGCTCCCCCCTCGGCATCAGCCAGCCCCCTCAAAAGGAGTCCAGGGCATGAAAAAGTTCGCGCGTATGGAGCGCCTACCGCCATACGTCTTCGCCACCGTCAACGAACTCAAAATGCAGATGCGGCGGCGCAACGAAGACGTCATCGACCTCGGCATGGGCAACCCCGACCTGCCCACGCCCCCCCATATCGTCGAAAAACTCGTCGAAGCCGCACAAAAGGCCGTCAACCACCGCTATTCCGCCTCGCGAGGCATCAAGGGCCTGCGAAACGCCATATCCGGCTGGTACAAGCGCCGCTTCGACGTGGACATCGATCCCGAAACCGAGGCCGTCGTCACCATGGGCGCCAAGGAAGGCCTGGCCCACCTGGCTCTGGTCATGCTCTCGCCCGGCGACGTCGTCTTCGCCACGGACCCGTCCTACCCCATCCACCCCTATTCCTGCATCATCGCCGGGGCGGACGTGCGACGCATCCCCATCAGCTGCGACCGCGACTTCATCGAGGACCTGCTGGCCGCCACCAGACAGACCTGGCCCCAGCCCAAGCTGCTCATCATCTCCTTTCCGCACAACCCGACCACGGCCACGGTCGATGTCGCCTTCTTTCAGCGCATCGTGGATTTCGCCAAGGAACACGACATCATGGTGATCCACGACTTCGCCTACGCCGACTTCGGCTTCGACGGCTACCAGCCGCCGAGCTTCCTCCAGGCCAAGGGGGCCAAGGACGTGGGCGTGGAGTTCTTCTCGCTGACCAAGAGCTACTCCATGGCCGGCTGGCGCGTGGGATTCTGCTGCGGCAACCCGGAGATGGTCCACGCCCTGACCCGCATCAAAAGCTATCTCGACTACGGCATCTTCCAGCCCATCCAGATCGCCGCCACCGTGGCCCTGAACGGCCCGCAGGAGTGCGTGCGCGAGATCATGGACGTCCACCAGGATCGCCGCGACGCGCTTATCGAGGGCCTCAGCCGGGCCGGCTGGGACGTGCCCGCGCCCCTGGCCACCATGTTCGTCTGGGCCAAGATCCCGGAGGAATTCGCCCACCTCAAGTCGGTGGAATTCTCCAAGCTGCTCCTGCGCGAGGCCGGCGTCGCCGTCTCGCCGGGACTCGGCTTCGGCCATTTCGGCGACAACCACGTCCGCTTCGCCCTGGTGGAAAACCGCCATCGCATCAACCAGGCCATGCGCGGCATAAAAAAGGTGCTTTCCGGATGAACGCCGCAAGCGACGCCCCCGTTCGTATCGGACTGGCCGGACTCGGCACCGTCGGGTCCGGCCTCGTGGCCATCCTGGAGCGCAACGCCGACTGGATCAGGCGGCGTCTGGGGCGCGGTCTCGTCGTGCGCAAGGTCCTCGTGCGCGACCTTGCCAAGCCGCGCGCCGTGACCCTGCCCGCCGGCGTCGCCCTGACCGCCGATCCCGCCGACCTAGTGGCCGATCCGGACATCGACATCGTGGTCGAGCTCATGGGCGGCATCGACGCAGCCTTTGCGCTCATCCACAAGGCCCTTTGTGCCGGCAAGCACGTGGTCACGGCCAACAAGGCCCTGCTCGCCGAGCGCGGGCCGGAACTCTTCGCCCTGGCCGCCGCAAAGGGCCTCGGGCTCTACTACGAGGCCAGCTGCGCCGGGGCCATCCCCATCGTCGAGACCCTCAAGGAGTCTCTGGCCGGCAACCGCATCAAGAGCATCATCGGCATCCTGAACGGCACGGCCAACTATATCCTCAGCAGCATGAGCGACAAGGGCCTGCCCTTCGCCGACGCGTTGCGCAAGGCCCAGGAGCTGGGTTACGCCGAGGCCGACCCCACGCTGGACATCGAGGGCCTCGACGCCGCCCACAAGCTCATCCTGCTCATCCGCCTGGCCTACGGCCGCAACCTCCCGCTGTCGCGGCTGTTCGTCGAAGGCATCACCCGCGTCACCCCCGAGGACATCCGCTTCGCCGGCGAGTTCGGCTACACCATCAAGCTCATCGGCCAGGTCCACGAGGCCGACGGCAAGCTCGTGGCCGGCGTGTGCCCCATGCTCGTGCACCAGGACTTCCTGCTGGCCAGCGTCAAGGGGGCCTACAACGCCGTGCGCGTGGAGGGCGACGCCGCCGGCTCCATCCTGCTGCACGGCCGGGGCGCGGGCGACCTGCCCACGGGCAGCGCCGTGCTGGCCGACATCATGGCCCTGTCCCGGGCCGGCATGACGCCCAACAACACCGGCTTCGTCGCCGAGCCCTTGCCCGACGCCGACGTCCTCGACCTCGACGACGCCGTGTGCCCGCACTACATCCATTTCACGGTCAAGGACCAGCCCGGGGTCATGGCGGCCATCTCCAAGTCCATGGGCGTGCATGGCGTGAGCATCCGCCAGGCCGTGCAGAAGGGCGAGCCCGAGGACGGCTACGTGCCCATCGTGTTCCTCACCCACGAAGCCACGGAACGCGCCATCCGGGGCGTGCTCGAAGACGCGGTGGACATGCCCTTCATCAAGCCGGGAACGGTGCATTTCCGGGTGTTGTAGGGAAGGGAAGAAGAAAAGAATAAAAGAATGCCTCCGGCGGCCAGGAGGGGCAGTGCCCCTCCTGGACCACCCCGCAAGGGGGGAGGTATGAATTGGGACAGCAAGGGCCGGCGCAAGCCGGTTTTTCGCTGGAGAGGGGAAAGGCGAGTCTATGGACGGACGGCGCATCGAGGTGGCGATCCTGGTGTTTCCGGATGTGGAGCTGCTCGATTTCTGCGGCCCCTACGAGGCCCTGTCCGCCTGCCGCCTGGACGAGGCGAAGCGGCGCGAGGAGCCGTCGCCTTTTCGCGTCCGGCTCGCGGCGGCGAACGTCGATCCCGTGGCCAGCGCCAACGGGGCGCGCTTTCTGCCCGACGTGACGCTCGGCGACTGCCCCGCGCCGGACGTGCTGCTCGTTCCGGGCGGCTGGGGCGTACGCGCCGCCCTTGACGACGAGGCGCTCGTCGGCTGGATCAGGGACACGGGGGCGAGGGCCGGGACCGTGGCCGGCGTGTGCACCGGCTCCATGCTGCTCGGCAAGGCGGGGTTGCTCGCCGGCCGGCGGGCGACCACTCATTGGCGCTCCCTCGACTGGATGCGCGCCTCCTACCCCGACGTCACGGTCGTAAGCGACCAGCATGTGGTGGAGGACGGCGACGTGGTCACCAGCGCCGGCATCAGCGCCGGCATCGACCTCGGCCTGCGCCTGATCGCGCGCTTTTTCGGCGAGCCCGTGGCCCAAGCCACCGCCCGCCACCTGGAATACTTCTGCCCCGAGGGGAACAAGCGCCGGGTGCAATTGCCCCCCCATTAAAAGTTTTTGAAGGGAGTCCAGAGGGAAACTTTTTCCAAAAAGTTTCCCTCTGGCCGCCGGAGGCTCTTCTTGTCCAAACTCGTTTTCCTCATCGCCGACGGCATGGGCGACCTGCCCGTCGCGGCCCTGGGCGGCAGGACGCCCATGGAGGCGGCGGATACGCCCGTCATGGACCGCCTGGCCCGGGAAGGGCGGGTCGGGCTTTGCCGCACCGTTCCCCAGGGCATGGCCCCGGGCTCGGACGTGGCCAACATGTCCCTGCTCGGCTTCGACCCGGCCGCCCACCACACCGGGCGCGGCCCCATCGAGGCGGCGGCCGTGGGGCTCGCCCTGGCCGGCGACGACGTGGTCTTTCGGCTCAACACCGTGACGGTGAGCGAATTTTCCGACGACGGGCTCATGCGCGACTATTCCGCCGGGCACATCGCCACGGAGGCGTCCACGCGGCTGGTAGAGCGCCTGGCCCGGGAATGCCTGCCCGAAGGGTACGCGCTTTATCCGGGCGTGCAGTACCGCCACCTGCTCGTTGCCCGGGGCGCGGCCGGAAGGGAGGAGGCGGGGCTGGCCGTGCGCCCCCCCCACGACATCACGGACCGGGGCATCGCCCCGGACCTGGCCGAAATGCGCCGCGCCCCGGCCCTGTGGGACTTCGTGCGCCGGGCGGCGGAGATCCTCGCCGGCCCGGACAACCCGAGCAAGGCCAACGCCGTGTGGCCCTGGGGCCAGGGCCGGGCGCTGACGCTGCCCGATTTCCGCGCCGCCTTCGGCCTTCGCGGGGCGGTGGTTTCGGCCGTGGACCTGGTCAAGGGCCTGGGGAGGGCCGCCGGCATGGCCGTTTTGGACGTGCCCGGGGCCACGGGGCTGCTCGACACCAACTACGAGGGCAAGGTGGCGGCGGCGCTGGAATTTTTAAAAGACGGCGATTTCGTCTTCGTCCATGTCGAGGCCCCGGACGAGTGCGGCCACGGCGGCGACGCCGCGGCCAAGACCGAGGCCGTGGCCCGGTTCGACGCCCGGGTGGTCGCGCCCATGCTGGCGGCGCTCGGGGACGAGGCGGCGTTCCTGATCGCCTGCGACCACCCCACGCCCATCGCCATCCGCACGCACACGGCCGACCCCGTGCCTTTTCTTTTCTGGAAGCAGGGGGTAACGCCCTCGGGCGTGGCCGCCTTCAGCGAACGCGAGGCGGCGAAAACCGGCCTCGTCGTCGCCCCGGGACATGCCCTGCTGCCCCGGGCCGCGGCCTGGGCCGGAAACGGCAACGACTAGGCGGACGGTCATGGCGCTTTTCCTCAAGCCCGAGGAGTTTCCCTCGCCCGATTCCCGGCTGGCGCTGACGGTCTCCTACGGCGAGACCGACCGCATGGGCTACGCCTATTACGGGCACTATCCCCACTGGTTCGAGCGGGGCAGGGGCCATTTCATCCGGGAGCGCGGCATGAGCTACGCCGAGGTCGAGGCGCGCGGAGTGTGGCTGCCCGTGCGCGACCTGGCCGTGCGCTACCTGCGGCCGGCGCATTACGACGACGAGGTCGTGGTGCGCACCGCCGTGAGCGCCTGGGGCCGCGCCTCCATCGCCTTCGCCTACCAGCTCTACGGCCCCCCCGAAGGCTCCGTGCTCCTGGCCGCGGGCGAGACGCTCCATGCCTGCACCGCGCCAAGCGGCCGGCCCATGGCCGTGCCGGACTGGCTGCGGGCGCTTTTCACCGCTTAACCTTCTCCCTCGCATCAGGCACCATGTTCATCGACATCCACACGCACGCCTATCATCCGAAGATCGCGGACAAGGTCCTGGCCCAGCTCGAAGGGCACTACGGCATCCCCCCCGTGGGCACCGGGCAGATCGACGACCTGCTCGCCCGGGCCAAAGCGGCCGGCCTCGACAAGGTGGTGGTCCACAACGCGGCCACGGCCCCGGCGCAGGTCGTGCCGGCCAACAACTGGGCCATCCGCATCCACCGCGAGAACCCGGCCATCATCTCCTTCGGCACGCTGCACCCGGATTTCCCGGATTTCGAGCGCGAGCTCGAGCGGCTGTGGCGCAACGGCATCAAGGGCATCAAGTTCCACGCCGACTTCCAGGGCTTCCGCCTGGACGACCACCGGCTCTGGCCCATCTTCGAGGCCCTGTCCGGCCGCTTCACGGTCATGCTGCACGTGGGCGACCGGCTGCCGCCCGAGGAGAACAATTCCTGCCCGGCCAAGGTCGCGGCCATCCTGCGCGACTTCCCCAAACTTACGGTGATCGCCGCCCACATGGGCGGCTACCTGCACTGGCAATACGTGCTGGAGCATCTGGCCGGCAAGGACGTGTACATCGACACGTCGAGCACCATGGCCTTCATCGACGACGACACGCTCTCCCGCATCGTGGCCGCCCATCCCCGCGAGCGCATCCTCTTCGGCAGCGATTATCCGCTGTTCGACCCGGGCGTCGAGATCGCGCGGCTGCGCAAGCGGCTCTCCCTTCGCGACGCCGAGCTCGAGGCCATCCTTGCGGCAGGAAGCGCACTTTTCCGATGACGAAAATGTCCATTGACTTCCCCGGGGGCCTCGTGCTGGAACGACGAAGCCCCGGCGGACAGTCAGGGAGCCGCTCTGCGGCCGGGGCTCAAGGAGTACCGTCGATGAGCATCCGATTGCAGATCCTCTGCTCGCTTGGCGTCATGTTCCTTTTGAGCTGTCTCATGTTCGTGCCCACCTGGCGCGTCTACTCGGATCAGAAGGCCGACGGCCAGACCGTCGCCTTGACGGCCATGCAGCGTGACATGGTGCATCAGATCGCCAAGGACGCCGTGGTCAAGGCGCGCCAGAACGCGGCCGCCAAGGACGCTTCCGCCTGGTCCGCCGCCTTCCGCCCCCGGTTCGAGACCATGGACCGGGCCGCGGCGGTGTTGGCCAAGGGCGGCGATTTTTCGGCTGGTTCCAAGACCTTTCATATCGAGGAGCCCGAACCCGAGGCCGCGGCCCTGTACGCCGACGCCAGCCAGCTGATCAAGGTGTTCGCCGCGTCCGTCGATGCCTTGTCGGGCAAGTTCGACGACGCGGCCCTGGAAAACGTCATGGCCTCCTCCGGGAAGCTGACGGGCGCGCTGGACAAGGCCCTGGACGAAGTGCTGCGCGAGGACCAGAGCGATCTCGGCCGGCTCATGACTATCGAGGTCATCTGCCTGGCCGTTGGCGCGGTGATTTTCTTCCTGGTGCTGGCGACGCTTGGCCGCACCCTCAACCGGCCCCTGGCCCGGCTGCGCGAATTCGCCACGGCCGTGGCCGGCGGTGACCTCAAGGTCGCGCCCAAGGGCGACTACCCGCCGGAACTGGCGGAGCTGCGCGACTCCCTGTCCCGCATGGTGACGGCGATCGAGGCGAACATGGCCGAGGCGCGCAAGAAGGGGGTCGAGGCCGAGGAACACGCCGTAGAGGCCGAGAAGGCCCTCGAAACCGCCCGGGAACAGGAGGCGCGGGGCCAGGAGCTCCTGGCCAAGATGTCCGAGGCCGCCGGCAAGGCGCGGGGCGTGTCCGAATCCATGATGGACGCCTCGGGCAACCTGCTCGCCGAGGCCCGGCAGGTGGCCGACGGCGCGAGCCACCAGCGCGACCGCATGATCGAGACGGCCACGGCCATGGAAGAGATGAACGCCACCGTGCTCGAGGTGGCCAGGAACGCCGCTTCGGCCGCCTCCAGCGCCGACGGGGCCAAGGCCAAGGCCATCACCGGGGCCGAGGGCGTGCGCTCGGCCGTGACCTCCATCGAGAACATCCGCCAGCGCATCCTGGAGCTCAAGGAGTCCATGACGCTTCTGGGACAAAAGGCCGACAACATCGGCCACATCATGAACGTCATTTCCGACATCGCCGATCAGACCAACCTGCTGGCCTTAAACGCCGCCATCGAGGCGGCAAGGGCCGGCGAGGCCGGGCGCGGCTTCGCCGTGGTCGCCGACGAGGTCAGAAAGCTCGCTGAAAAGACCATGACCGCCACCAAGGAGGTCGGCGACGCCGTGGCCTCCATCCAGGGCCAGGCCCGGGAAAACATCGCCGCCGTGGAATCCGCCGCCTCCGGCATCGAGGAAAGCACGCAGGCCGCCGCCGCCTCGGGCCGGTTCATGGACGAGATCGTCGGCATCGTGGAAACCACCGCCTCCCAGGTCGAGTCCATCGCCACGGCCTCGGAGGAACAGTCCGCCACCTCGGAAGAGATCAACCGGGCCGTGGAAGAGGTCAACCACATCGCCGGAGAGACCGCAGGCGGCATGGAAACCGCCATCGCCGCCCTGACCGCCCTTTCGTCCCTGGCCGGGGAGCTCGACGACGTCATCCGCCGCATGACCGGCGAGGAGGGGACGACCCGCCGCGTGGTCTCGGCCGCGGCGCGCGCCGTGACCGCCGTGCCCCGGACGCCGCTGCCGGCCTCGCGCCCGGCGGCCAAGCCGTTGCCGGCGGGAACGCGCGCTCCGGTCAAGGCCAGGCCGCTCCCGGCGGCCAGGCCCAAGGCGCTGCCGGCCCCGTCGTCCGCCAGGGCGGCCGCGACGCCGCCGTCCCGCTCCGCCCCGGCCAAGGCGGCCGCCGGCAACGGCGGGTCCAAGGCCTGCTCCATCGGCAGCGCCATCCTCCAATGGGACCAGTCCCTGGCCGTGAACATCAAGGACATCGACGAACAGCACCAAAAGCTCGTGCAGATGATCTGCGACCTGCACGAGGCCATGCGCTCGGGCAAGGGCAAGGATCATGTGGAGCCGATCCTGCGCGAGCTGGAGGAGTACGCGGTGGAGCACTTCGGCTTCGAGGAGAAGCTCATGGAGAAGCACAAGTACCCGGGCTATCTCAACCACCGCAAGGAGCACGAGAA
Source organism: Solidesulfovibrio sp. (assembly GCF_029978005.1). GTDB lineage: Bacteria > Desulfobacterota > Desulfovibrionia > Desulfovibrionales > Desulfovibrionaceae > Solidesulfovibrio. The sequence continues at coordinate 28,278 of NZ_JARKOZ010000137.1, read as the reverse complement.
GTTCGTGGACCAGGTCATCGCCTTCGGCAACGATTTCCGCGCCAACCGGGCCGCTCTGACCACCGAGGTCATGAACTTCCTCAAGAACTGGCTCGTCGGCCACATCAAGGGCACGGACAAGAAATACGGCCCGTTCTTCAACGAACGCGGCGTGCTGTAGACGCTTTCCCGTTCGCGAGAAAAGCCCGGAGCGTCGGCGCGCTCCGGGCTTTTTTCATGGGCTTGGGTCGAGTCCTCGAATAAGCCTAGCTTGGTCCGAGGACCACATTGCTATATGCCTTGTTTTTTTCAGTATATTGGCGAACCGTTCCGGGATGCGGCCCTCGGCGCCGGTCAGCGGGACAGGGTCTGGGGCGTCTGGCCGTGCAGGTCCTCGATGAGGCCCGCCAGTCTGGCCGCCGACTGGGAGAGGCGGTCGAGCTCCTCCTGGGCGTCGTCCATGCCCCGGGCCGTCTCCTCGGACACGAGGCTGATGTCGGCCAGGGCGCGGTTGATCTCGTCCGAGGCCGCCGTCTGCTGGTCCGTGGCCGTGGCGATGAGCCGGATCTCCTCGGTGGTCTTCTCGGTCATGGCCACGATGTGGCGCAGGGACTCGCCCGATTTTCCGGCCAGCTCCGTGGTCGCGGCCACGGCGGAAACGGCCGCGTCCATGCCGGCCACGTTTTCCCGCACCGCGCCGTCGATGGCGGACACCACCGAGGCCACCTCGCCCGTGGCCTGCATGGTCTTTTCGGCCAGCTTTCTCACCTCGTCGGCGACCACGGCGAAGCCGCGCCCGGCCTCGCCGGCCCTTGCCGCCTCGATGGCGGCGTTGAGCGCCAGCAGGTTGGTCTGGTCGGCGATGTCGGAGATGACGCCCATGATGGCCGAGATGCCCTTGGCCCGCTCGCCCAGGGCGTCGAGGCTGGCCTTGAGGCCCACGGAAAGCTCCCGGACCTGGTCGATGGAGCGGGTGACCTCGTCCGTGGCGGTGAGCCCCTGGCGGGCGCCTTCCCGGGCGGCCTGGGCGCTTTCCGTGGCCCGGCCGGCGTTGTGGGCCACCTCCACGACCATGGAGCTCAATTCCTCCATGGCCGTGGCCGTGACGGCCGTGCGGTCGTGCTGCCGCCTTGAGCCGCCGGACACCTGGGCCACGCGGTCGGTCAGGGCGTTGCCGGCCCGGGCCACCACGTCGGCCAGGTCCTCGAGCCTCGCCGCCGCCTCGGCCATGCCTTCGAGGCGGGCGCGTTCGGCCCGGGTCGTGGCTTGTTCGGCCTCGCGGCGGCTGGTCTCGGCTTCCTCGCGCCGGGCTTCGGCGGCTTTCCTCTCTGCCTCGATGGCCTCGAAGGAGCGGCGCAGCTTCTCGGCCATTTCGGTCATGGCCGCCATGACGCCGCAGTCGTGGCGCTTGGCCTTGCAGGCGAGCTGGACGTTTTCGAAACGACCGGCCGCCACCTCCCGGGCCAGGTGGGCCACGGCCTCGGGCTCGGCCCCGAGCTGGCGCAGGATCCCGCGCGACACCAGCCAGGCCGTGGTCGCGCCGATGGCCAGGGAAATCGCCAAGAGCAGGTATTGCAGCTTGAGGTCCGAGGCCAGGGCTTCGACCACTGCCGTCACCTGCGCGCCGGTGGCCGCGAACTGGCCTTCCTTGAGGGGATTGATGCGCTCGGAAAGGGCCTCGGTGCGCTTGTCGAAGTCCTCCATGAGGGCGTTGCCGGCTTCGCGGCCGTCCTTGATGTAGACCTTGGCCATGCGTAGGCCGACTTCGTACATGGCCTCGAAGTCCGCGGCGATGGCCTCGATTTCCCGGCGCATGGCCGCGTCGTCGCGTCGTCGCGCCACCTCCAGGAATTGCGTCGCGCCCTGGCGAAAGGTCCGGGCCGCCTTCTCGGCCTCGCCGAACCCGTCCTCTTCGCCCGTGGCGGAAACGTCGGTGAGGAACTGCTGCACGTTGACGGACTCGAACTGCATGCGCGCCGCCACGTCCGCCATGGGCAGGGTTTCGTCGTGAATGCGCGTCGCCTGGCGGCGCACTTCGTCAAGGGAGGCCGAGAGCAGCAGCGTGCCCGTGGCCATGGCCGCCAGCACAAGCCCGAACCCCAATCCCAGTCTGGCCGAAATCGTCAGTTTCATGCGAACCGTCCGCGTGTGTAAGGGTGAGAGTGGCCCGTGCGCGAGGCGCCCTGGCTGCTGCTGGCGAATCGCGACGATTACGGGTAGAGTTACAGGGATCGAGGGGTCGCGGTCAAGAATATGGCGAAATTCGTTGCAGCGGGCAGGCGTGGGGACGGGGACGTGCTGGACATCCTCGTGCCGACCGGAGACGGCATGGCGTTCGTTCGGGCCAGGATCGCCCTGGGGCGTGCGCCGGCCGTGATCTGCCTGCATGGCCTCGGCGATTCGCACCTGGCTTTCGAGGACGCCTTCGAGACGCGCTACCTCGACGGGGCGAGCATCGTGGTCTGGGACATGGCCGGCCACGGCGCAAGCCCCGGGTGTCGAGACTACTCCATGGAGGCCAGCGCCGCAAGGCTGCGGGCCGTCATCGACCACCTGGCCGACGCTCATGGCCTGCGCCCGTCGCCGCTGCTCCTGGTCGGGCATTCCGTGGGCGGCATCCCGGCCATCTACTTCTGTCGCGACGCCCCGCCGGGCGAGGTGGGGCGGCTCATCCTGGCCGAGGCCTCGGTCACCCGGTTCGGCTCCTTCGTCACGGCCCACGCCGAGGCGGCCCGGCTGTCGGGCCGTTTCCCGGAGTGGTACAAGGAGTTTCGGGAGCAGGTGATCTTTCGCGACTACCTGGGGCGCTTCCCCTTTTGCCGCCATTACTACGCGTCGTTGCGCTTCTGCGGCCAGGAGGCGTTCCTCCAGACGGTGCTCGCCGTGCGCCGCACGGCCAAGGCGTTGCCCGGCAAATGGAGCCATGCCGCCGGCGAGGCGCTCTCGAAGCTGTCCGTGCCGGCAATCTACGCCCACGGCCGGGACGTGGCCCCGGAAACCCTGGCCTTTCTGCAGGAAATCGGCGTGACGACGCGGCCGTTTCCCACGGACTGCCATTTCCTCATGCAGGCCATGACCGGCGAGTTCTACGGCCTGCTCGGCGAATGCTGTCGCGAGGCCAGGGGATAGTCGTTTCGGCCGCAACCCAAGGAGGCCTTATGGACGCCTTCCGCTTCGCCTTGACGGACCAGGAAAAGGACTACCTCAAGGACCTCGTGCGCCTGCGCATCGCGGCGAGGCTCGCCGGGCGCAAGGCGGCCCTGCCCGAGCCGCCTTCCGACGTGCTGCGCGAGCCCCACGGCGCGTTCGTCACCCTGACCTTGCGCGGCCGGCTGCGCGGCTGCATCGGCCACATCGTGGGCGATGCGCCCCTTTACGAGACCATCGCCGAAATGGCCGAGGCGGCCGCCTTCGGCGATCCGCGCTTCCCGCCGCTTTCCCGCCAGGAATTCGACCAGCTGGCGGTGGAGATCTCGGTTTTAAGCCCCCTGACGCCCTGTCCGGACGCGTCCCAGGTCACGGTAGGCCGCCATGGGCTGCTCGTGCGCCGGGGCGGTCGGTCGGGCCTGCTCTTGCCCCAGGTGCCGGTGGAGTGGGGATGGGACCGCGAGGCCTTCCTCGACCAGACCTGCCGCAAGGCCGGCCTGGAGCCCGGCTGCTGGCGCGAGCCGGGCACGACGCTCCTGTGGTTCGAAGCCGAGGTCTTCTAGGAGTTCTCCGCAACGATCCGCTTCACGAAGAGCACCCGGTCCTCGCCCGGGCCGTCGTAGTCGCCGTGGACGGCCTGGCCGTCCACGACCTTGTCGCCTGCTTCGACGGCGAAACCGAGGCGGGTGTGGAAGGCGATGGAATTTGCGTTGGCCGGCGAGGTGACGCAGTGCACCTCCCGGCAGCCGAGGCTTGCCACGGTCTCGAAAAAGCGCCCGTACAGGGCGCTGGCCAGCCCCTGTCGCCTGCGGTCCGGGTGCACCCCCATGAAGTGCACGTAGGCCTGCCTCGGGTCCGTCCGGGAGACGAAGCCGATAAGAAAGCCGACCGCGCTTCCCGCCTCCTCGGCCACGAAGCTCGTGTCCCGGAAATGCTTGAAGAAAAGCCGGGGCAGCATGTCCGTCATCTTGCGTTCGTTCCACCAATCGTCGAGCACGGCGATGATGCCGGGATAATCCGATTCCTCGGCCTGGCGTAGGCGCATGGGCTTTCCTCCGGTCTGCGTGTCACGGGTCGCCGGGGAGCGCCGCGCGTCGACCGTGATCGGCTTTGGTCCACGACACCCGTGCCCGGCCGGGCAAAGGCTCATTTTCTTTCCGCGCCCGTCGCCAGGGTCGCCAGCCTCGCCAGGGCGTCGAGATAGCGCTCCCGGCCGACGAAAAAGAGGTCGTTGTGCCCGGCCCCGGGGATGAGGAGCAGGGCCTTTTGGGCCGAGGGCGAGGCGGCGTAGAGCGCCCTGGCTTCACCCGGGGCGATGAGGTCGTCTCGCGCGCCGTGGATGAAAAGCGTCGGCCCGGCGTAGCTGCGGACGTGCTCCAGGTTGCCGAAACCGTCCGCTTCCGTGATGCCGTAGGCCCGGGCGTCGAGGCCGAGCACACGCAAAAGCGCCAGCGTGCCGGCGAAGCCGCTTTCGACGACCAGCCCGTCCACCCCCCCCGGGTGCGAGGCGGCCAGGGACAGGGCGCAGGCGCTGCCGAGCGACCGGCCCATGACGATGAGCCTCGGCGACGCGCCGGCGGCCTCGAGCCGCGCCTTCACGAAACCGAAGGCCGCGTCCGCGTCCGAAGCGAGCCTGGAGGCCGTGGGTTCGCCCTCGGACAGGCCGTAGCCGCGAAATTCCGCCACCACCAGATTGAGCCGAAGCCCGGCGAGGAGCGGGGCCAGGTCGTCGTAGTCCGAGGCGATCTCGCCGTTGCCGTGGAAAAGGAGCAGCGTGGCAAAGGACGCGTCACTGATGTGCTCGCGCAGGTGAAGCCGCGTGCCGTCCGGGGCGGCGGCGAAGCGGTCGCGGCTTTGCCGGGCCGGGGCGGGCTCGGGCCGGGGATGGAAGAGCCGGGCGGCGATGGCCGGCCGGTCCAGGACGGTCGTGTCGGCCATGAGGGCCTCCGGGGCCAGGGTCGCGGCCGCCGCGACGAGCAGGACGGCAAGGGGCCGAAGCATTTGACGCATGAAGCAACATGCGATCAAACAAGGAAAAAATCAACCGGCCGCCCATGTCTGCGGCATTGCTCCCGATCAACGGACCGTTGCCGAACCGCCTTTGTGCGCCACCGAATCATCCGCGTTTCGGCGTGTATTCCATCCGGCCCGGACGTAGAGGGGAGACGCCTGGAAAAAGCGGAGCACAGGCCGGGCCCGATGCCGGGACGCAGAAAAGGAGGACGTCATGGGACTTCTCACCGCGACGAGCGACTGCCGGCTGGCCATGGGCAGCATCGGCGTCATGCGCCGGATCGTCAGCACCTTGCTGTTGGCGCTCACTGGGCTGCTCTTCATCTTCGGGGTCAAGGAGATGATCATGCTCGGCATGATCATCGTCCAGCCCGTTTCCTGGGATGAGCACGCCTTTTGGATCCATACCTACAACCTGTTCATGGCCTTGGAATTCGTATTCATGATCATCAAGTACTTCGAGGAGAATTTCCATTTTCCCTTGCGCTACATCCTCTACATCGCCGTGACCTCGGTGTGCCGGTCCATGATGATCGACCACGGCCAGCTGGTGGCCTGCGCCGGAGCCATCGTGCTTTTGTCCGTGGCCTATATCCTGGTGACGGCGCGAAACGCCCTGGCGGCGCGGTTTCTGCCGGACGAAGCCACGGCGGCCTGAGGCTTCGGAGGATTCCTGAAATATGGTCATTTCCTTGGCGCTGGTTCCTGTTTTTTGGGAGCGGCAGGCCGGATCGGGTCGGCCAAGCAGCGATGTCAAGAGGTTGCGGCGTATTCGCATTGGCATGGTTCTGGCTTTTATGGAGCAGGGTAAGCGGGCGGACGCCGTCTCGGGCGGCCAAAAGCAAAGGGGGAAGGTCATGAAGCGGTTGCTGTACGTCATGGTGGTGGCGGCGCTGGGGGCTCTCGTGTATGTGACCGATCCGCCGGGACTTCCGGCCGGTGAGAAGGGCGTGGTCAAGGAAAACGCCGTGGTCGCCTCGCAAAGCGCGGTGGCAAGGCTCGCCGAGGCGGGCATGGCCATGCGCCGCAATCCAGCGCCCGTGGTCGGGGCAACCGACCCGGAACCGCAACCGGACAAGCTTTTCGGCAAGAAGTGAGCGACGCAAGCGTTCGGCGCGACATGGGGAAACGCCGGACCGGCATGTGGGGGACGTCGGAGGGGGCGTCCCCCTTTTTTCATTGCCCGGCGTTGCAGGCGAGAAAGGGGCAAAAGCGCAGGGCTTCGGCCGTAAGCCGCGTGGCTTGGCCCGTGCCTTCGTACAGGACCAGGGGCGCGTCCAGGCGCAGTCCCGGCCGGCCGTTGCGCCGGGCGAGGACCAGCATCTGCCGGGCTTGGGCCTCGCGCCGGGGGGCCACGGGCAGGAGGCGCTTGATTTCCAGGCCGGCGGCGGCCAGGGCCGTGGCCACGTGGGCCAGGCGTTCGGCCAGGTGGACCAGCGCCAGCAGGCCGCCGGTGGTCAGGGCGTAGGCGGTTGCGGCGGCGAAGGCGGGAAGGCCGCCGTCGGTTTCGAACCGGGCCGCGTCGCGGCCGGGCGTGGCCGCCCGCCGGCCCGAAGAGGGGTCGCGGTAGGGCGGGTTGGCCAGCACCAGATCGAAGCCCTGGGCCGGGACCTGGGGCGCGTCGCGAATCTCCCGCACGTCGCGGCATAACGCCGTGAAGCGGTCGGAGAGGCCCAGAAGCTGCGAGTTGGCCGTCGCCGCCGCGGCCATGTCCGGGTCCTTGTCCAGGCCCAGCACGGCGCTGGCGTCGTCGTTTCGGGCGAGGAGCAGCCCCAGCCCCGCCGGGCCGCAGCCCGTGCCGAGGTCCAACACCCGCCGGCCGGGCGAAGGCGCGGCGAAGCAGGCCAGGAGCAGGGCGTCCGCGCCGAAGCGGAACCCGCCTTCCGGCTGGGCCAGACCGCGCGGGAAAAGGCGTCGGGCTTCCTCAACGGTCATGGCCGCCTCCCGGGAACGTGAGAATCATGAAAGCCGGGCGCGCGTTGGGCGCGCTTGTTGCAAGCCGTAGGACCGCCTCGCGCCTTGCCGCCGTCCGTGACGACAGGAGCCTTTCTCCCGGAAATCCGTTGTGCTTTCCGGGCAGGAATGGGATAGGAAGAGCAACGCCCCGAAAGGAGGAGAGCATGCGAACGAGTTTGCGCTGGGCCATGATTGCGTGCATCGTGTTGATCGCCAATCTGGTCGTGGCGGACATGTGCGCCTTCGCCCAATGTCCGCCGGGCACGCACTGGTCGAACAAGTATTGGCAGTGCATGCCGAACCGGATGCCGCCCCCGCCGCCGCCCCCGCCACCCCCGCCGCGGGGCAGGAGAGGATGCGACAGGAGCTACCAGAACTGCATGATGGTGTGCGCCGGCGTGCCGCAGTGCATCAACAACTGCAACGTCGGGTACAACGTCTGCCGGCAGCAGCACGGCTGGTAGCATCCCCCGCGGTCCCATTTCCCGAAGCGGCCGTCCGGCGCAAGTCGCGTCCGGGCGGCCGCTTCGTCATTCCTTGCCCGCCTTGCGCGCCCGCATGTTGAGCAGTTCCACCAGCAGGGAAAAGGCCATGGCGAAATAGATGTAGCCCCGGTCGATGTGCCGCCCCAGTCCCTCGGCCACCAGGAACACGCCGATGAGGATGAGAAAGGACAGGGCCAGCATCTGCACGGTGGGATGGCGCGACACGAAATGGCTGATGGGGTCGGCGAAGACCATCATGACCAGCACCGCCGCCACCACCGCCGCCACCATGACCGCGATCTCCCCGGACATGCCCACGGCCGTGATGACCGAATCCAGGGAAAAGACGATGTCGAGCAGCGCGATCTGGGTCACGGCCGCGCCGAAGCCCCGGGCCTTCTTCACGTGGGGCCCGCCGCCTCTTGGCGGCTCGATCTTCTCGTGGATCTCGAAGGTGGACTTGGCGATGAGAAAGAGCCCGCCGGCCAGAAGCACGATGTCGCGGCCCGTGACCACGTGCCCGAGCACCGAAAAAAGCGGCGCGGTGAGCCCCATGATCCAGGTGATGCCGAGCAGGAGCAGGATGCGGGTGCCCATGGCCAGAAGCAGGCCGATGCGGCGCGCCTTGGACTGCATCTCGGCCGGCAGGGCGTTGGAGATGATGGCGATGAAGACGATGTTGTCGATGCCGAGCACGATCTCCAGGGCGGAAAGCGTGAGGAAGGCGATCAGGTTTTCCACGGTGAAAAGGGGCATGCAAGGCTCCTGTGGGACGGAAACGCGCGGAGGGCGCTCATGATGACGGTACCGGAAGGCGCCGGCCCGGTCAAACGCCCGGTCAGGGCAGGGCCTGGCCGCTGGCGCGCCACCTGGCCGCGTCCTCGGCCGGGGTCGCCCGGAAGAGGCGCTTGTATTCGCGGCTGAACTGCGACGGGCTTTCATAGCCCACGCGCGAGGCCGCCGCAGCCGCGCCCAGGCCGTCGGCCACCATCAGCAGCCGGGCCTTATGCAGCCGCACGGCCTTGACGTACTGCATGGGCGAGACGGCGGTCACGGCCTTGAAGCGGCGGTGCAGGGTGGCCGGGCTCATGTCGGTCAGGCTGGCCAGGCCGCCGATGTCCAGGGGGGCGGCGTAGTCGGCGTGGATGCGGCGCAGCAGCCGGACGATGCCGGCCAAATCCCCCTGCCCGGCGGCCAGGGCCCGCAGCATGCCGCCCTGCTCGCCGAGAAGGACGCGGTACAAAAGCTCCCTGGCCAGGGCCGGGCCGAGCACCCGGGCGTCCATGGGCGACGCCAGGGCGCGCAGCAGGCGCGTCGCCGCCTCGCGCACGTCCCCGGTCATGGGGGGCGGGGCGATGCCGCCCCGGGGCGTGGGAAGGGGCTGGGGCCGGCCGCCCTCCATGGCCAGCAGGAGGTCGGCGACCATGCCGGCGTCCACGTCCAGGCGCATGGAGACCATGGGGCCGTCCGGGGCGGCGAGCACCTCGCATTCGGCGGGCAGGGGCACGGCCAGCACCAGGTAGTTGTCCGGGTCGTAGACATGGGCCTGCGAGCCGAGGAAGCCGCGCTTGCGCCCCTGGCCGAGAATGACCACGCCGGGCTGGTAGATGGCCGGGGCGCGTGGCTGGGGCCGGCTGTGACGCGAAAAGGTGATCCCCGGCAGGAGGCTTGGCGTGTCTCCCTCGCGGCTGGCCAGGGACGTCATCAGTTCCCTCAATTCTTGCGACATGTTGCGCCTCTTTGACGACGTCACGTCCTGGCGGCTGCCGTGCGCCTTCCGGATGAAGTAATTCGCCTGATACGAATAGGCAAGAAGTTGCGGCGATCCGGTATCGCCCGGCGCGCCTGGAGGCATTACTTGTCCGGGCATGGAAACACGAAGCGAAAACGGTTCGCCAAGGAGGTTATCGCCATGAAGGAAACGACCTATCTCGTTACAGGTGCGACCAGCCGCACGGGGAGCGCGGCGGCGCGGCATCTGCTGGATAACGGTGCCAGGGTGCGCGTGCTCGGCCGCAGCGCCGAGCGCCTGGCCCCATTGGCGGACAGGGGGGCCGAGGTCCGCGTCGTCGATCCCCTCGACGCCCCGGGCCTGGCCCGGGCCTTTGCCGGGGCCGACGCGGCCTATGTCATGCTGCAGCCCAACTACATCCCCGACCATCCGGATTTTCGGGGGTTTCAGGACAGGCTCGTGGAAAACCTGGGCCTGGCCCTCGAACGGTCGGACACGGCCCGGGCCGTGGCTCTGAGCAGCTGGGGCGCGGATTTGCCCGAGGGAAACGGACCCGTGGCGGGCCTGCGCCGGCTGGAGGAGCGCCTCGGCCGCATCCCCGGGCTCGACCTTCTGTCCCTTCGGGCCGGGTATTTCCTGGAGAACCTGTATGCGCTTTCCATCGAGGAGGGCGCGCTGGTCGGCCCCCTGCGTCCCGAAACGCCGCTTCCGTTCGTGGCCGCCCGGGATGTGGGGACCGCGGCGGCCGCCGCGCTGCTGGCGTCGGACTTCTCGGGAAAGGCGATGCGCGAGGTCAAGGGGCCGCGCCCGGGCGACATGACCGAGGCGGCCTCCCTTCTCGGGCAGGTCTTGGGGCGGTCTGCGCTGCCCTATGCCATGGAGTCCGCCGAGGCGTTCGAGGAGCGCCTGCGGCAGGCGGGATGCGCCGGGAACGTCGTCCGGCTGATGCTCGAAGTGGTCGCGGGCATCAACTCCGGCCGGCTTCGCGCCCTGACGCCGCATTCGGCTAAGGACGCGGCGCGGGAGAGCCTGGAGACGTTCGTGCGCGAGCAGTGGGCGCCGCGCCTGGCGGCGCAAAGGCGATAAACCGGATGCCGGGGCTCCCCGGCATCCGTCATTGCCGCCGCAGCCGGCGGCGTACGAAATCCGAGAGCAGCCTGGCTTCCTCCACGCGAAAGACCGAGGCGGCGCCCATGTAGGCCACGGCCCACACGACGATGAGCGCCAGCGACAGGTACGGCCGGCCGGCCGTGGCGTAGGCCCCCGCGCCCACGCCGCAACTCAGGAGCGTGCCGACGACCGTGGTGCGCCCGGGCCGAAACCACGACCCGCCGAGCTTCTTGCGCAGGACCACGCCCAGCACCAGCACGTTGACCCAGGACGAGACCGAGGTGGCCAGGGCCAGGCCCACATGGGCCATGGGGCCCATCAGCGCCCAGCCGACCGCGACGTAGACCACCAGGCACACGGCGGCGGTCACGGCCGGGGTGCGGGTGTCGGTCAGGGCGAAATAGGCGGAATACAGCGGCCGCACGCAGGCGAAGGCGGGCAGGCCCACGCCGTAGGCGACCAGGGCGGCGCTGGTCGCGGCCACGGCATGCTCGCCGAAGGCCCCCCGGCCGAAGAGCACGCGCACCATGGGGTCGGCCAGGGCGATGAGCCCCGCCGCCGCCGGCAGGCAGATGAAAAGCGTCAGGCGAAGCGAAGCGTTGAGCGTGTCCGTGAATTCGCCGTTCCGGCCCGAGGAGGCCAGCTTGGCCAGGCTCGGCAGGGCCACCGTGCCCACGGCCACGCCGAAGACGCCCAGCGGAAACTGCACCAGCCGGTCGGCGTAGTAGAGGTAGGAGATGCTGCCGGTCTGCAGGTAGGAGGCCAGCAGCGTCCCCAGCACGATGTTGAGCTGATAGACCGCCGCGCCGAAGGCCGTGGGGAGCATCAGAAGCCCCATGCGGACCACGCCCTTGTCCCGCAGCGACCAGGGGCCGCGCCAGGTGAAGCCGAACTTGCGCAGTTGCGGCTGCTGCATGAACACCTGCCCCAGGCCGCCGATGACCACGGACCAGGCCAGGGTGTGGGCCACGTCGAAGCCGAAGAGCCAGGCCACGCCCGCGCCGATGATGATGATGGTGTTGAGCTCCGAGGTGGCCAGGGCCGGGGCCAGGAAGTGGCCGAAGGAGTTGAGCACGCCCATGCAAAGCGCCACGGCCGAAATCTCGAGGATGTAGGGGAAGACGATGCGCGTGAGTTCCACCGTGAGCTCGAAGAGCTTGGGGTCGTCGGTGAAGCCCGGGGTGATCAGCGCCGTCAGCGGCCGGGCGAAGACGATGGCCAGGGTGGTGAGCACGCCGAGGATGATGAGCAGCCAGACCATGGCGGCCCGAGGCATGGCGAAGGCGCGCGCGTCGCCTTCCTCTTCGCGCAGCTTGGTGAAGACCGGCACGAAGGCCATGGTCATGGAACCCTCGGCGAAGAGCCGGCGCATCATGTTGGGGAGCCGGTAGGCCACGTAGAAGGCGTCGGCGGCGATGCCCGCCCCGAGCACGTAGGCCAGGATCATGTCCCGGAAAAAGCCGAGGATGCGCGAAAGAAGCGTCGCGCCGCCGACGATGGAGGCATCCTTGGCGATCTGTCTCACGTGTTGCGACATGGAAAGGTCCTACTCACTTTTGGCAGCGCGGGCAAAAGGTCGAGGTCCGGCCGGCCACCTTGACGGAGACGAGTGCGCGCCCGCAGGCCGGGCAGGGTTCGCCGGCCTTGCCGTAGACCGAAAATTCGTTCTGGAAGCCGCCCTCCACCCCGTCCGGGGTGCGGTAGTCGCGGATGGTGCTGCCGCCGGCGGCGATGGCCCGAATGATGACCGACTGGACGGCGGCCAGCAGCGCTCGGCGCTTTTCGGGGGCGATGTCGCGGCAGCGCGTTTCGGGATGGACGCCGGCGGCGAAGAGCGACTCGTCGGCGTAGATGTTGCCGATGCCGGCGATGAGCGTCTGGTCGAGGAGCGCCGCCTTGACGCGGGTAGACCGGGCCGAAAGGGCGGCGCAGAACGCCTCGGGCGTCATGTCCCAGGGCTCGGGGCCAAGGGAGGCGTAGAAATCCCAGGCGCGCAAGGCCTCGGGGGAAAGGACCCGGGCCGTGCCGAAGCGGCGCAGGTCGGAAAAGACCAGCGCGTTGCCGTCGTCAAGGCGCAGCAGGAGCCTGGCCCGCTCGGGCGCTGGCGCGGACAGGGGGGCGATGTGGAAGCGGCCGGTCATCTTGAGATGAAAGGCGATGACGGCCGGGGCCTCGTCCGGGCTCCCGGGCCGGGGGCCGAGGCGCACGAGCAGGAGCTTGGCCCGGCGCGAGACCTCGGTTATGGCGCGGCCGGCCAAAGCCTTGGCGAAAGCGGCCTTGGCGCGCGGGCCGGCCAGGACCTTGGGGTCCGGGACGTCCAGGCCCGTCACGGCGCGGCCGAGCAGGCCCGGCGCGAGGGCGCGGGCGATGGTTTCCACCTCGGGCAATTCGGGCACGGCTACTTCCTGGGCGTGGTCGGGACGTCGAGAGGAATGGCGATTTCCAGGGTCTCGCCGGCACGGTGGACGGTCAGGCGCAGGGGCTCGCCGGCCTTGGCCGCCTCGATGGCGGCGGTGTGCAGGACGGCGAGGCTTGTCGCCGCATGGCTTCCGGCGGCGGTCACGGCGTCGCCGGCGAGCAGTCCCGCCTTGGCCGCCGGGGAGTCCGGCACGACGGCCGTGACCAGAAGCCCGGTCGCGGCCTGGCCCTTGGCCGGGGCCTCGTGGGAAAGGGTCATGCCGAGCCGGCTTTTGTGCATGGCCGGGCAGGCGTAGAAATATCCGGCCAGGGCCGCGTCCGGCGCGTCGCCGCCCCGGTGGGGCATGACCGTGACGATGCGCGCCCCGGGATCGAAGACGGCCAGGCGTTTGGCGATGCCCCAGCCGCGCTCCACGTGGCCGCCGCCGGCGACGATGACCACCGGGCGGCCGGTGAGCGCCCGGGCGTAAACAGCGCGCTGGGCCATCTGCGTGTCCCACAGGGCCTGCACCGCGACGAAGCCGGCGAAGCGGTCGCGGCCGGACGGAGCCGGAGCAGGGGCCTTGGGCCTCCCGGCCGGCTTGCCGCCCTTGTCCTTGGCGGCCTTGGCCGCCTTTTCCATCATGGCAGCGTGGCTGGCGAAAAGTTCCTTGAGTTCTTCCACCTGGGCCGGGTCCGGCGGCACGACCTGGCCGGGGAGCGCGGCGCGCTCGGCCGGGGAAAGGCCGTCGAGGCCCAGGCGGCCGGATTTGCGGGCCAGGCCCTCGGGGGCGTTCAAGGCGAAGACGGGCAGCCCGTATTCCCGGGCCGCCTCGAAGATGGGCGCGTAGAGCGCGAAGGGGTAGCCCCAGGTCCTCCCCCAGTCGAGGGCGTGGGGCAGGTCGGCTACGGCCAGCTTGCCGGAATGGAAGGCGTCCAGCACGTCCTGTCGGTCGGCCGGGACCATCTCCAGGCCGATGGCCGGGCGCACGCCGGCCGCGGCCAGGCGGCGGATCACGGCGGCCTGCGCCAGGTGGTCGCAGGGATTGGGGTGCTCCTCGCCGACGAGGATGTAGTCGGCGCGGGCGAAATCGGCGGCGAAGGCGGCCGGGGAAAGCGGCGCGCCTGCGGCGGTCAGCAGGGATTCGGGCGCGACGGGCGGCTGGCCCGCCCCGGACAGCGCCGCCTTGCCGGCGCAGCCGCCAAGGGTCGCCCCGAACAGGGCGGCCAACACGAACGCGGCCAGGGCCCGGGAGAGTCCCCGGCCCCGGCCGCGCCTGGAAGCGGCGCGTGTGGCGTGCGGCGCGTGCATGGTCGTTTCGGGGTCAGTCGTGGCCTAATCCCACTTGCGCTTGTCCTCGATGGGCCGGATCTGCGGCGGCAGGGTGCCGGGCGCGACCACGGTGAGGCTCGGGCGCAGCTTGATCTTCTCGCGGAACTTGTGGAGCAGGTCTTCCTCGCGCTTGAAGTTGGAGGCCTCGACGATGAGGTTCATCTCGTCGATGCCGCCGGGGTTGGTGACCTCGATCTGCCAGCGCTTGATCTCCTCGAAGCGGGTGATGACCTGTTCGACCTGGTGCGGGTAGACGAACATGCCCTTGATGCGGGCGGTGGTGTCCACGCGGCCGACGATGGAGCCCAGGCGGGGCGAGGTGCGCCCGCACGGGCAGGGAGCGCGCTCGATGTACGACAGGTCGCCCGTGGCCAGGCGGATCAGCGGATACGTCTTGTTGAAGGCCGTGACCACGATCTCGCCCACTTCGCCGTCCTTGAGGGGAATGCCGGTGTCGGGGTGGCAGATCTCCACGAAGGCGCGGTTGGCGATGTGCAGGCCGGTCTTGTGGAAGCACTCGTAGCCCACGCAGCCCACGTCGGCCGTGCCGTAGCCCTGGCGCATGATGACGTCGAACTTCTTTTCCAGGTTGGCGCGCAGCTTCTCGGAGAATTTCTCGCCCGTGACGAAGGCCACCTCGAGGTAGAGGTCCTTGCGGAGGTTGAGGCCCATTTCCTCGCCCTTCTGGGCCAGGTGCATGAGGTAGCTCGGCGTGCCGACGTAGCCCGTCACGCGCAGCTTCTGCATGATCTCGAGCTGGGTGGCGGAGTTGCCGGGGCCGGCGGGCACCACGGCGCAGCCGAGGTTTTTGAGCGGCTCCTCGAACATGAGGCCGGCCGGCGTCATGTGGTACGGGAACGTCACCTGCACCAGGTCGCCGGAGCGGAAGCCGCAGGCGTAGAAGCCCTCGGTCCAGCCCCAGTAGTCCTCCTCGCGGTCCTCGGGGTCGAAGATGGGTCCCGGAGACAGGAAGATGCGGCGCAGTTCGCCCATGTCCTTGGTGAGCAGGCCGCCCAGGCGCGGCCCCATGGACTGGAGGAAGATGAGTTCCTTCTTCTTGAGAATGGGAATGTGCTTGAGGTCCGAGAGGGTCTTGAACTTGGAAGCCTGGAACTGGGCCCGGTCGAAGCGTTTCTTGACGTCCTCGGAATACCGGTAGGCGTAGGAAAGCAGATCCTTGATCTGGATCTGGTAGTACTGCCGGCGTTCGGATTCGTCGAGCACTTCCCGGCGGGAATAGATGCCCTCGGTGCGGTCCTTGCGGGTCATGACGGGTCTCCTTTGGAGGCAAAATCCCGTGGCGGGAAAAAGAGGGGCCTTATAGCCTAGGCGGATTCGGATTTCAAGCCGTCCGTGGACCGGCTCCCCGCAAGGGCTTGGGAGACGGCGTCGAGGAGCCGCTGCCGGGTGACGGGCTTGACGATGTGGTCGCGGATACCGGCCGCCTGCCAGCGGGCGTGCTCCTCGGCCGGGGCCTGGGCCGACAGGCCGACGATGGGCACGTCCGCTTCGGTCGAGGGAAGCCCGCCCGAACGGATGCGCGCCGCCAGCTCAAGGCCGTCGGCCTCGGGCAGCTGCATGTCCATGAGCACCATGTCCACCCGGGTGGAGGCCAGGATCTCCAGAAGGTTGCGGGCGGAGTCGGCCACCAGGGCGACGTAGCCCTGGTCCTCCAGGATGCTGCGCACGAGCAGTTGGTTCACGGGCTCGTCCTCGGCGCAGGCGATGACCGCGCCGTGGCAGCGGAAGGCCGCCGGCGTGACGGGCGCGGCCCGGCGCAGCCGGGCGGTGAAGGTGAATTCGCTGCCCATGCCCGGCGCGCTTTCAAGACGCAGGCCGCCGTTCATCTTCTCGGCGATCTCCTTGGAGATGGACAGGCCCAGGCCGCTGTTGGCGTAGCGCTTGTTGAGGAACTCCTCGCCGATGGCGAAGCCTTCGAAGATGAGCTGCTGCTTTTCCTTGGGAATGCCGATGCCGGTGTCGCGCACGCGACAGCAGAGGACCACGCCCTCCTGCCCGGGCCCCGGCGGTTCGGCGCAGACGCGGACCTCCACCGAGCCGTGCTGGGTGAACTTGACGGCGTTGCCGATGAGGTTGAGCAGCACCTGGCGCAGCCGGGTCAGATCTCCGGTCAGGTCGTCGGGCACGTCGTCGGCCACGACGGCGGAAAAATCGAGTCCCCGGCGGGCGGCGTCCTCGGCGCAGGCGGCAAAAAGCGGCGCCAGACCCTGGCGCAGGGCGAAAGGTTCGTCGGCCAGATCCAGCCTGCCCATGGAGATGTTGGTCATCTCCAGCAGGTCGTTGATGACCCCGAGCAGTTGGTTGGACGCGTCCATGGCCAGATCCAGGAACTGGCGGTGGCGCTCGGGCAGTTCGCCCTGCAGGAGCAGCGACAGCATGCCCATGATGCCGTTTAAGGGCGTGCGCAACTCATGGCTCATGTTGGCCAGGAAGGTCTGCTTGGCCGCGCCGGCCTTGGCGGCCGCGCCCGCGAAGGCGGCGAACTCCCGGTAGAAGGTCTTGAGCAGGTCGTGGCGGTCGGCCGGCACGCAGGGCAAAAGAGCCAGGGCGGCGTTGGCGGCGGCCGAGTGCCCGAACAGGGCCTGGCGCGCCTCGGGTTGTTTGAAATACGGACCGATGGTCAAAAGCCCCGTACGCCCTTCGCCGAGCGGCAGGGCGAAGCGGCGCACGGTCAGCCCCAAAGGGCAGGGGGTCGTGGGCGGGCCGCCGTCCAGGGGAATGGTTTTGCTCGATTCCAGCAACGGACAAGGGCCGCGATCGGCGAATTCCCGGTGCAGGATGACGTGGGCCTCGCGTCCGGGGTCGGGCCAGGCCGGTTCCTCGGCCGAGGCCTGCACGGTCGCCGGTATCCCGAGCAGCAGCGTCAGGGGGTCGAGGAGGCGCTTGAGGACGCGGGGCGCTTCGGCGCTGGACGCAAGATGGGGCATGGTATGAAGTAGTAGCTCTTGCCTCGGTCGAGGTCAATCGGGCAGCGCGTCCTCGTCCGTCGTGCCGGCGGCCTCGGGAGCCGCCTGGACCAGTCCCGGAGGCGGCGGCGGGAGCGGTTCCGGCCGGCGGTAGACGTCCCGGCCGCCGTGGCGGGCGAAGACCAGAAAGCCCGTGTGGGCCACCATGCGGTCCTCGGGTCGCAGCCGCTCGGGCACGGGTTTGTAGCGGCGCACCAGGATTTCGAGCACCTCCACGTCCTCGAAGGGCGAGGGCTCCAGGGCGGCCAGGAGCTCGCTTATCTGGTTGACCGTGGGCAGCAGGAACCCCACCGGCGCGCCCGGGCGCACCACGGCGGCCGCCCCTTCCAGGTAGTCCCAGGGCGTGCGCACGTCGAGAAACAGGGCGTCGGCGTCGGAAGGATCCGTGAGGGGGTCGCCGGGAATGCGGCCATCCGGGAGAAATCCCGTGGCGATGTCGTGGCGGAAGCGGCTGACCCGGTCGGACAGGCCCACGGCGTCGAGGTTTTCGCCGGACAGGGCGAAGAACTCCTCGCGCCGCTCGAAGGTATAGACCCGGCCCGTCTCGCCCACGTGCCAGGCGAGCGCCAGGGTGAGGCCTCCGGAGCCGCTGCCGGCCTCCACCACCCGCACGCCCGGGCCGATGCCGAGCTTGAGCAGGACGTAGCCGATCTCCTTGGGATACATGATCTGGGTGGAGCGCTTGACGCCCTTGACCAGGTCGTAGGTGGACGGGCGCAGGATGCGGAAGGCGTGGCCGAGATGGGTGGACACCGCGCCGCCGCAGCCGGCGGCGTCCACATCCTCGAAGCGGATCATGCCTTCCTGGGTGTGCAGCACCAGTCCCGGCTCGAAACGCCGCAGATATCGCTTGCCCTTGGGAGAGACCAGAAGTATCAAATCGCCCTGTTTCACAGTACGCTCCGGTTCGCTTGATGACGGCCCTTGTCCCCGGGCGGGGCCGGACTGTCAAGCCGCATGCGACGCGACAAGGAGGATCGCGCCACGGACGCCCCACGTTTCATTTTCGGTCCCGTCGTTTCGGGCCGCCTCGGCTTGTCGCTCGGTCTCGACCTGCTCGGCGCGAGGATCTGCTCGTTCGACTGCCTCTACTGCGAGGCCGGCCCCACCGAGGCCCTCACCGTGGCCCGCAAGCCCTACGTCCCGGCCGGGAAGATCCTGGCCGAGCTGGCGCGGTGGAAGGCCGCCGGCCACGGCCGGCCGGACGCCGTCACCCTGGGCGGGCTCGGCGAGCCCACGCTCAACAGCGACTGCGCCGAGATCATCGCCGGGGCCAAGGAACTTTTTCCGGGCGTGCCCGTGGCCGTGCTGACCAATTCGAGCCTCCTGCCCGATCCCGACGTGCGGGCCGCCCTCGGGGCGGCCGACATCGTGCTGCCCTCCATGGACACGCTGGTCGCGGCCGAGTACGCGCGCTTAAACCGTCCCCACGCCGCCGTGGACCTTGGCGGGCTTCGCCGTGGGCTGCTCGATTTCCGGGCCGGCTACGGCGGCGCGCTTTGCCTCGAGGTGCTGCTGGCCGATGGGATCAACGACTCCGAGGAGAACCTCGAAGCGCTTCGGGACTACTGCCGGGAGCTTTCGCCCGACCGGGTCGACGTGGTGACCCTTTCGCGCCCCGGCGCCCATCCCGGGGCCACGGCCGTGCTCAAGCCGGTCCTGGCCCGCTTCCGGCAGGCCCTCGGCCCCGCCGCCGCAAGTCCCGCGCCTGCGCCGGAGCCCGCGACCGAAGGGCACGGCCCGACCGCCCTGGCCGCCCGGCGCAACGACGACCTGGGCCCGAGCCTCCTGGCCTCCGTGAAACGACGCCCGCAGACCGCCCGGGGCCTTGCCGCCGCCCTGGGCCATTCCCTCGACGCCGTGCAGGCGGCCCTTGACGCCCTGGAGCGCGACGGCGCGGTGCGCCAGCGCGTCGAGGGGCGGGAGATTTTCTATTCCGGCTAGCCGGAAAACATTTTTCGCCCCGGCGCGACCGCGCAGGAGGCAGGGAGCTTTTTGACGATGAGCAGAGGAAACAAACGCAAGCAGAAGATGTTCATCGGCGTGCTGCCCGGAGAGCAGGTCGAAGTGGCCGTGGCCGAGGACGGCATGCTCGTCGAGTACTACGTGGAGATGGTCCACCAGGCCAAGACCCGGGGACACATCTACAAGGGCAGGATCCACAACATCGACCCCGCCCTGCAGGCCGCCTTCATCAACTACGGCGCGGAGCGCAACGGCTTCCTGCAGATCGACGAGGTCCACCCCGAATACTACCAGACCGTCCACGCCGGCGAACGCCGGCCCAAGTACCCGCCCATCCAGAAGGCGCTCAAAAAGGGCCAGGAGTTGCTCGTCCAGGTCGTCAAGGAGCCCACCGGCCACAAGGGCGCGTTTCTGACCACCTACCTGTCGTTGCCCGGCCGCTATTTCGTGCTCACCCCGGGCCGGGAGCAGCGGGGCGTGTCGCGCAAGATCGAGGACGAGACCGAGCGCAAGCGCCTCAAGGAGGCCATCGCCGGGCTCAAGCTCGACGAGGGCCTGGGCATCATCGTGCGCACCGCCGCCCTGACCCAGTCCAAGACGTCGCTGGAGCGCGATCTGTCGTACCTGAAGCGCCTGTGGAAGGAGGTGCGCCAGCGCGGCACCACGGCGGACAACCCGAGCCTGGTCTACCAGGAGCTTGACCTGTCCTCCCGGGCCGTGCGCGACTACCTCACCGACGAGGTGGGCGAGATCTGGGTGGACGAGCCCGAGACCGCCGAGCGCGTGGCCGAGATGGCGGCGCTGGTCTATCCGCGCCGTCCCGGCATAGTCAAACAGCATGCGGACATGGACGTGCCGCTGTGGGACCGCTTCAACCTGCGCAAGCAGATCGAGCAACTCTACGGCCGGGAGGTCACCCTGCCAAGCGGCGGGGTGCTGGTCTTCGACCACGCCGAGGCGCTCACCGCCGTGGACATCAACTCCGGCAAGATCGGCGGCGAATCGAATTTCCGCGAGATGGCGCTCAAAACCAACGTGGAGGCGGCCGAGGAAGCGGCGCGGCAGCTGCGGCTTCGCGACATCGGCGGCCAGGTGGTCATCGACTTCATCGAGATGAAGGACCGCAAGCACGTCGCCGAGGTGGAAAAGACCCTGCGGGCGGCGTTTAAAAACGACCGGGCCCGCACCGACGTGGGCCGCATCTCGCGCTTCGGGCTGCTCGAGATCGTGCGCCAGCGCCTGGGCTCCTCGGCGCTCTCCATCACCTCCGAGCCCTGCCCCTGCTGCCGGGGCTCGGGCCAGCGCCGCAACCACGAATGGCAGGCGCTGACCGTGCTCAAGGACATCTACCGCCAGATGCGCAAGGACAGCGGCCAGGAGACGGTCACGGCCAAGGTGGGCGAGGAGCTCGCCCTGTACCTGCTCAATTTCAAGCGGGCGCGGCTGTCGGCCATGGAAGAGGAATTCAAGAAAAAGATCGTCATCGCCCCGCTGTAGCGCCATGGCCGGGCGGATTCTTCTCCACGTCTGCTGCGGCCCCTGCGCCATCGCGCCCATTTTGCGCCTCAAGGAGGCCGGCTACGACGTGGTCGGCCTCTTTTTCAACCCCAACATCCAGCCGGCCATGGAATACCTGCGCCGGCGCGACGGCGCGGCCCGGGTCGCGGCCATCCTCGGCGTGGACATGCGCTTTGGCGACTACGATCCCGTGCCGCACCTGCGCCGCAGCCTGGCCGACCCGGCCGGGCGCTGCGCCCCCTGCTGGGAGGAGCGGCTGGACGCTGCCGCCGTGGCCGCGGCCGATCTCGGCTGCGACGCCTTCACCTCGTCGCTTCTCTACAGCAAGTACCAGGACCACGCCGTGCTCGCCGCCCTGGGCCAGGCCCGGGCCGAGGCCCGCGGCGTGTCCTTCCTCTACCGGGACTTCCGCGTCCATTGGGACGAGGGCGTGGCCCTGTCCAGGGAGTGGGGCGTCTACCGCCAGCCCTACTGCGGCTGCGTCCTGAGCGAACTCGACCGCTACGCCAGGAAGCTGCGCCGGCCGCCTGAGGTGGAGTAGGGGAGAGCCTCCGGCGGCCAGGAGGGGGTGACCCCCTCCTGGACCTCCCCGCAAGGGGGACTCTCGTTTTTGGCGAGTGGTCTTGTCTTTTCATCCACGAATGATAGATTCGCCGATAGGTTCGCTGTTCCGTCGCGGGTGGGACGGAGCCGATGCGGCTGTGAGGAATGTCGTCATGCCTGAACCGTTGCTTTTGGCCCTGGCCGTGGTCCTGGACCTGCTGCTGGGTGATCCGCCGGGCTGGCCGCATCCGGTGCGGGCCATGGGCGCGGCCTACGGCTTCCTGGATCGGCTGGCCGACGCCTGGGGCCTGCGTGGCCGGGCCTTCGGCGCGGCCGGGGTCCTGGCCGTGGCCGTCGCCGGCGCGGGCTGCGTCCTGCTGCTGTGCGCCCTGCCAGCCGTGGGCTGGCTCTTCGGCTTGTATTTCGCCTGGGCCGGCCTGGCCCTGGGCCAGCTGCTGCGGGAAGGACGCCGGGCGGCACGGTTTTTGAACGCAAATGACGTCGAGGCCGCCCGCGCCGTGGTGGCCGGCCTGGTCAGCCGGGACACGTCCGTCCTGGATGCGGACGGCCTGTGGCGCGCCCTGGCCGAGTCCGTGGCCGAGAACGCCAACGACGGCTTCGTGGCGCCGCTTTTCTGGCTGGCCCTGGCCGGGCCGGCCGGGCTCTGGGCCTACAAGGCCGTGAGCACCGCCGACTCCATGTGGGGGTACCGCACGCCGCGCTACGTCCGTCTGGGCCTTTTCGCGGCCCGGGCCGACGACGTCCTGGCCTGGCTGCCGGCGCGCCTGACCGCGCTTTCCATGTGGTTGGCCGCAAGGCTGCTCGGCTTTCCCGCCAACGTGGCGCTTGGGGACGTGCGGCGGGATGCGGGCAAGAGCGCCAGCCCCAATGCCGGCTGGCCCATGGCTATGGCGGCTTGGCTGTGCGGGGGAGCAATGGGCGGCGAGGCCCTGTATTTCGGCGTCCGTGTCCAGAAGCCCGTCATGGGACCGGCCGGCGCGCCCTGGAATGCCATGCGCTATGGACGTCTTGCCCGGTTGGTATTGTTGTCGGGAGGAATTGTTGCGATCGTAATTATTGTTCTGCGCACTATTTTGCTGCATGCCTGATTTGACATAGGGTGTTTTGCGGAGCACATGGATAGCGATATATGCTTACAAGATGGAAATAGAAGAAACGTGGTTTTTCTGTTGACGATTCTGTGACGGTAAGGCTATGGAGTAAAGTAAGATTTTTTCAGGAGGGCAGACGTATGGGATTCGAAGGCACCGTGAAATGGTTCAGCGACAAGAAGGGCTACGGTTTCATCATGCGCGAGGGCGAGGACGACGTGTTCGTCCACTACTCTTCCATCGAGGGCGAGGGCTTCCGCACCCTGCGCGAGGGTGAGACCGTCCAGTTCGACATCATCCAGGGCGAGCGGGGACCCAAGGCCACCAATGTGGTCAAACCTGTCTAACCGCGACGACGAAACGATACAATAAGCCCCCGCCGCGCCATGCGCGGCGGGGGCTTATTGTCGCGACGTGAGCACGGGGCCGCCTCAGCCGCCGAGGGCCTTGGAGCGGTCCCGCGAGGCTGCGGCCGCGTCGATGATGGCGGCGCGCACCGCCTTGCGGTCGAGGTGCATGAGCGCCTCGATGGTGGTGCCGGCGGGGGAGGTCACCATCTCGCGCAGCACGCTCGGGTGCTGCCCGGTCTCGGTCGCGAGCCTCGCCGTGCCCGAGAAAAGGCCGGTCACGATGTCCGTGGCCTTGTCCCGGGGAAAGCCCATGAGCACGCCGGATTCGATGAGCGCCTCCATGAAGTAGAGCACGTAGGCCGGACCCGAGCCGGCCAGGCCCGTGAAGGCGTCGAAGTGCTTCTCCTCCAGCACGTAGGTGCGGCCGAGCTTGGCGAAAAGCTCCCCGACGAAGGCCTTCTGCCCGCAGGAAAGGGCCGAGTCGTCCAGGCACAGGGCGAACTGGCCCGCGCCGACCAGGGCCGGGGTGTTGGGCATGATGCGCACCACCGGGCATTTGCCGCCGGTGAGCGACTTCAGCCTGGCCACGGTCACGCCGGCCACGATGGAGCAGACCACTGTGTCGGGCTTGAGGTGCGGCGCGAGGTCCGCCATGGCCCCGGCCAGGTACTGCGGCTTGACGCAAAGGACCAAGTAGTCGCTGCCCGCCGCCAGGGCCTCGGGCGTCGGGGCTTTTCGCGCCAGCTCGCCGGCGACCAGGGCGTCCACCTTGGCCGCATCCACGTCGTAGGCCATGGCCGAGACGTCGGGAACGGCGGCGAGGCCGCCGATGATGGCCGCGCCCATGTTCCCCGCGCCCAGAAAGCCGATGACGGCGGCCATGGCCCTAGCCCACCATTTCCAGGGCGCTGAAGAAGTAGGACGTCTCGAAGGCGGCGGTTTCCGGGGCGTCGGAGCCGTGGACGGAGTTCTTCTCGATGTCCAGGGCGTGGATCTTGCGGATGGTGCCTTCCTCGGCGCCCGCCGGGTTGGTGGCGCCCATGAGCTTGCGGTAGCGGGCGATGGCGTCGTCGCCTTCGAGGATGGAAACGACCACCGGGCCGGAGATCATGAAGTCCACCAGGCTGCCGAAGAACGGGCGCGCCTTGTGCACGGCGTAGAAGCCCTCGGCCTCGGCCTTGGAAAGCTGGATCATCTTCATGGCCACGACTTTCAGTCCCGCGTCCTGGATCATCTTGAGGATGGCTCCGGACAGGTTGCGGGAAACGGCGTCGGGCTTGATGATGGAAAGGGTGCGCTCCATGCGTGTTGCTCCTTGCGATTTTTTTGATGGAAGCCGGGCGCGGGAAAAGGCGGAGCCCGGCGAGCCGGGGCTTACCGCGAAACGGCCGCCTTGGCAAAGGGGAATCGCGCCCCCGGGAGCGTCTCACGTCCCGGCGATGCCCCGCAGGATCGCGTCGCGGTCCACCATGCCGAGGAGCCTGCCGTCGTCGTCCACCACCGCCAGGCGCTTGCACTGGCAGGAGAGCATCTTTTGCAGCACGTCCATGAGCGCGGCGTCCTCCGGCACGGTGTGGACGCGGCGCTCCATGACCTCGGCCGCCGTGCCGGCCGGGCAGGCCACGGCCTCGTCGCCGCCGGAGCCGAAAAGGGCCCGCAGGATGCCGGGCTTTCGCCCCGGGCCGCAGTGGGCCAGCAGTTCGCCGTCCACCACGATGCCGAGCACCTTGCGCTCCGCGTCTACGACCACTACCCGCCGCAGGGGCGAGGCCACGATCTTGGCCACCACGTCGGCAAGCGGCGCGTCCGGGCCGACCGTGGGCACGTCCGTGAACATCACGTCCCGGGCCAGTTGGAAGAGCCCGGCCGTGAACCGGGGCAACGCTTCGGCCGCCGGGGCCAGGGAGGCGGCCGAGCGCAGGATGTCGGCCCGGCTGACGATGCCGACGAGCTCCCCGGCCGCGTCCACGACCGGAAGCCGCTTGAGGCTCTTTTTCGTCATGATCCGGGCCGCCTCGCGAAGGCCGGCCTTGTCGGCGATGGTGGTCACGGGCGCGGTCATGACATCGGCGGCGACGCGTCCGGTGAGCCGGCCGCGTTCCTCCAGGCGGAAGGCCTCGGGCAGGGATTCCTGGAGGGAAATCCTGGCCCCGAGGCCGCCGCGCGAAAGCAGATCCCCGCCGGTGACGATGCCGGCCACCCGCCCTTTGGGGTCGAGGACCGGAACGGC
Organism: Solidesulfovibrio sp.; assembly: GCF_029978005.1. Lineage (GTDB taxonomy): Bacteria > Desulfobacterota > Desulfovibrionia > Desulfovibrionales > Desulfovibrionaceae > Solidesulfovibrio. The sequence goes on along the minus strand of NZ_JARKOZ010000137.1, from coordinate 3,421 downwards.
CTTGACCTCGCGTGCCACCAAGAGGTCGACCACCTCGGGCAAAGGCGTGTCGGGCGCGACCGTGGCCACGTCCACGGCCATGACGTCGTGCACCCGCACGGGGCAGTGGAAATGGGCGCTCACGCGCTGGCGGGTGATGAGCCCCCCCTTGGCCGCGGCCTCGATGCGCGGCAAAAGCGCCTCGATGCGTTGTGGGCGGTCCACGATCTCGACGATCATGGGCAGGTCCTCGGACAGGCGCAGGAGCTTGGCCGTGTGCACCAGGCTGCCGGCCCCGAACCCGAGCACTCCGCGCAGGACCGTGGCCCCGGCCGCGCCGTGGCGGCGCGCCAGTTCCACCAGCACCTCGTGAGCCGGCCGGCCGTCGATGCGGTCCGATTCGCCGCAATACACGCGCAACAGTTCGACTTCGGCGTACTCCGCCATGGCGTATTCCTTTTCCGGGACCCCGGGCTACAACATCCGGCCGAGCACCAGCCCGGCGAAAAGCGCGGCGAAGCCGACCACGGTCTGGAAGCCCACGTTGGCCAGGGCGGCCAGGTAGCGGCCGTCCTCCATGTAGGCGCCGCTTTCGAAGATGAAGGTGGAAAAGGTGGTGAACGCGCCCATGAAACCCGTCAGCGCGATGGCCCGGGTCTCGGCGCGGATGAGCATGCGCCCCTCGCCCATCTCCCAGATGAGGCCGAACAGGAAGCAGCCGAGAATGTTGACCACGGCCGTGCCCCAGGGAAAATTGCGGCCGACGTGGTCGTAGACGAAGCCGGAGAGCCAGTAGCGGGCCAGGGTGCCGGCCGCGCCGGCCAGGGACATGATTGCGAGTTTCTGGAGCATCGCGCCTCTCCCGAGGCGACGGCCGCGCCGCCGCGTCGTGGTTGCGGCCAGGGTCGCGTGCCGGAATCCCGTCCTGGGAGTTTCCGGAAGAACACGTTCGAAAAGTCGTTTTTCTCCACGATCCGGTCGTGTTCGTTGGGGAACGCGCCACTGGTGGCCCTGGCGTCGTCGGCGGCGTCGGGCGAGAAAACCGGCATGTTTTTGTCGAGGATTCCATAGCGCATGGGGCGATTGGGGTAAAGCGGATGGTTGACTTGGAGAAACCTCTCATTATGGTATGAAATTGTTCGGCGGTTCGAAAAAGGGGACGGCCCCTTTCCACGGACCGGGATGCGGCATACACTGGATTCGCGCCGCCGGCGGCAAGCCGGGGCACGCGCACGGAGGTACGGCACATGTGGGAATACACCGACAAGGTCAGGGATCATTTTCTGCATCCCCGCAACGTGGGCGAGCTTGAAAACGCCAACGCCGTGGGCGAGGTGGGGTCGCTGGCCTGCGGCGACGCGCTCAAGCTCTTTCTGAAGATCAACGACGCCGGCGTCATCGAGGACGCCACCTTCCAGACCTTCGGCTGCGCCTCGGCCATCGCCTCGAGCTCCGTGCTCACGGAGCTGCTCAAGGGCAAGACCGTCGAGGAGGCGAGAAAGCTCACCAACAAGGACATCGCCGAATACCTGGGCGGGCTGCCCAAGGAGAAGATGCACTGCTCGGTCATGGGGCAGGAGGCCCTGGAGGCCGCCCTGGCCGACTACCTGGGCGAGAAGGCCCCCCAGCACGAGCCCGAGGGCGAGCTGGTGTGCAAGTGCTTCGGCGTCTACGAGGGCCAGATCCGCCGGGCCGTGCGGGAAAACGGCCTGCGCACGGTGGAGGAGATCACGGACTTCACCAAGGCCGGCGGCGGCTGCGGCGACTGCCTGGAAAAGCTCAAGGCCATCCTCGACGACGAACTCGGCCGGCCCGCGCCCGCGCCCGCCGCGTCCGAGGCCGCCCCGGCCAAGGGGCTCACCAACCTCGAACGCATGCGCCGGGTGGCGCAGGTCATGGACGAGGAGATTCGTCCCAACCTCAAAAAGGACGGCGGCGACATCGAACTGGTGGACATCGACGGCAAGACGGTGCTCGTGTCTTTGCGCGGGGCCTGCAAGGGCTGCCCGGTCAGCAACGTGACGCTCACCGACTTCGTGCAAAAGCGCCTGCAGGAGCTGGTGGAACCCGACATCACGGTCAGGGAGGCGGGCAAATGAATCCGGTCTATCTCGACAACAACGCCACCACCATGGTGGCCCCGGAAGTCGTCGAGGCCATGCTGCCCTACCTCGGCCATTGGTACGGCAACCCGTCGAGCATGCATTCCTTCGGCGGTCACGTGGGCACCAAGCTCAAGGAGGCCCGGGCCGACGTGGCCGCGACCCTCGGCTGCAAGCCCGAGGAGGTCATCTTCACCTCCTGCGGCTCGGAATCCGACAACACGGCCATTTTGAGCGCCCTGGCCGCCAATCCGGAAAAGCGCCACCTCGTCACCACCCGGGTGGAGCACCCGGCCGTGCTGAGCCTGGCCAAGCACCTGGAGGAGAAGGATTACGAGGTCACGTACCTGGCCGTGGACGAGAAGGGCCGCCTGGACCTCGAAGAACTCGCCCGCTCCATCCGGCGCGACACGGCCATCGTGTCGGTCATGTACGCCAACAACGAGACCGGGACGATCTTCCCCGTCCCGGAGATCGCGGCCCTTTGCAAGGCCCGCGGCGTGCTCTTCCATACCGACGCGGTCCAGGCCGTGGGCAAGGTGGACATCGACCTGACCAAGCTTCCCGTGGACATGCTGGCCCTTTCCGGCCACAAGCTCCACGCGCCCAAAGGCGTGGGCGTCCTCTTCGTGCGCCAGGGAACGCCCTTCCGACCTTTTCTCATTGGCGGCCACCAGGAACGCGGCCGTCGGGCCGGCACGGAGAACACCGCCGGCATCATCGCCCTGGCTGCGGCCATGAAGCTCGCGAGGGAGAACATCGCGGCGGAAAACACCCAGGTGAAGGCCCTTCGCGACCGCCTGGAGACCGGCATCCTGGCAAGCGTCCCGGATTCCATCGTCAACGGCGACCTCGAGCATCGCCTGCCCAACACCTCGAGCATCGCCTTCAAGTACGTCGAGGGCGAGGCCATCCTGCTCATGCTCGACCAGTTCGGCATCTGCGCCAGCTCCGGCTCGGCCTGCACCTCCGGCAGTCTCGAGCCCTCCCACGTGCTGCGGGCCATGGGCGTGCCCTTCACCTTCGCCCACGGCTCCATCCGCTTCAGCCTGTCGCGCTACACCTCCGAGGCCGACGTGGACCTCGTGCTCGAAACCCTGCCCGGCGTCATCAGCACCCTGCGGCGCATGTCGCCCTTCCGCGAGGATTCGCCGCCCAAGGCGAATTGCACGTGTTAGGGGGATAGCGGGGGAAGAAGATGCCTCCGGCGGCCGGGGGGGATGATCCCCCCCGGTCCCCCCCGACGGGGCGGGAGTCACTGCGTCGGGAACGACGGGCGGCGTTGCGTCGGCAGTGGTGGTCGGGGAATCGGCCCGGACCCGCAGGCCGCAAAGCCGGCA
>NZ_JARKOZ010000080.1 GCF_029978005.1 Solidesulfovibrio sp. | reverse complement strand
GAACCCTTGATGACCGGGATGTCGTCGCCCGGGAAGCCGTAGTTGGTCAAAAGCTCGCGCACTTCGAGCTCAACCAGCTCCAGCAGTTCGGGGTCGTCCACCAGGTCGACCTTGTTCATGAACACCACCAGCTGGGGCACGCCCACCTGGCGGGCCAGCAGGATGTGCTCACGGGTCTGGGGCATGGGGCCGTCCGTGGCCGCCACCACCAGGATGCCGCCGTCCATCTGGGCCGCGCCGGTGATCATGTTCTTGATGTAGTCGGCGTGACCGGGGCAGTCCACGTGGGCGTAGTGGCGCTTGTCGGTCTGGTATTCCACGTGGGCCGTGGCGATGGTGATGCCGCGTTCCTTTTCTTCCGGCGCCTTGTCGATCTGGTCGAAGGGGATGTATTCGCCAAACCCCTTCATGCTGGCCAGGCGCGTGATGGCCGCGGTCAGCGTGGTCTTGCCGTGGTCGATGTGACCGATGGTGCCGATGTTTACGTGCGGCTTGGTCCGCTCGAATTTCGCCTTGCCCATGTCGTCCCCCTGCTCAAGCGGTTTGACTTCAGGATTTTGAGGTGATTTTGATATGGAGCCCACGACCGGATTTGAACCGGTGACCTCTTCCTTACCAAGGAAGTGCTCTACCGACTGAGCTACGTGGGCCTATAATCATGCGTAGGACACGGGAGGCTTTGTGGAGCGGGAAACGAGACTCGAACTCGCAACCCTCAGCTTGGAAGGCTGATGCTCTAGCCAATTGAGCTATTCCCGCGTATGTCACACGTAGTCCATGCGACAGGGCTTCCTGTCTCCTACAGCATTCGCGCGTTATGGTGGAGGGGGGAGGATTTGAACCTCCGAAGGCGTACGCCGACAGATTTACAGTCTGTTCCCTTTGGCCACTCGGGAACCCCTCCGCTTTGGAGCTGGCGATGGGACTCGAACCCGCAACCTGCTGATTACAAATCAGCTGCTCTGCCAGTTGAGCTACGCCAGCTGCCGAAGGCGCAGGTAGTTAGCTCAACCGTGGGTGCGTGTCAAATCCTTTTTGCTCGCTCCCGGCCACGTCCGTTTCACCCGGACGCGAAGAGGGGTTACTACGCCCTTCACCCCGCCTTGGCAACACCTTTTTTCATTTTCCCGTATTTTTCCCGACCCCGCGCCGCACGTGCGCGTTGTCATTCCCTTGGAAACGACTTATCTTCCTGAAATCGCGCTCCGTACCTTCAACAATTGAGAGAAAGTCTTGAAAAACTTGGAAAAGCACCAGCGATTCTCCCTCTGGTACATCCTTATCGCCATCTGGGGCGTGCTGCTCCTCAACAACTTCATCGTCTCCACCTACGGCCCGAAAAACCTCCCCTACTCCGAATTCCTCCAGAAGCTCCAAGCCGGCGACGTGACCGAGGTGTCCATCACCGGCGACGTCATTTCCGGCGTCATGAAGGTCAAGGAGGACGGCGGCGACGCCAAGGACGCGGAGTTCGTCACCCGCCGGGTGGACCAGGACCTGTCGAGCGAACTGGCCAAGTACAACGTCAAGTTCCGGGCCCAGCCGGAGTCCACCTTCCTGCGCGACCTGCTCTCCTGGGTCATCCCCATCTTCATCTTCTTCGGCATCTGGTACTTCCTCATGCAGCGCCTGAACCCGGGCCAGGGGGTCATGGCCTTCGGCAAGAACAAGGCCCGGGTCTACGCCGAAAAGGACCTGGACACGCGTTTTACCGACGTGGCCGGCTGCGACGAGGCCAAGGCCGAGCTCGTCGAGATCATCGACTACCTCAAGACCCCCGAGCGCTTCCAGCGCCTGGGCGGCCAGATGCCCAAGGGCGTGCTGCTCATCGGGCCGCCGGGCACGGGCAAGACGCTGCTCGCCCGGGCCGTGGCCGGCGAGGCCGGGGTGCCGTTCTTCTCCATCTCCGGCTCGGAATTCGTGGAGATGTTCGTGGGCGTGGGCGCGGCCAGGGTGCGCGAGCTCTTCGTGCAGGCCAAGGAGAAGGCCCCGTGCATCATCTTCATCGACGAGCTCGACGCCATCGGCAAGTCCCGGGCCGGCGCGGTCATCGGCGGCCACGACGAGCGCGAACAGACGCTCAACCAGCTCCTCGTCGAAATGGACGGCTTCGATCCCCGCGTCGGCGTCATCATCATGGCCGCCACCAACCGGCCCGAGACCCTGGACCCGGCGCTTTTGCGGGCCGGGCGCTTCGACCGGCAGGTGCTCGTGGACAAGCCGGACGTCGCCGGCCGCGAGGCCATCCTGCGGGTCCACGCCGCCAAGGTGGTGCTCTCTCCCGACGTGGACCTCTCGGTCATCGCCCGCAAGACGCCGGGCTTTTCCGGGGCGGACCTGGCCAACGCCGTCAACGAGGCGGCGCTGCTCGCCGCGCGAAAGGACAAGGACGCCGTGGAGATGGCCGACCTCGAGGAGGCCGTGGACCGCATCATGGGCGGGCTGGAAAAAAAGAACCGGGTCATCAACCCCAAGGAGAAGCAGGTGGTGGCCTACCACGAGGCCGGCCACGCCGTGATGGCGAGCTTCACGACCGGGGCCGACGCGGTACACAAGATCTCCATCGTGCCGCGCGGCATCGGGGCGCTGGGCTGGACGCAGCAACTGCCCACCGAAGACCGCTACCTCATGACCCAGACGGAACTCCTCGGCAAGATCGACGTGCTCCTGGGCGGCCGGGGGGCAGAGCGGCTGGTCTTCGGCGACATCTCCACCGGAGCCCACAACGACCTGCAGCGGGCCACGGACATCGCCCAGGCCATGGTGGCGGAATACGGCATGGGCCGCACGCTCGGACCGGCCACCTACCCGCGCCGCAACCGGCCGGTCTTCCTCGGCGGCGACCAGTCGGGACTGGCCGGCCGGGAATACTCCGAGGCCACCGCGGCCCAGCTCGACCTGGAAGTGAAGGAAATCCTGGAGGCCTCCCAGGAACGGGTGGCCGTACTGCTCGGGAAAAATCGCGAATTCCTGGAGAACATCGCCAAGGCCCTCCTGGACAAGGAGACCCTGGACGAGACGGAGTTCAAGGCTCTGCTCGCGGCGGCCGAGGCGGCCTGACAAACCAACGGGCTCCCCGGCGGCCGGCCCGGGGAGCCCCCGCCAGGACGGCGGACGTCCAGAGGCCGGCTCCTCCCCGCGCCGTGAAACGGGCGTCCCGTCCACGGCGCGCCCAAAACACCAAAGGCCTGCCATGCCGCCGCTGCTTCGCCTGTGCGCCCCGCTGCTCCTGGCCTTCCTGCTCGCGCCCTGCCCCGTCCTGGCCCAGGTCCTCACCAAGGGCGGCGACCCGGTCTATGCCGTGATCGACCCCTCCAAGGCCCAGGCCGTGGGCAAGACGACGGCCAAGGCGCCGCCCCTGGCCGCCGGGCAGACCGTGCGCTGCGACGAGGAAAAAGACGGGACGGCCGTGGTGGTCGTGGAAACCGGGGAACCGGGCGCGGGGTCGGACAGCGACTTCCGCTACCGCATTCCCCTGGCCGCCCTGCGGGCGCTTCCCGGCAAGACCTGGCAGGACAGGCCCGACTGGCTGCCCGCGCCGGCCCCGGCCGGGACGGAAAGCCGCGACGTGGCGGCCTTCGAGGATGGGGACTGGATCGCGGTGCTGGCGGACGGGCAGCCGGCCCGTCGGCTGGCCAGGGGCCGGCTGCCGGCCGTTTCTCCGGACGCCTCGATGGCGGCCTTTTCGCCGGCCGGCGAAAAGGGGCTGCGCCTCGTCCCCCTTTCCGGCCCGGGCAAGGGCGTCCTGATTCCGGTCAAGGGCGGCGAGCCCCTGGAAAAATGCTTCAGCCCCGACGGCAAGCGGCTGGCCTGGCGCGTGGATCACCGCATCGACCTGCTGGACATGGCCGACCCGAAGGCCCAGCCGCGCACCGTACTGCGCGGCCTGGACAACGAAACGACCTTGCAAGGATTCACCAGCGACGGCGAGAGGCTCGTGCTCCAGGACATGCACAAGACGACCTGGACGGACCTTTCCGGCGCGACGCGTCGCGTCGCGCCCATCGGGGAATTCACCGACGATCCCTGGGGCTCCACGGCGGACCATTACATCCCGAGCCCCACCGCGCCGGCCCTGCTCCTGGTCGCGCGCGACGTCAACGGCACGCCGGCCTTCTCCCGCTGGGCCAACGACGCCAGCGCAGCGCTCTACCTTTTCGACGGGGCCTCGGGCACGAACTACAGGCTGACGCCCCGCGCCATCGCCGCCGTGGCCCCGACCTGGAGCCCGGACGGCCGGCGGGTCTACTTCGCCGGTCTGCCCGATGCGCCGCCCAGGGGCTGGCACCACCTCTACCGGGTCAACATCGACGGCACGGGGCTCACGGACCTCGGCAAGGGGCTGAATCCCAGCGTGGGCACGCGGCCCTAATCCTGGCGCGTCCGTACGAAAAGCAGGCTCCCCCGGCCCTTGCGCTCCAGCCGCCAGCCCGGCTCGCCGGCCAGGGCGGCGATGACCGGGTCGTGCACGCTGAGGAGAATCACGTCCGGCGGATAGGCGACGAGGAACTCCCGCCAGCCCGGCCGGGCGTTGACGAAGCGGAAGTACGCCTCGTGGAGCGCGCGCGGATAGACCGTCTCGTACCGGCCGTCCATGGCCACGAGCAGGAACGGATAGTCGTTCCAGGACAGCCACTCCCCCCAATTGAAATGGGCCAGCACCCTGCCGCCGCCGGAAATCCGCTCACGCAGGAAACGGACCGCCTCCACCGGGTAGGAGAACTCCCCCGCTCCCGGCGCGTCGCAGTCCGGGGCCGTGATGCGCCAGGGCCTGGCCAGGACGAAGTTGACGGCCAGGGCCACGGCCAGCGCCCCGAGCAGGAAGGGCGCGGGCCGAAAGCCCGCCAGCTTCGCCCACAGCTCCCGCGCGTCGAAGCCCTTGCCGTCGGCGAAGACGGAAGGAAGGAGCGCGGCGAAGGCGAGGATGAAAAATATCTGATGGCGCAGGTGGCCGGCGGCCATGGCGGCCGTGACGCCGAGCACCAGCCAGTCCGTGACGTCGCGGCGACGCCGGCGCAGCATCACGAAAAGGGCGAAGCCGGCCATGCCCAGGAAGAACCATGCGTTGTTGGCGAGCCTTCCCATGGAAAGCGCCCGCCAGACCGAGGCCCATTCGGCCACGTCCGGCCGGGGCAGGCCGATGGCGTCCACAAGATAGGTCCAATAGGCCGGGCCGTAGGGGTTGACCAGCGTGGCCAGGGCGCACAACGCGCCGCAGCCGGCCAGGGGCCAAAAGCCGCGCCGGGCCGGCAGCGCGCCGGCGGCGTAGAGCCCGACCAGCCCCAGGCCGGCCAGGAAGCCGCCGTGCAGGTTGGCCCAGCCGAACATCAATAAAGGCAGCCAGGCCAGCCGCCGCCACCGGCCGTCGGCCCGGAAGGCCTCCAGCCGCCAGAGGAAGACGGCGAAAAAGAGATAGGTGAAAATCTGCGCCCGCACCGGAGCAAAGCCGATGACCAGCAACTCGCCGGCGACGAAGCAGAACAATCCACAGGTCAGGAAGTCGGCCCGACGGACCCGGGCGGCGGCGAAAACGGCCAGGCAGGTTCCGGCCGCGACCAGAAAGCGCAGGGCCTGGAGGCCGACCATGCCAAGGGCCTGGTGGATGGGATAATAGACCACGCCGGTCAGCCATTCGTGGTAGACCCAGGGACGCAAGGTGGGCGTGTAGGCGAAGACGTCGGCGTAGGGAAAACCCTGCCGCCAGTAGAGGCGGCCGAAGGCGAGGTAGCCCCAGAGGTCGAAATCGGCGGCGGTCACGGCCAGGCGGTTGGCAACGAGCAGGGCCGGCACGGCCACGGCAAGGAGGACGAGGACTTTTTCCCTGGATGAAGGCGACGACATGCTCCCTCCCGCAGACGGCGTCTCAGGCCTTGCGCGGCAACACTTCAGGGCATTTGTTTTTCTTGAAGATACTGGCGCATTTTCAAGGGGCAACCTAGCCCACGGCCAGACCCGAAGCAAGGGAGGGAAGGAAACAATCAGTCGGGTTTGCGGCCCTCGACCACACGGTCGCAGCCGGCCAGGTCGCGGCGCACGGCCACGTCGGCGAACCCGGCCTCGGCCAGCAGGGCCGACGCCCCGGGCCCCTGCTTCCAGCCGATCTCGACCAGGAGCCGGCCGCCCGGGGCCAGGCGCGAAAAGGCGGCCCGGGCCACCACGGGCACGGCCTCGAGCCCCGTCTCGCCGGGCACCAGGGCCGTGGACGGCTCGAAATCGCGCACTTCCCGGGAGCACTCCCGGTACTCGGCGACGCTCACGTAGGGCGGGTTGGACACGACCAGCTCGTAGCCGCCGGCCGTTTCCGGCAATGCCGCGAAGTCCGCCTCCACGAAATCCAGCCGGTCGGCCACGCCGTGCCTTGCCGCGTTTTCCCGGGCCACGGCCAGCGCGCCCGGGCTTTTGTCCAGGGCCAGGCCTCGCGCCCGGGGAAATTTCACGGCCAGCGTCACGGCCAGGCAGCCCGAGCCGGTTCCCAGGTCGGCGAAACGCGAAAGCGCGCCCTGGGGGAAAAGTTCCAGGGCGCGCTCGACGACAAGCTCGGTCTCGGGCCGGGGAATGAGGGTGTCGGGGGTCACCTTGAAGTCGAAGCCGAAAAATTCGCGTTCCCCCAGCAGGTAGGCCACGGGCTCGCCCTTCCCTCTCCGGGCCACCAGGGGCCGGTAGGCGTCCAGTTCCTCCGGGGTCAGCGGGCGGTCCATGGCCAGCACCAGCCCCAGCCGGTCCATGCCCAGGGCCTGGGCCAGGAGCAGCTGCGCCGACAACCGCGGCGCATCCACGCCCCTTTCTTTAAGGTACCCCTCGGTCTTGCCCAGAATCTCCCGCACCGTCGGCGCGCGCCCCTCCATTCCCGTCTCCTCTCCTCGGCCTCTCACTTGTTGGGGGCGCGATCCCGCCCGCCGGCAAAGCCCGGCGGGCGGGATCGCGCCCCCAGGAAGGGAGGGTCCGGGAGGGGGTTACCCCCTCCCGGCCGCCGGAGGCATTCTTCTCTCTTCTCTACGCTTACGCGGCGTCGGCCTGGGCCTTGAGGGCCTCGGCCTGGTAGTGGGCGATGAGCCCGTCGAAGAGATCGTCGCAGTCGCCTTCGAGCACCGCCTCGAGCTTGTAGAGCGTCAGGTTGATGCGGTGGTCGGTGACGCGGCTTTGGGGAAAATTGTAGGTGCGGATGCGCTCGGAGCGGTCGCCGGAGCCGACCTGGGAGCGGCGGCTGGCTTCCTGCTCCAGGCGCTGCTTTTCCTGCTCGATCTGGAGCAGCCGGGCGCGCAGCACCTTGAGCGCCTTGGCCTTGTTCTTGTGCTGGGATTTTTCGTCCTGGCAGATGACGACCAGGCCCGAGGGGATGTGGGTGACGCGCACGGCCGAGTCCGTGGTGTTGACGCTCTGGCCGCCGGGGCCGCTGGAGCGGTAGACGTCGATGCGCAGGTCGCCCGGGTCGATGGCCACGTCCACTTCCTCGGCCTCGGGCATGATGGCGACCGTGACGGCGGAGGTGTGGATGCGGCCCTGGGATTCGGTGGCCGGCACGCGCTGCACGCGGTGCGCGCCGGACTCGTACTTGAGCCGGCTGTAGACCTTGTCCCCGGAGATGGAGGCGATGACTTCCTTGTAGCCGCCCGATCCCGTCTCGGACTGGCTCATGATCTCGACCTTCCAGCGCTTGGTCTCGGCGTAGCGGGTGTACATGCGGAAGAGGTCGCCGGCGAAGAGCGCCGCTTCCTCGCCGCCGGTGCCGGCCCGGATTTCGAGAAGGATGTTCTTCTCGTCCATGGGGTCCTTGGGCAGGAGCAGCACCTTGAGCTTGGCCTCGATCTCGGGCAGGGCGTCTTTCAGGGCCCTGACCTCGGCCAGGGCCAGCTCGCGCATCTCCGGGTCCGGGTCCTGGGTCATCTCCTGGTTTTCCTCCAGGTCGCGGGCGAGCTTTTTGTACTCGCGAAAGGCGGTCACCATCTCGGCGAGGTCGGCGTGGGCCTTGGAGAGCTTGCGGAAGCGCTCCTGGTCGGTGACGACGTCGGGCTCGGACAGCTGCTTTTCCAGTTCCTCGTACTTGCGTTCAATGCTTTCGAGCTTGGCGAACATGAAGCGACTCCGAAGCCGGGCGGGACGCGCGTGAGGCGTCCCCCGGCCGGGGTTGGTCTCGGAACGGACGGATCGGCGCGGATCAGGAAGCGGGCTGGCGGTCCACCGCGCCGCGAAGCGCGGTCAGGGCCACCTCGATCTGCCGGTCGTCCGGTTCCTTGGTGGTGAGCATCTGCATGAAAAGCCCGGGCGCCGAGATCAGGCGGCACACCACGTTGGTGTGGAACTTTCCGGCGACCTTGATGACTTCGTAGGCCAGGGCGCTGACCGGGACCATGAGCCCGAGCTTGAGCCCCACGATGTAGGCCTGCTTGATCCAGCCGGTCTCGGGCACGTAGAAGGTGAGCAGCCACGGCACGAGAAAGGCGTAGAGCACGATGGAGATGGCCAGCACGAAGAGCAGGAAGGCCGTGCCGCAGCGGGGATGCAGGCGCGGGAAGCCGCGCGCCCCGGCCGGGGACAGTTCCGCCCCTTCCTCGTAGGCCCAGATGACCTTGTGCTCGGCCCCGTGGTACTCGAAGACGCGGCGCACGTCGGGCAGGCAGGAGATGGCCAGGATATAGCCGATGAAAAGGGCCACCTTGAAAAGGCCGTCCCAGACGTGGAAGCTCAGGGCCTCGACGCCGCCGGAAAGTCCGGCAGCCTTCATGCCGAGGGAAAACAGGTGCGGCGTGACCACGAAGAGCAGAAGCGCGAAGCCGATGGACGCGGCGAGCGTGAGCCCCATGGCCCAGGGGCCGATCTCGCCCTGCTCCTCGTCCTCCTCCACGGCCACCTGGGCCGAGTAGTTGAGGGCCTTGATGCCGTTGACGAGTGTTTCCAGCAGGATGGGGAAGCCGCGCACGAGCGGCTTCTTGAGGAGCTTGGCGGCGGTGAGGGAAAACCAGGGCCGCACGTCGAGCAGGATGTCGCCGCCGGGCTTGCGCACGGCAATGGCCAGCCTGTCGCGGTCGCGCATCATGACGCCCTCCATGACGGCCTGACCGCCGACCGTGGGGTTGGCGGCAAGAAGCGGCAAAAGGAGGACGGCGCGTTTCATGGACGGAATTCCCGGCCCGTCGCCGGGCGCAAAGGCCCGGCGAAAACGGGGCGCGGCAGGTTAGGCCTTCTTCTCGAACTTGGCGTACTTCTTCCGGAAGCGGTCGATGCGGCCGGCGGTGTCGAGAAAACGCTGCTTGCCGGTGTAGAACGGATGGCAGTGGGAGCAGACTTCCACGAGCACCAGCTCGCCCTTGGTGGAAATGGCCTGCTCTTCGAAACCGCAGTTGCAGCGGATGGTCGCCTTGAAAGTTTTGGGATGGATATCTTTTTTCATCTCGCGGCTCCTTGAATATCCCGTGCGGGAAAGCGAGATCAATTAACGCCTTTTCCCGACCTTGGCAAGCGTTCCGGCGCGGATTTCCCGGAACGGCGCCGACGACGCCGCCGCGCGCGCCCTCCTCTTTGTGCTTCGCCGGGCTTCGTGCTAGCCTGCCCCATCTCAAAATCACCTTAAGGATCTTTTTATGTCTCTATGTAGTAAAAATGCGGCCTGCTCGAACATTCTGCGCGCGCATCTCTCCGCCCTGGCTCGAACTGAAGGACTCTCACCCAGCAGCATCGAAGAAGCCATAAACGCCGGGACCATGGTCCTTCTGGCCAACCCGGCCCACAAGAACGTCGTCCCCACCCTCATCGGCCAGCCGGCTTCGGTCAAGGTCAACGCCAACATCGGCACCTCCATGTTCGTCACCGACGTGGCCATGGAACTGGAAAAGGCCCGGCTGGCCCAGAAGGCCGGAGCCCACGCGCTGATGGACCTGTCCACGGCCGGCGACCTCGACGCCATCCGGCGCGACATCCTGGACGCCGTGAACCTGCCGCTCGGCACCGTGCCGCTCTACGCCGTGGCCCAGCGCCACCTGGCCCGGGGCGGCGACCCCAGCGACTTCACCGAAGAGGAGATCATCGCCGAGATCGCCCAGCAGGCGGCGGCCGGGGTCGACTTCATGACGCTGCACTGCGGCGTCACCCGCCGCGGAGCCAAGCTCGCCGTGGACTCCGGGCGCGTCACCGGCATCGTCTCGCGCGGCGGCTCCATCCTCGGCCGCTGGATGCGCCGCCACGAGCAGGAAAACCCCTTTTTGACGCGCTACGACGACATTCTCGACATCTGCCTGGCCCATAACGTGACCATCAGCCTCGGCGACGGCCTGCGCCCCGGCTGCGGGGCCGACGCCGGCGACGGCGCGCAGTGGGAGGAGGTCATCAACCTCGGCGAACTGGCCAGACGCGCCAAGGCGCGCGGCGTGCAGACCATGATCGAAGGCCCGGGACACGTGCCCCTGCACCTGGTCCAGAGCCAGATCCAAGGCATCAAGCGCCTGACCGGCGGCGCGCCCCTCTATGTCCTCGGGCCGCTGACCACGGACTGCGCCCCGGGCTACGACCACATCGCCGGGGCCATCGGCGGTGCGCTGGCCGCCTACTTCGGCGCGGATTTCCTGTGCTACCTGACCCCGGCCGAGCACCTCACCCTGCCCGGCCCCGAAGACGTCTGGGCCGGCATCAAGGCCAGCCTCGTCGCCGCCCAGAGCGCCGAGACGGCCCTTGGCCGCCCGGCCGCCGTGGCCCGCAACCTCGGCATGTCCAAGGCCCGGGCCGACCTCGACTGGGAGGCCATGGCCGGTTTCGCCCTGGACCCGGACCTCGTGCGCCAGCGCCGGGCCACGCACAGCAAGGAAAAGGAATGCGCCATGTGCGGCGCGCTGTGCGCCATGCGCATGATGACCGGCGACAGCTTCGCCTGCCCCACCAAGCCCGAAAACGAGAAATAACCAAGCCGACCGCCTCGCGGAGGAACCCATGCACACCCTGGTGCTGATGCGGCACGGACAAAGCGTCTGGAACCTGGAAAACCGCTTCACCGGCTGGACCGACGTGGGCCTCACCGACCAGGGCAAGGCCGAGGCCCAAAGCGCCGCGGCGCTCCTTCGCGAAGGCGGCTACGACTTCGACGCCTGCCTGACCTCGGTGCTGTCCCGGGCCATCATGACGCTGGACATCGTGCTCGCCGGCCTCGACCGGCTGTGGCTGCCGGTGACCAAGGCCTGGCGGCTCAACGAACGGCACTACGGGGCGCTGCAAGGCCTCAACAAGGCGGAAATGGCCGCCAAATACGGCGAAGAACAAGTCTTCGTCTGGCGCAGGAGCTTCGATACCCGGCCCCCGGCCCTCACCCCGGACGACGACCGCTTCCCCGGCCACGACCGGCGCTATGCCGGCCTCACCCAGGCCGAACTGCCGACCACGGAATGCCTCAAGGACACCGTGGCCCGCGTGCTGCCCTTCTGGCACGAGGTCATGGCTCCGGCCATCGCCGCGGGCACGCGCCTGCTCGTGGCCGCCCACGGCAACTCCATGCGGGCGCTGGTCAAATACCTCGACGACGTCAGCGACGAAGACATCAGCGAACTGAACATCCCCACCGGCGTGCCGCTCGTCTACGAACTCGACGACGCCCTCAAGCCCCTGCGGCACTTCTATCTGGGCGACCCCGACGCCATCGCCAAAAGCGTCGCCGCCGTGGCCGCCCAAGGCAAGGCGAAGTGAAGGGAAGAGGAGAAAAGGGGAAGAGGGGGAAGGAAGATGCCTCCGGCGGCCGGGGGGCCTGGGCGTCCCACATCGAGGCCACGCGACGCTGCGTCCTGGACGCCGCGGAAGCGTGCCCGGGGACCGGCACGGCCCTGGTCCTGGGCTCCGGGGCCTGTCTGGACGTGCCCGTGGCCGAACTGGCCGCGC
>NZ_JARKOZ010000115.1 GCF_029978005.1 Solidesulfovibrio sp. | reverse complement strand
CTCAAAGCAACAACTCGTCGGCCAGATCATGGAGTACATCAAGAACTATAACGAGCTCTGGGCAAAGCCCTTCAAGTGGACCTACACCGGCAAACCGCTGGTCGCTTAAATATGTATTAATTTTGAGGACGCGACACTAGGGCCGCACAGGCCGTTCCCCCGTAGCCCGAACTGCAAAAAAACGGGCTCCCGGCGATCTGCTGCCGGGAGCCCGTTTAATTTTATTTGGGAGTCCGGAGGGCGGCAGCCCTCTGGCCGCCGGTGGCTTTCTTCCCCTCTCTGTTAGCCCGCGTGCACGTCCGGCAGCGCGCCCACTTCGGCCTTGGTGGCGGACAGCACCACTTCTCCGTCCTCGTAGCCGGCTACGAGCCCGGCCGGCACCTGCACCTCGCGCGTTCCCCACAAATGCCCCGTGCGCAGGAGCAGATGCGTCACCCGGCCGGTGTGGCGCTCGGTGAGCACGCCGTCCACCCGGCCGACCTTGCCGTCGCTGGCGCGCACCGGCTCGTGCCCGGCCAGGGCCACCGAGCCCTCGGGCGTGGCCGGATGCTCCACGGTCCAGGAGGACGGGGCCATGGGAAGCTTCACGTCCTCGGCCTTGGCCAGGGACAGGAAGAACGCCGGGGAATAGTAGTCTTCCTGGATGTACTGCTTGCAGGCGGCGAAGCGCTTTTGCGGGATGTTCAGCCGCACGCCGTCCGGGCCGGACGCGGCGACGAACTTTTCCGGCACCAGCCGCAGCGTGTTCGGCAGGGCGTCCTCGCGCACGACCAGATGGGTGGCCTTGCCCTGGTGCGGGTCGATGACGACGTTTTCCACGCGGCCCACGGCGGCGTCCGTGGCGTGGACCGGGGCGGAGAGGGTCAGGTCGAGGGCGGCGTCTGGCATGGGCTTGGCCTCCGGTGGGCGTCGTTGCGGTTTTGTGCAAGGATTCTTGCCGTATTGCCCACGTCGGTATAAGCAAAAGCACACATGGTCAAGCCGGGAGGCTTCCGACGGAAGGGAGCGCGCCCGTTTGCACGAGGGAGGATTCATGCTCGTCTTCCTGCTCGCCTGCTGCCACGCCATCGGCGTCTTCTCGGCGGCCCGGGCCCTTTTCACGGCCCGTTCGCCCCAGGGCTCCATGGCCTGGGTCATGGCCATGATCACCTTTCCCTACCTGGCCGTGCCCCTGTACTGGGTGCTCGGCCGCAACCGCTTCCAGGGCTACGTGGCCTCCAGGCGGGCCGGCGACCGGGTGGTGGACGCGCTGGCCCCGGAGCTCAACCATTTGCGCGCCTTTCCCGACACACAGGCCCCGGGCGTGCCCGGGATCTTCCCGGTGCTCGAGCGCCTGGCCGAACTGCCGTTCACCACCGGCAACGAAGTGGCGCTCCTCGTCGACGGGCAGGCCACCTTCGACGCCATCTTCGCCGCCGTGGACGCAGCCGAGTCCTACGTCCTGGTCCAGTTCTTCATCATCCGCGACGACGACATCGGCCGGGCCCTCAAGGAACGCCTCACGGCCCGGGCCCGGGCCGGCGTGGCCGTCTACCTCCTCTACGACGAGATCGGCTGCCACAAGCTGTCCGAGGACTACCTGGACGGCATGCGCAAGGCCGGCATCCACGTCTCGGCCTTCAACACCACCCTCGGCTGGCGCAACCGCCTCCAGCTCAACTTCCGCAACCACCGCAAGATCGTGGTGACCGACGGCCGCACGGCCTTCGTCGGCGGCCACAACGTGGGCGACGAATACATGGGCAAAAGCCCCCGCCTCGGCCACTGGCGCGACACCCACGTGCGCTGCCAGGGACCGGCCGCCACTCTCGTGCAGCTCACCTTCGCCGAGGACTGGTACTGGGCCACCCGGACCATGCTCGCCCTGGACTGGGAGCTGCGGCCGTCGCCCGCCGGGAACATGCCCGTGCTGGTCCTGCCCACCGGTCCGGCCGACGACATCGAATCCTGCGACCTCTATTTCTTCCAGGCCATCAGCGCCGCCGCCAAACGCGTCTGGATCGTCAGCCCCTACTTCGTCCCCGACCGGGAAATCGTCTCGGCCCTGCAACTGGCCGTGCTGCGCGGCGTGGACGTGCGCGTCATGCTGCCCAAAAAGCCCGACCACAAGATGGTCTACCTGGCCTCCTTCTCCTACCTGACCGACCTCGAAACCCTCGGCGTCAAATTCTACCGCTACGGCGACGGATTCCTGCACCAGAAAGTCATCCTGGTCGACGACGTCATGGCCTCGGTCGGCACGGCCAACTGCGACAACCGTTCGTTCCGGCTCAATTTCGAGATCACCATGGCCGTGGCCGACCCGGACTTCATCCGGGCCGTGGAGACCATGCTGCTCGAAGACTTCTCCCACTGCCAACGCGCCAGCGCCGACGACTACGAGGATCGCTCGTTTTTGTTCAAGACCGGCGTCATGCTCAGCCGCCTGCTCTCGCCCATCCTCTGACACGGAGAGGGAGAGGGTAGAGGAGGAAGATGCCTCCGGCGGCCGGGGGGGATGATCCCCCCCGGTCCCCCTCGCTGGGAGGCGGGAGAGGGGTAGGCGGGTGGAGGCATGGTCGTGGGCGGGAGTGCATCGGCGAGGCCGGAATCGACCCGGCGATGCCGTCGCTTCGCTCCAGGCTCGCCGGGCCGATTCCGGCCTCGCAGGCCCGTCGCCCCTTCGGGGCGAAGTTTGAAGGAATTTTACTTTTGAAAGCCTCTTAAAGGCAATTTTTCTTGAAATGCGGCGCTTCGCCGCTGGCGCCCGCCCCATTTCCCAGACCACAACGACCGACGCCTCGCCGCCTGCCGTTCCCGACCACCTCCCCACCCGCACCCGTCGGGGAGGGTCCGGGAGGGGGTCACCCCCTCCCGGCCGCCGGAGGCATTCCCCCTTCCTCCACGCAAAAGGCCGGCCCCTTTCGGGGGCCGGCCTGGTCGTCGGTCGCGGTCGATGCGGTGCGGCTAGAAGGTGTACTTGAACCCGAAGGAGACTTTCCAGGCGTCCTCGGCCTTGTTGGCGAGGCGGCGTCCCCAGACGCTCTTCTGGAATTCGCTGGGGTGGGCCCAGCCGGTTTCCATGATGAGCGCCAGGTTTTCGTAGAGCATGTACTTGGTGTCGAAGTTGAGGCCGATGACCCATTCCTTCTCCGTCAGGTCGCGGCCCATCTGGAAGATCGGGTTGCTGCCGAGGACGAAGTTGGCGTAGCGGATGGCTTTGGACGAGTTGGTGCCGTGAACGTAGGCGACGGTGAGGCGGTTGGTGAGGCGGTCGATGAAGCTCACGTTGTTGAGCGATCCGCCGAAGCCGTAGGCGCCGAGCGGCGAGATGCCCATATTGGAGCCTTTGACCAGTTCCTGGCCGCCGTCGAACAGGAAGCTGTTGCCGGCGTTCCAACTCTGGGTGCCGCCGTTGTGCTCGCCGCCGCGACCCGAGCCGGGGAAGAAGTTGGGCATGCGCTCGGAGCCGTTGCGGGTGGAGCTGTCCTCGCCCGTGGACCAGAAGCCGAACACCTGCGGCGTGACCATGGTCAGGCCCGTGTACTCGGCTGCGGCGTCGATGAACCAGCCGTCGCGCACGTTCTTCCTGTACTCGTTCATGCCGTGTTCGCCCCAGATGACGTCGGCGTAGAACTTGAAGGGATCGAGCGCCGAGATTTCCAGGGTGGTGCCGGCCCACAGGGCGGTGATGAAGTTGTTCTTCCAGCCCACCGGGGCCATGGAGAACAGTCCCGAGGAGATGAGGCCTTCGGCCCAGCCGGCCTCGGTCAGGTAGTGGCCGCCCTTGCCGCCCACGCCGAACAAGGCCCACGGCGTGGCCTTGAAGCCGTCGAACGTGATGGGCAGGGCCAGCATGTAGCCTTCTTCGTTGGAGTAGATCGACTGGGTGGTCGGGGCGAAGGTGCGGTCGCTGGAAATGGTGCGCACGTAGGCCAGGACCAGGCTCAGGTGGTCCTGGATCAGCGGCGCGGTGATGATCAGCGACGACACGTTCTCGTCGAAGACGATGCTGCCGGCGAAGAACGAGGACTGCGGGATCGAGGCCGGCTGGAGGCCGGCGGAGATCTGGATGTCGCAGCCCGGCCACTTGAACATCAGGTAGGCCTGGTAGACGAGCACGGCCGCGCTGGGGTTGGCGGCGGTGAAGGTGCCGTGGCCCCAGACGTCCTCGACCATCACGCCCAGGCGGAACTTCACGGCCTCGTTGGCCACGAAGTCCGTGCGCAGGCGGAAGCGTTCCCAGATTTCGAAGCGGTCTTCGGTCCTGGAGCCGGCGGGCTGGATGGTGCCGGCCTCGTTGATCCATTTGGCGCTGTTCCAGCCGGTGAAATTACGGTTGGCGAAAAAGTTGCCGTAGACGAGCGCGTCGCCCGTCATCCGCACCTCGGTGGCTGCCTGGGCGCGGATGGCGGCCGACATCGCAAGGACGGCCGCGAGAATGCACAACACACGTTTCATGATTCCCTCCTCCAATGGCGAATGTTCCCGAAAAGCGACCGACGACGGAAAACCGAACAGGCCCGGACCGGGAACCGGTCCGGGCCGCGGACGAGCCAGGCCTAGAAAGGCAGGGGCTTGCCCGACAGAAGCAAGAAGGCCGGGATGTAAAGCCCGACCGGAACCCATATGATCAGCGACCAGGCAAGGAGCTTGGCCGACAGCTTGCCGTAGGCGTTGAGCCAGACCTCGAGGGTCAGCACCGTGTAGCCGGCGCAGGCGAGGGTGAAGTAGCCGCTGCCCTTCACGTGGTAGTAGAGCAGCATGTAGATGAAGGAGACGATGGCCACGGTCAGGCTGACGTTGCCGACCGAGGCCATGCTGGTAAGCCCGGCCAGCAGGGCGTAGGCCACCACGCAATAGAGCAGGCCGTGGGCGAAGAGCAGCCCGGCCGTGAAGGCGTCGCCCTGCACGGCGTTGACGAACGCGCCCACCACCACGCAAATGCCGACGAAGGCGCAGATGGCCCCCGTGCCCTTGGCCTCGCCGTAGCCGAGGAAGAGCAGGCCCACGGGCAGCCACATCAAGGAAATGGCGATCAAGATTGCCAGCGTCATCACATCCCCCCACCGTTTCTGGTTATTGCCGTCCCGAAACCTCCCGCCGCAAAGCACGCGTTTGACCCGAAAGCCGTCCCGGCGCGGGGCGTCCCGCCGGGACGGCGCGCCGCCCCATCCCCAGGGCTCGCCGGAAACGCCGCCGAAGCCGCCCGACGGACGGTGTCCGGAGGCGTGGCGTACGCCGCGGCGTGCCTAGGGGTTTGTGGCAGTATGGCAAATACCGGTCCGTAAAAAAAGACGTTTTATTAGAATGTGTTGGCGAGCCATGTGACAGAGGCGGGACCGGGTGTGGGACTTTGACGCACAGTTTTGGCGGGCAGGCGTTGGGGCGCAGGGGGGTGTTCTCGGGTTTTTCGTGGGATAACAGGCTGTTGCCAGGAGAGGAATTATTGACCCACCAGGGCGAAAGAATGAGTCAAAAATTCTCTCAAAAGAGGACTGTTTCTTTGTTACCCATGCGAAAAAACCGCCGTCACGCCCGGGCGGGCGGCCCGAGGCGGCAAGTTGCATCGGCCGTCCAGCCGGGCTAAGAAGGCCCGCAAGGCGGCCTGCCGCCGCGCGCGGGCGAGCCGGTCGCCCGGGGCGGCTCGGGTCCAAGCGGATCGCGCCAAGGCGCGCCGGGGAGAATGCATATGTGCGGCATCATAGGGTATTGCGGACACCGGCCGGCCGTCCCGGTCATCATTGAAGGTCTGCGGCGTCTGGAATACCGGGGCTACGATTCGGCCGGCGTGGCCTTTCTCCAGGGCAAGGACCTGGTCACGGTCCGGGCCGAGGGCAAGCTCGCCAACCTGGAGGCCAGGCTCGCCGCCCAGAACGTCTACCTCGCCACCTCGGGCGTGGGCCACACCCGCTGGGCCACCCACGGCCTGCCCACGGAGAAAAACGCCCACCCCCACTGCGACGCCGCCCGTTCCATCGCCCTGGTGCACAACGGCATCATCGAGAACTACCAGGAACTCAAGAAGGAACTGGCCGAGGCCGGGGTGCGCTGCGTCTCGGAAACCGACACCGAGGTCCTGGCCCAGCTCGTGGGCCGCTATTTCAAGGAAAAGGGCTCCCTGGCCGAGGCCCTCTCCAAGGCCCTGTCCCGGGTCGAGGGCTCCTACGCCATCGTGGTGGTCAGCCGCGACAACCCGGGCATGCTCTACGCCGCGCGCAAGCAGTCGCCGCTGGTCATGGGCGTGGGCGTGGGCGAGAACTTCCTGGCCTCGGACATCCCGGCCTTTCTGCCCTACACCCGCGAGGTGGTCTTTCTCGACGACGGCGAGATGGCCCGCATCGACGCCGGTTCCTGGCAGGTGCTCGACGCAGCCACCCTGGCCCCGATCCAGAAAGAGGTGCGCCACATCAGCTGGGACGTCTCGGCGGCCCAGAAGGGCGGCTACAAGCACTTCATGCTCAAGGAGATCTTCGAGCAGCCGCGCGTGATCGCCGACTGCCTGGCCGGCCGGGTGGACCACAAGACCAACCGGGCCTCCCTGCCCGAGCTCGACGCCCTGGACGTGCCCGAGCGCCTGTTCATCGTGGCCTGCGGCACCTCCTACCACGCCGGCCTGTGGGGCATGTACCTCATGGAGCAGTGGGCCGGCATCCCGACCCGGGTGGAGATCGCCTCGGAACTGCGCTACCGCGAGCCCATCCTCGGCCCCGGCGACACGGTGCTGGCCATCAGCCAGTCCGGCGAGACCGCCGACACCCTGGCCGGCATCCACCTGGCCAAGTCGCGCGGGGCGCGCGTCATCGGGCTTTGCAACGTGGTCGGCTCGAGCGTGGCCCGCGAGGCCGACGTGGTGGTCCATACCCAGGCCGGACCGGAAATCTCCGTGGCCTCCACCAAGGCCATGTGCTCCCAGCTGGTGCTGCTCACCCTCATGGCCCTGGCCTTCGGCCAGCGCAGGGGCGTGCTGCCGACCGAGGCGGCCGAGAAGTGCGTGCCCGCCCTGGAGGGACTGCCGACCCTGCTCGAAGGCATCCTGCCGGCGCTGCGCCAGCGCGCCCGGGAACTGTGCCGGGTCTATTCCGAAGCCCGCAGCTTCCTCTACCTCGGCCGGGGCCTGTGCTACCCCCTGGCCCTGGAAGGAGCGCTCAAGCTCAAGGAAATCTCCTACATCCATGCCGAGGGCTACGCCGCGGGCGAAATGAAGCACGGCCCCATCGCGCTGATCGACCCGAAGTTCCCCTCCTTCGCCCTGGCCCCCATGGACGGGCTTTTTCCCAAGGTGAAGTCCAATCTCCAGGAGGTCCAGGCGCGCGGCGGCAAGATCGTGGCCCTGACCCAGCCCGGGGCCGACCTGGACGTGGACCATCCCTGGGAGATCCCGGCCGCCTGGGGACCGCTGTCCACCTTCCTCATGCTGCCGGCGCTCCAGCTTTTCGCCTACGAGATGGCCGACTACCTGGGCAAGGACGTGGACCAGCCCCGCAACCTGGCCAAGTCCGTCACCGTGGAGTAGGCCCAGGGCGTGGCGGAAAGCGTTTCCCTCAAGATGCTGGCGCGGGCGGCGGTCCTGGCCGTGGTCCTGTGCTTCGCGGCGGCCTGGCCGGCTCCGGCCGGGGACGTGGCCGCCAACTACCAGGCCGCGGTCAAGGAGTTCGACATGCTGCGCAAGGCCCCGAACTCTTCGGGCCGGCGCGACCTGTGGAAGGCCCTGGAGGCGCGTTTCGCCGCCTTGGCCAAGGCCGCGGGCAAGGATCCCCTGGCCGCCAAGATCCTCTACTACCCGGCCTGGACCAACGCCGAGCTGGGGGCGCGCTCCTACCTGGAGGCCGACTTCGCGGCCGCGGCCGCCCTCTACAAGCGCATGGCCGACGCCTACGCCGGGCACGCCTGGGCCGACGACGCCCTGCTGCGCCGGGCCGACCTGCTCAAGGGGCCGCTCAAGAAGCCCGACGAGGCCAAGGCCGACCTCGAACTGCTGCTCAAGCTCCATCCCAAGGGCGACATGGCCGCCCGGGCCAAGGCCATGCTGGCCGAACTGGGCGGGGCGGCCGCGCCGGAAAAAGTCCCGGACAAAGCGCCGGACAAGTCCCCGGCCAAGGCCGCCGCGCCGGCCCCGGAGAAAAAAGCCGGCCCGCCGCCGGCCAGCCCGGCCAAGCCCGCCGTCCTGGCCCGGGCGTCCGTGTCCCAAAGCTCCACCGGCGGCCGGCTGACGCTCAGCCTCGACCGGGAAACCTCCTTTCGCTACCAGCTCCTGGAGCAGAAGCGTCCGAACGGCGAGACGGCCCGGCTCCTCTACATCGACCTCGACAACACCCGCACCGGCGGGGACGTGCCCACGGAAAAGCGCTTCGCCAAGGGCGCGGTGAGCCGCCTGCGCGCCGGCTACTTCACGCCCGAGACCGTGCGCGTGGTGCTGGAGCTCGCCGACGTGCGCCAGTACGAGATCCACTCCGAGGCCGACCCGTTCCGCGTGGTCCTGGACCTGACCGCCGGCCCGGGCCAGGGCGACGGCAAGGCCCCGGAATTTCGCGCCGAGGCCGCGCCGCCCAAGCAAAGTTCCCCGCCCGCCGCCGAGGCCGGTCCGGACCAGGGGCCGCCGCCCGGCAAATCGAAGAAGGGCGCGGTTTCCGCTCCTTCGGCCGCGGACAAGGCCGCGCTCAAGACTCTGCCCCCGGCCGAGGCCAAAAAGCGCGCCGGCAACCTCCTCGAACAGCTGGGGCTGTCCGTGCGCACGGTCATGATAGACCCCGGCCACGGCGGCAAGGACCCCGGAGCCCAGGGCCTTTACGGCGTGACGGAAAAGGACGTGAACCTGCGCTTCGCCAAGATCCTCGGCGAGACGCTGCGCAGGAAGGGCTTCGAGGTGCTCTACACCCGCACCACGGACGTGTTCATTCCTCTGGAGACCCGTACCGAGATGGCCAACACCAAGGGCGCGGACCTCTTTGTTTCCATCCACTGCAACTCCCACGGCGACGCCGGCTCCCAGGGCCTGGAGACCTATTCGCTCAACCTCGCCAGCTCCCGGGATTCCGTGCGTGTGGCCGCCCGGGAAAACGCCGTGTCCCAGAAGAAGGTCAGCGACCTGCAAGCCATCCTCACCGATCTCATGCTCTCGGCCAAGACGGCCGAGTCCAAGGACCTGGCCAGGTTCGTGCAGAAGCGTTCCCTGGCCGAACTGCGGGGAGACTGGCGCACCAGGGACCGGGGACCCCACGAGGCTCCGTTTTTCGTGCTCATCGGGGCGAACATGCCGGCCGTGCTGGTGGAGCTCGGCTACATCACCAACCCCGACGAGGCCAAGCGCCTGACCTCCGAGGCCTACCTGCAAGCCCTGGCCAAGGGCATGGCCGACGGCCTCGTCGCCTACAAGAAGCGCATCGAGCGCTACGCCGATCTTTAGCGTTGCATCCCCTGGAAAAACACGACATTGTCGTTCCAAGAGACGAAAGCCGCGTCTGGCCGTCGGCGCGGCGTCACGCCCGTGCCATGCCCGGGACGCCATACGAGCCGGAGGTTTCCCCCATGCCGCAATCCGCAAGCCGCGACGAACGCCTCATCGTCGCCCTGGATGTGCCCACCGCCGCCGACGCCCTGGAACTGGCCGACCGACTGGCCCCCCACGTGGGCTTCTTCAAGGTGGGGCTGCAGCTCTTCCTGGAGGCCGGCTTCACCGTGTGCGACGCCCTGAGCGACCGGGGCCACAAGGTCATGCTGGACCTCAAGTTCCACGACATCCCGCAGACGGTCATGCTGGCCGTCGCCCAGCTTTCCGGCCACGACATCGCCCTGGCCACGGTCCACGGCTATCCGCAGGTGGTGGAGGCCGCGGCCAAGGCCAAGGGAAGCACGAAGATCCTGGCCGTCACGGTGCTGACAAGCCTCGGTTCCGACGAACTCCAACAATCCGGATTCGCCGGCAGCCTGGCGGACCTGGTGCGGCTGCGAGCCGTGACGTCGCTGGCCGCCGGAGCCGACGGCGTGGTGTGCTCGCCGCTGGAAACGGCGCTTTTGCGCAAGAACCTGGGCGTGAGGCCCGTCATCGCCACCCCCGGCATCCGCCCCCTGGACAGCCTGCGCGACGACCAGACCCGCACCGCCACGCCCAGGGCGGCCATCGTCGCCGGCGCGAGCCACATCATCGTCGGCCGGCCCATCACCAAGGCCCCCGATCCCGCCGCCGCCGCCCGCGAGATATTGCGGGAGATCGGATAGAAAGGAGCGGAGAATCGGGGGAGGGTTCATTTTTTGTGGTTCGTTGTGGGGGTGGGGTTGCCGAGGACAGCCAGGGCGGCGTCCCATTCCTGCTGGTCGCAGAGGTCTTTTTCGATGATTTCGTAGAACTCCCCGGGTTCCAGGCGCAGTCCCTGGTGCTCGGGGTGCTTGCGTTTGAGCCAGGTGGGCGCTTCGCGGGCTTCGGTCTCGCCGTCGGCGGTGAAGAACACCAAGGGAATCCGTCCTTCGCCGTCGCACTTGAACAGCAGATACGATTTGGTCATGGCGTCTCCCCTCCTTTCTTAAAATGCG
>NZ_JARKOZ010000057.1 GCF_029978005.1 Solidesulfovibrio sp. | reverse complement strand
CCCCCCCCCCCCCCCCCACGGACGCCGGCGGCGAAACGCCGTAGGGAAGAGCGGGTTCATCGCCGTCCGGACAAGTGGCGGGGCGTCCTTTCAGTCTACTGTCAGCCACCGCCGGGGGAATGATTTTCCGACCGCGAAAGGACGCGGTCACGCCTTGTGAGCCGCGCCGACGGGTGATACCAACGCCCCATGCCGACGCTTCCCGACGCCCTGCGTTCCCATGTGGACAAGTATTTCCTGCGCTCCCGGCGGATTCTCGACGCCGAGGGGATCGATCCCGTCGTGACCATGCAGGTGTTTTTCCGCGACGGCCCGGGCGTGTTCGCCGGCATCGACGAGGTCGTGGCCCTGCTGCGCGAGACTTCGGAGCTGGCCGAAACCGGCGGCGCGCTGTTCGCCCTGCCCGAGGGCGCGGCCTACGCGCCCTTGGAACCGGTCATGCACATCGAGGGGCGACTGACGGGCTTCATCGAGCACGAGACGCTCTATCTCGGCATGTTAAGCGCCGCCACGTCGCTGGCCAACGGCCTGCCCGAGCCCACGCCCGGGGAGGTGGAGGCCCGGGCGGCGGCCATCCGCGCCCTGGTTCCGGACAGGCAGCTCATGTATTTCGGGGCCAGGCACTGGCATCCCCGTTGCGAGGAGGACTTTTGCCGGGCGGCGGTGGCGGGCGGGTTCGACGCCTGCGCCACGGACGCCGGGGCGCGCGCGGCCGGGCTGGCCGGCGGCGTGGGCACCATTCCCCACGCCTTGGTCCTGGCCATGGCCGGGAAATACGGCCGGGAGCAGGCCACACGCGAGGCGGCCCTGGCCTTCGACCGCCACATCGAGGCGGCCTGCCCCAGGGTGGCGCTGGTGGACACGTTCAACCGGGAGATCGACGACGCCCTGGACACGGCCCGGGCGCTGGGGGAGCGGCTGGCCGCCGTGCGCCTGGACACGGCTGGGGAGCTCGTCGGCCAGGGCGGCGCGACCTTCGACGGCCGGCCCCACGTCACCGGCCCGGGCGTGACCGTGGCCGGCACGCTGGCCGTGCGCCGGGCGCTCGACGCCGCCGGGTTCGGCCACGTCGGCATCGTGCTGTCGAGCGGCTTCGGCAATCCGGAAAAAATCAGAGCCTTCGTCGAGGCCGAAAAGGAGCACGGCCGCCTGTTCCTCTCGCTCGGCATCGGCGGCCTGTTCCGCTCCTACGCGGCCACGGCGGACATCGTGCGTGTGGACGGCGCGGACCTGGCCAAGACCGGCCGGGCCTACCGCCCCAACCCCCGCCTCATCCGCTTCATTTGACCCCTGCGGGGAGGTCCAGGAGGGGCACTGCCCCTCCTGGCCGCCGGAGGCTTCTTCTCTTCCCTTCCTATATCTCCCGACTCGCGTCCCGGGCGCGGATCTCGGCGCGTTTGATCTTGCCGCTGATGGTCTTGGGCAGTTCGGCGACGAAGTCGATGATGCGCGGGTATTTGTAGGGCGCGGTTTCCTTTTTCACGTGGGCTTGCAGCTCCTTGACCAGCTCCTCGGAGGGCTCGAAGCCCGCGGCCAGGACCACCGTCGCCTTGACGGCCTGGCCGCGCACGGGATCGGGCACGCCGGTCACGGCCGCCTCGACCACGGCCTTGTGGGTGATGAGCGCGCTTTCCACCTCGAAGGGCCCGATGCGGTAGCCGCTGGACTTGATGAGGTCGTCGGTGCGGCCGAGGAACCAGAAATAGCCGTCCTCGTCCATCCAGGCCTTGTCGCCGGTGTGGTAGTAGCCGTCGACCATGACCGAGGCGGTCTTGGCCGGCTCCAGCAGGTAGCCGGCGAAGAGCCCCACGTTCTTGCCGTCTTCGAGCTTGAGGCAGATCTCGCCTTCGACGCCGGGCGGGCACACCTTGCCCTCCTCGTCGAGCACGGTCACGTTCCAGCCCGGGGCCGGCCGGCCGATGGAGCCGGGCTTGGGCGTCATGCAGGGGAAGGTGGCGATCTGCAGGCAGGTCTCGGTCTGGCCGTAGCCTTCGTAGATGGGCAGCCCGGTGATCTCCTTCCAGGCCTTGAACACGCCGTCGTTTAAAAGCTCGCCGGCGGTGGTGCAGTAGCGCAGGGCCGACAGGTCGTACCTGGACAGGTCCTCGCGCACGAGGAAGCGGTAGACGGTCGGCGGGGCGCAAAAGGTCGTGACCTTGTGCTTGCTCATGACCTCGAGCAGTTCCGCCGGATGGAACTTGCCCCGGAAGTCCCAGGTGAAGACCGTGGCCCCGGCCATCCACTGGCCGTAGAACTTGCCCCACACGGCCTTGCCCCAGCCGGTGTCGGCGACCGTCAGGTGCACGTCGCCGGGCTCCAGGTTGTGCCAGTACACCCCCGTGGCCAGGTGGCCCAGGGCGTAGCCGTGGGTGTGCTCCACCATCTTGGGCATGCCGGTGGTGCCCGAGGAGAAGAAGATGAGCAGGGTGTCGTCGCCGCCCGGGGCGTCGCAGGCGCGGGGGAAAACGTCGGAGGCGGCGGCGCGGATGGCCTCGTAGTCGAGCCAGCCGGCGGGCATGGCGGCCTCGCCTACGTGGATGAGAATCTGCAGCGTCGGGCAGGTGGGCCGGGCGGCCTCCACGCGCGAGACCACGGAGTCCTCGGCGATGATGGCCTTGATGCCGGCGTAGTTGACCCGGAAATCGATGTCGTGGGGGGTGAGCAGGTTCGGCGAGGGCACGGGCACGGCTCCGAGCTTGTGCAGGGCGAGCATGGTCACCCACCACTCCACGCGGCGGTAGAGGATGACCATGACGCGGTCGCCCTTTTTAAGCCCCGCCTCCTTGAAGGCATTGGCCAAACGGGCAGATTCCTTGCTGAAAAAGGCCAGGTCGAAGTCCCGGCGGGTCCCGTCCGGACCGATATGGATCATGGCCGGCCGGGTCGGGTCCGCGGCGGCCTCGGCGTCGAGGAAGTCGAAGGCGAAATTGTAGTTCTCGGGCACGGAGACGGAAACGGTCTCCAGCAACTCTTTATAGGTCTCGGGTCGCAGTTTGGCGACAGGCATGGTCTTGGGCTCCCGTGGCAAAACGGTTGTTTGTCTATCTCGTCGAAGCGCTCCGGCCTGGGTCCGCGCTGGCCCGGCGCCGCCTTGGGAAGGCGACGCCCGGCTAGATAATCACGTCGAGGAACTCGGCCTCGGCGTCGTCGAGCCCGCGCATGGCGTGGGGCGTGCGCGAAGAGATATAGAGGGAGTCGTGGGGTTCGAGGGTCAGGACGTCGTCGCCCAGGCGCACCTCCATGCGGCCGCGCAGCATGTAGATGAACTCCTCGCCCAGGTGCCGGTTGAACTCCATCTCGGATTCCTGCTTGGGCGGCACCGTGACCAGGAACGGCTCCATGGCCGGCTTGTGGAACCGGTAGGCCAGCGACTGGTACTTGTAGGCCTTGCGGCGGTCCACGGACAGGCCGTGGCCGTCGCGCACCAGGGAGTAGGCGTGCAGATGGGCCTCGCCGCCGGTCAACAGCGCCGTGAGGTCCACGCCCGCCGCCTTGGCCACCTCGTAGAGGTAGCTGACGGGAATCTCCTCCTCGCCGGTCTCGTACAAAAGGACCTGGTCCGCCGTGACGCCCGTGGCTTCGGCCAGCTCCTCCAGGGAAAAGCCCGCCACCTCGCGGATGCCGCGAAGCCGCATGGCGATCTCCCGCACCGGTCCGATCTCCTTGCTCATACAGTTCCCCTCGCCTGCGATGTTAGGGTTGCGAACGCGTTTCCCCGTCTTTTCGCACGACCCGGGGGCTTGTCAATTTCTTTCCCCGGCTTCGGAGTCGCAAAAACGGCTGGAATTTCGCCGCGCATTGCGGTATGGAAATCGACTCGCGGGGCCGTGCCGACTTCCCGCCCCAGCCCACCATATCCTTACCAACGAGGGTACCATGAGCGACAAGAAGCTTGGTGATCGCATCCGCACGTATCGCGAAGGCCAGGAGATGTCCCGGGAGGAACTGTCCCGCCGCACCGGCCTGTCCGTGGAATTCCTGACCGCCCTGGAGGAAGAGGACGTCACCCCGTCGCTCGGGCCCCTGCTCAAGATCGCCCTGGCGCTCGGGCAGCGGCTTGGCACCTTCATGGACGACAACGTGGACGGCGACCTGTGCATGACCTGCCGGTCGGACCTGACCGAGGAGGACACGGTCCTGCGCAAGGCCCGGGGCAAGCGCGCCTCCTTCCGCTACCACTCCCTAGGCAAGGCCAAGACCGACCGCCACATGGAGCCCTTTTTCATCGAGGTCTACCCCGACGACGCCCCCTGCGCCGAAAAGCCCCTGTCCTCCCACGAGGGCGAGGAGTTCATCGTGGTCATGTCCGGCGAACTCGAGGTCGTGGTGGGCAACGACCGCCACATCCTCGGCCCCGGGGACTCCATCTACTACAATTCCGTGGTGCCCCACTACGTCGGCTGCGGCGACGCGCCCAAGACCGACATCTACGCCGTGCTCTACATCCCGCAGTAAGCCAAGGAGACGCCCATGACCTTCGTGCCTCCTCCCTTGCACCAGCCGCCGCTTTTCGACCTGACCCTCGGCGAACTGCTCCACCAGACGGCCCTCAAATACCCGGACCAGGACGCGGTGGTCTACGTGGACCGGGACTACCGGCTCACCTGGCGGCAGTTCGACGAGCTGACCGACGAGCTGGCCAAGGGGCTCATGGCCCTTGGCATCGAAAAAGGCGAGAAGGTGGCGGTCTGGGCCACCAACGTCCCGTTCTGGGTGGCGATGATGTTCGCCACGGCCAAGATGGGCGCGGTGCTGCTCACGGTCAACACCGCCTACAAGCGCAACGAGCTCAAGTACCTGATGACCAACTCCGAAGCGGAGAACATCTTCATCATCAATGGCTTCCGCGATTCGGACTACATCGAGATCCTCTACGGCCTGGCCCCGGAACTGCGCACCATGCAGCGCGGGGCGGTGCGCAGCGAAACCTTCCCGCACCTCAAGCGCGTATGTTTCCTCGGCGTCGAAAAGCACCGGGGCATGTACTCCATCCCCGAGATCATGGGCCTGGCCCGCACCGTCACGGACGAGGAGCTGCGCGCCCGGCAGGCCACCTTCACCTGCCACGACGTGGTGAACATGCAGTACACCTCGGGGACCACCGGCTTCCCCAAAGGGGTCATGCTCAGCCACCACAACATCCTCAACAACGGCTACTCCATCGGCCAGCGCCAGCGCTTCACGAACAAGGACAAGCTGTGCATCCAGGTGCCGCTGTTCCACTGCTTCGGCTGCGTGCTCGCGGTCATGGCCTGCGTCAACCACGGCACGACCATGGTCTTCACCGAGGTCTTCAACCCGGTGCATTCCATGATGAGCATCGAACAGGAAAAATGCACGGCCATCTACGGCGTGCCCACCATGTTCATCGCCATGCTCGAGCACAAGCTCTTCCCGAAGTTCGACTTCTCGTCGCTTCGCACCGGCATCATGGCCGGCGCGGTCTGTCCCATCCAGACCATGCGCCAGGTGACCGAGAAGATGTACATGAAAGAGATCACGAGCGTGTACGGCCTCACCGAAAGCTCGCCCGGCATGACCCAGACCGACGTGACCGACCCCTTCCACTACCGGGTCGAGGGCGTGGGCCGGGCCTTCCCCCACGTCGAGGTCAAGGTGGCCGACCCGGAAACGGGCGTGGAGGTTGCGCGCGGCAAGCAGGGGGAACTGTGCTGCCGGGGCTACAACTCCATGAAGGGCTACTACAACAACCCCGAGGCCACGGCCAAGTGCATCGACGCCGACGGCTGGCTCCATTCCGGCGACCTCGGCGTCATGGACGAATACGGCTACGTGACCATCACCGGCCGCATCAAGGACATGATCATCCGGGGCGGCGAGAACATCTATCCCCGGGAGATCGAGGAATACCTCTACACCATGCCCGGCATCGCCGACGTGCAGGTGGCCGGCGTGCCGAGCCGCAAGTACGGCGAGGAAGTGGGCGCGTTCGTCATCCTGAAAAAGGACGTGACCATGGAGGCCGAGGAGGTGAAGGACTTCTGCCGGGGACAGATCGCCTGGCACAAGATCCCGAAATACATCGCCTTCGTGGAGGAGTTTCCGCTGACCACCAGCGGCAAGGTGCAGAAGTACAAGCTGCGGGAGCTGGCGGCCAAGCTGTTTCCCGAAGCCATGCGCTGATCGCGCGGCAGACGCGACCGTCGACAAGCGCCGCCGGGAGAGGTCCCGGCGGCGCTTTCATTTTTCCAGGGCGATGGGGTTCTCGAAGAGCCGGCGCAAAGGGCCGGCGAGCAGGCGGTCGAAGGCCAGCTGATAAAGGACGCCGCCGGCCAGCAGCACGCCGTAGAGCAGGAGCGCCCCGGCCAGGAAATGGTCCCGGACGAATTCCGGCAGCCTGGCCGTGACGGCGAGGACCGCCTCGTGAAAGGCCGGGGCGTGCTTGTAGAGCTGGAAGAGCAGGTAGTGGTAGACGTACACGGCGAAGGTGCCCCGGGCCGCCGTGCGCAGGGCCGCGCCGTAGCGCCGCCCGTCCGGGGCGAGCAGCCCCAGGGCCAGGATGAGGAAGAAGGAGGCCGTGCCCAGGGCGTGGGTGTCGTAGGTCACGTTGCCGGCGGCCAGGACGTCGGCGTAGGCCAGGCCGTGGAGGCGCACGGCGCAGGCGGCCGCCGTGGCCGCGGCCGCAAGCCCGAGGATCCAGGCCCCGGCCCGGCCGCGAAGCCTCCCGCCCAGGGCGTGGAGCGCGTCGGCGGCGACGATGCCCAGGAGAAAGAAGGAGAAGGCCGTGGGCAAAAAGCTCAGGCCGGCCAGCGTTCCCGTGAGGCGCAGCCAGGTGAAAAGGGCCAGCAGGGCGACGAGGCCGGGCAGGCGCAGCCGGCGGTACAGGGCCGGGACGGCCGGAAAGACCAGGTAGAGGACGAAGAGCACGGTGAGAAACCACAGCGTGTCGTTGTAGGCCATGGTCTCCCTGGCCCGGGCCACGCCGAGGAGCAGGAAGTTGAGGTCGTGCTCCCCGGGCTTGTGGCCGAGCACGCCGACCGCCACGGCGAAGGCCGCCAGGGCGGCCACGGCGAAGCCCAGGTAGATGCCGAAGAAGCGGCCGAAGAAGTAGTCGCGCAGGTCGAAGACGCCGCGCCGGCGCACGGCGTACCACAGGGAAAAGCCGCTCAGGGCGTAGAACGAGAAGTTGAGCGACCAGAAGGTCAGACCGCCGGCGAAGGCCAGGCGGTCGAAAAGGCCGCCCTGCCCGGCCAGGGCGGCCCTAAAGGCGGCAAAGCCCCCTGTGCCGGCGGGATAAGGGAGACCCGGGGCGTAGAGGCCGAAGAAGTCGCCGACGAGCATGGCGTGGCCGGTCACGATGCCGGCCATGAGCACGAGGCGGGCGGCGGAGATGGCCACGCTCACGCGCCGGTCGAAGGCGAAGCGGTCGGACACGGCCGGGGCTGGGGGATGGCTTGCCATGGCCGGCAACGGGTAGCACGACGGGCCGGCCTTGACCAGACGGGCCGCGCCCCCCGGAAGCGGCCCGTCCGGTCAAGGTGGCGGCTTCCGGGGAATCAGGCCGCCGGGTCAAAGGCAGGCGGTCAGGCGGGCGAGCAGCCCCGCGAACTGGCCGGCCTCCTCGGGCGACAGGGCGCACAGGAGTTCCTGGGTGAGCCGCTCGTGCAGGGCATGGTGCTCGGCGAAAAGCCGCGCACCCTCGCCGGTCAGGCCCACGCGAATGGAGCGGCGGTCGGTCTCGTGGGGCTTTCGCGACACGTAGCCGCCCCGCTCCAGCCTATCCACCAGCACGGTGAGCGAGCCGGTGGTCACGCCCATGCGGGCGGCCAGCTCGGTCATGCGCAGATCGCCGTCGGCCCCGAGGATCTCCAGGGTGTGCATCTGCGGCAGGGTCAGGCCGCTTTCGCGCACCACCCCGTGCTCCCAGGAGGAGAACTTCTCGTAGAACTCGATGAGCAGGCGCGTGAGCCCCGCCGCCTCGGGCGTCTGGGGCGAATCGGGCTTGTCCGGCGTTTCCATGGCGATCAGCTCCTGGCCTCGAGGGCCGGCTGAGAGGTGAAGGCCAGGCTGGCCGAGGAGAGCACCACCACGACGGAGCCCACGTTGTGGAACACGGCGGCGGCCACGGGCGGAAGCAATCCCCAGGCCCCGCCGCAGATGGCCACGGCGTTGAAGAAAAGCCCGAGGCCGATGTTGAAGTGGATCATCCCGACCATGCGCCGGCCGAGGTGGACCAGAAAGGGCAGGCGGCCGATGTCGTCGTTGACCAGGGCGACGTCGGCGGTCTCCAGGGCCACGTCGGAACCCACCGCGCCCATGGCCACGCCCACGTTGGCCCGGGCCAGGGCCGGGGCGTCGTTGACGCCGTCGCCGACGAACAGCACCCGGCGGCCCTGCTCCTGGAGGCGCGAGAGCACCTCGAGCTTGCCCTCGGGCTTGAGCTCGGCCCAGACGTCGGCGATGCCCACGCTCTTTCCCAGGGCGCGGGCGGCCTTGGCGTGGTCGCCGGAGAGGATGCCGACCACGCCCATGCCGAGCTGGCGCAGGGAATCCACGGCCAGCGACGCCGTCTCCCTGGCCTTGTCGGCCACGCCCACCACACCCACGACCTTGCCGGCCCGGCGCACCACCAGCGCCGTGGCCCCCCGCTCCCGAATGTCCGCCAGGCAGGCACGCAACGCCTCGGGCAAGGCCTCCTCGCCGCCCGTCATCTCCGGGCTGCCGACCTCCACGGCCTCGCCGGCCACCGTGCCGCGCACGCCAAGACCCACCACGGTGGCCATGGCGTCGGGCGCGACCACGGGCACGCCGGCGCGCCTGGCCCGCTCCACGATGGCCGCGGCCAGGGGGTGGTTGCAGTCCTTTTCCAGGCAGGCGGCGCAGCCGATGACGCCGTCCTCGCTCTCGCCCTCCACAGCCACGACCGTGGTCACGGCCGGCCGGCCCAGCGTCAGGGTGCCGGTCTTGTCGAAGAGCACGGCGTCGGCCCGGGCCGCCTCCTCCAGGTACTGCCCGCCCTTGACCAGGATGCCGCGCCGGGCGGCCAGGCCCACGGCGGCCACCGTGGCCGTGGGCCCGGCCATGATCAGCGCGCACGGGCAGCCGGCCACCAGCACGGCCACGGCCCGGTCCAGGTCGCCGGTGAAAAGCCAGGCCAGCCCGGCCAGGGTCAGGACCGTGGGCGTGAACCAGGTGGCCCAGCGGTCCACGACCCGCGCCGCCCGGGGCTTGCCGGCCTCGGCCGCGACCACGAGCCTGACCACCTTGCCGAAGGTCGAGTCCTCGCCCACCTTGACCGCCCTGGCCTCCACCCGGCCGGTGTAGTTGAGGGTGCCGGCCAGGATCGCGTCGCCGGGGCGGCGCTCCCGGGGTAGCGACTCGCCGGTCAGGGCCGATTCGTCCACGGCGGTGGTTCCCGAGACGATCTCCGCGTCCACGGGAATGCGCTCGCCCGGGCGCACCAGCACCACGTCGCCGACCTTGATGGCGGCAACCGAAACGAGGCGCTCCCCGCCGTTTGCGTCCAGGACCGTGGCCTCCTGCGGGGTGAGCGCGGCCAGGGCCTCGATGGAGCGGCGCGCCCCGTCGCTGACGGCCTCCTCGACCAGGGCCCCGAGCGTCATGATGCAGCTCACCACGGCGGCGGTCAGCACCTCGCCCTGGGCCAGGGAGGCGAGGATGGCCAGGCTCACCAGTTCGTCCACGTTGACCCGGCGCTCCATGACGCCCCTGACCGCGCCGATCACGATGGGCAGGCCGTTTATGGCCACGGACAGCAGGCCGAGCAGGACCGAGGGCCAGACCGGCCCGGTTTCCGGGCGAACGAGGTAGGCGGCCAGGGCCAGGACGCCGCCGGCCAGGCACAGGGCCAGCTCCTTGAAGGCGAACAGGCCCTTGTAGGCCCCGAGGCTGGAAAAACGACCGATCATGGCTGCTCCTTGGAAGAATCTTGAGGACGAAGAATCTCTAGGAGATTATTTTTTGATAGTCAAACTATTTGATCGACAAGCTACCTCGCCGGAACAAAAAAAGCGCGGGAAGGCGTTCGCCCTCCCGCGCCGTGATCGCGTCGGATCGTCGCTTACAGGCCTTTTTTGGCCATGAAGTCGACGAGGTCGGCCACCCGGCAGGAGTAGCCCCATTCGTTGTCGTACCAGGACAGCACCTTGACCATGTCGCCGCCCTGCACCGTGGTGTACTCGGCGTCCACGATGCTCGAGTGGGCGTCGCCCTTGAAGTCCATGGACACGAGCTGCTTTTCGCAAAAGGCCAGGATGCCCGCAAGCGGCCCTTCGGCGGCTTCCTTGAGCCTCGCCCGCAGCTCCTCGGTGGTGGTGGGCTTGGCGATCTGGACCACGAAGTCGACCAGGGAGACGGTCGGGGTGGGCACGCGCACGGAAAGGCCCGAGAACTTGCCCTTGAGGTCCGGGATGACCAGGGCCACGGCTTGCGCCGCGCCGGTCGAGGTCGGGATCATGTTGCAGGCCGCGGCCCGGGCCCGGCGCAGGTCCTTGTGGGGCAGGTCCAGGATGCGCTGGTCGTTGGTGTAGGAGTGGATGGTGGTCATCACGCCCTTGACGATGCCGAACTGGTCGTGGATCACCTTGGCCACCGGAGCCAGGCAGTTGGTGGTGCAGGAGGCGTTGGACAGCACGTGGTGCTTGGCCGGGTCGTAGCTGTCCTGGTTGACGCCGAGCACCACGGTCAGGTCCTCTTCCTTGGCCGGAGCCGTGATGATGACCTTTTTCGCCCCAGCCTCGATGTGGGCCTGGCATTTGGGGCCGGTGCGGAAGATGCCGGTGGATTCGATGACCACGTCCACGCCGTACTCGCCCCAGGGCAGGCCGTGGGGGTCGCGTTCGGCGAAATTCTTGATCTTCCAGTCGCCGACCACCATGACGTCGCCGTCGACCGAGGCGGCCACGGGCAGCTTGCCGTAGTTGGTGTCGTAGCTGAGCAGGTGGGCGTTGGTGGCCACGTCGAAGAGGTCGTTGATGGCCACGACTTCCATGTGGTCGGCGTGGTGCTCGAGCATGGCCTTGAGGACCTGGCGGCCGATGCGGCCGAAACCGTTGATGGCGATGCGAAGTTTGGTCATGTGCCTGCTCTCCTACTCGTGCATGGTGTAGTCGTAGGCCGTGAGAAGTTCGTAGTCGGTCTTGAGGGCCTGGTGCAGCCGGGCGTTCTCGATGGCGATGGCGCTCAAGTTGGCGATGACCGTGGCGAAGTCGATCTCGCTCTGGTCGAACTCGCGCACGTTGCCGCAGTACAGACGCAGCACGCCGATGGCCTTGCCCTCCACGGTCAGCGGCAGGGCCATGACCGAGGCGATGCCTTCTTCCTTGGCCGCTTCCGGGTACTGGAAGCGGGGATCGTCGCTGGCGTCCTTGATCTGGACCACCGCGCCGGTCAGGGTCTCCTGGTCGATGCGGCTCTTGGCCACCTCGACCGGGCCCTTGCGCAGGTAGCCCTTGCTCAGGCCATAGGACGTGCTGGCGAGCAGGGTCTGGCCTTTGCGGTCGAGCAGGCGGATGGAGCAGGCCTTGGCGTCCAGGGCCTTGGCCACCTGCTCCACGATGGCGTGGAGCACGGTGACGGGCTCCAGGCTGGAATTGATGCCTTTGGCCACTTCATACAGGGTGCGGTAATAGGCGCATTCCTTTTCGCTCATGATTCCCTCCTGAAGGGGATGGTTGCGCGCCCGGCCCGGCGGTCGATCCGTGAACCGGGAGGCGCGATGATGCCGCAGTTGGGCGTGCGCATGATGGCGAACCGATGGCAGCATACGTCTTTTGCATGAAATGAAAAGACGCGAATGAACAGGGAAACGTGACGCCACGGCCAGAGCCGGACGCAATCGGTCGCGTTTCCCCTGCGCCGCGCCGCCCTCCCCGTTCGGCCGGGGTCGGTCTCTTTCCCGGGGCTTCCGGACGGCAACGGGTCCGCCAGCATTGTCTACATTTGCCGCCGTCCCTTGGCAAGGCGCGCAAGACGCGCCTTGGCCCCGCCCCCCCTTTACCTTCGGCCGGGATTGCAGTAGAGGACTCAATTTCCAAGCCGGAGCGGTGAGCAAAAAGGACGAGGAGGGCTGCATGGACCCCAAGGACGTCGAATACTTCCGCGAGCTTCTCAACAACATGCTTCAGGACATCCTCAAGAAGGGCGAGGAGACCATCGAGGACATGACCGACACCGTCGAGGTGTACGCCGACCCCGCCGACCGGGCCACGGCCGAATCCGACCGGGCCTTCACCCTGCGCCTGCGCGACCGCGAACGCCGGCTGATCAAGAAGATCAAGGAAGCGCTCGAGCGCATCGACGAAGGCACCTACGGCGAATGCCTGGAATGCGGCGAGGACATCAGCGTGGCCCGCCTCAAGGCCCGACCCGTCACCACCCTGTGCATCAAATGCAAAAGCCGTCAGGAAGCCGACGAGAACCTGCGCGGGGAATAGCCGCGCCCGCTTCGCCTGCGCCCGCCCGCGTCCGGGTCGCGCCTGCCTCGAAAGACATGTCGTTGTTTTTCCGGGAAGAAAACCGTTCCATGCCCCGCTTCGCCCAGGCGGCGAACCCCCATGGGGAGCCAGCCCCCTCCCCCCTGCGCCCCAAGGCCGCCGCGCCGCGCTGAGCCCGAGGCCCCCTTTCCATGGAAGCCGTCTTCTTCCGATTCCTGGCCCGGGAACTGGCCGCGCTGCTCCCCGGCTGCCGGGTGGAGAAAATCTTCCTGCCCGCCCAAAACGTCTTCTCCATGGCCCTGTACCTGCCCGCCGGGCGGGAAATCCCGGGCGGCGAGGGCAAAAAAACCGTCTACCTGCACGCCCGCTACGGCACGGGCCGCTTCTTCCTCTTCCTCTCGCCGCAAAAGACCGTCCAGCCCGAACGCGCGCCGGCGGCGGCCATGCGCCTGCGCAAGCACCTGCGCGGCCGGCGCGTGGCCGGGGTCCTGGCCGACTGGCCGCACCGCCGCCTGACCCTGGTCATGGCCGGCGAAGGCCCCTGCCTGCGCCTGGACCCCCGCTCCTTTCCCGAACTGTGCGACGCCCCGCCGCCGCCCTGCCCGGACGATCCCGGCTGGCCGCCCCTGGCCCGGGTCCTGGCCGAGCCCGAAATCTGGCGGGAGCACCCCCAGCTTTCCCCGGCCCTGCGCCGCCGCCTGGCCGGCCTGCCCCGGGGCGAGGCCGAGGCGGTCTACGCCCGACTCCTCGCGCCCGAGGCCGAAGGGTTCTTCCTGGAATTGGCCAAGGGCGAACCCGACGCCCTGTGGCCGGTGCGCTGGCCGGGCAAGGACAGGCCCGGCCGGGAGACGCGGGCTTTCGGCAGCGCCCTGGCCGCGGCCGCCGCCTTCGGCGAGCCGCTGGCCTTCGGCGAGGTCTCCGGCCGCCAGAGCGCCCCCCAGGCCGCGGCCGACGCGGCGGCCACAAGACGCCTGTCCCGGGCCCTGGAAAAACTTGCCGCGGACGAAGCCCGCATGCGGGCCTTTCTTGCCCGCAAGGCCCAGGCCGACATCCTGGCGGCCAACTTGCATGCCTTGAACAAACAGGCCAAGATTGCTCACCTTTCCTTGCCGGGGCCTGACGGCCTGCCGACAGAGATCGCCCTGGACCCGTCGCTCACCGTGGTCCGGAATATGCAAAAGCTCTATGATTTGGCGGCCAAGGGCGAACGGGGCCTGGCCGCCATCGCCCGGCGGCGACGGGACTTGCAAGACGGGAAAAAATACTTACAAGGTCGGCAACGCGGCGCGCCCGCGACGGCGCAACCGTCCCGCCCCGCGCCGGGCCCCTTCGAGGGCGTCGCGGCCAACGCCTACCGCACCGACGACGGCTTCCTGGTCCTTCGCGGCAAGAACGCCAAGGCCGGCGAGAGCCTGCTGCGCAAGGCCAACCCCTTCGACCTGTGGTTTCATGTGGCGAACGGGCCGGGAGCCCACGTGATCCTGCGCCGGGACCACCCGCGCCGGGAGGTGCCGCGCGCGAGCCTCGCCCAGGCGGCGGGCCTGGCGGCCCTGGCCAGCTACGCCTCGGGCGCGGGTTCGGCCGAGGTCATGATGGCCCGGGCGGCGGACGTGCGACGCATCAAGGGAGCGGCGGCCGGCAAGGTGGCGGTGGAGGCGGTGCTCGAAACCCTGCGCGTGGACGTGGACCCGGGCCTGGAATCCCTGCGCCTGCCCACGTAATGTCGCGGATTCGCTTGTCCTCGTCGCGGTGTTGTATTAGGAGCGTAACCGGGCCATGCGCGGCATTCGGACCGTAACAGCGTTGTGACGCCATGATGGAAACGCCTGGGCTTGAACGGCGGCTGGAGTTCGACGACTCGGAGCTGGCCAGGGACCTGTTCGGTCCCCACAATGACAACCTCGCCCTGATCGCCGGCAAGTCCGGGGCGCGTCTCGACACCCGGGGCAACGCCGTGGTCCTGCGGGCAGACGACGAGGAGACGCTTTCCCACGTGGCCAACGTGCTGGTGCAGCTCTACGGCCTGTTGCGTCAGGGCAAGCCCGTGTACCCCGCCGACGTGGAACAGGCGCTCAGCGTCCTGGCCAGGGAGCCCGAGGCCAGCCTCCAGCGCGTCTACCGCGAGGAGGCCCTGGCCGTCTCCCCGAAAAAGACCGTGGCCCCGAAGACGGCCACCCAGCGGGACTACCTGGCCGCCATCCGCAAAAACGATCTGGTCTTCGGCGTCGGCCCGGCCGGCACCGGCAAGACCTACCTGGCCGTGGCCATGGGCGTGCATTTCCTGATCGAGCGGCGGGTCAAGCGGCTCATCCTCACCCGGCCGGCCGTGGAGGCCGGCGAGAAGCTCGGCTTTCTGCCCGGCGACATGGTGGAGAAGGTCAATCCCTACCTGCGCCCGCTCTACGACGCGCTCAACGACATGCTCGACTTCCGCAAGGTGCGCGAAATGCTCGACAACGGCGTGATCGAGGTGGCACCGCTGGCCTTCATGCGCGGCCGCACCTTAAACGACGCGCTGATCATCCTCGACGAGGCCCAAAACACCACGCCCGAGCAGATGAAGATGTTCCTCACCCGCCTGGGCCTGGCCTCCAAGGCCGTGGTCACCGGCGACGTGACCCAGATAGACCTGCCGCCCCGGTCCGTGTCCGGACTGGTGGAGGCCAAACGGGTGCTTCGCGACGTGCGCGGCATCGAATTCATTTCCTTCAGCGACGCGGACGTCATCCGCCATCCCCTTGTGGGAAGGATCGTCAAGGCCTATGAGCGAGATAGTCAACAGGGTCAAACGGAAGTTTAAGGGCCAGTCCAAGGCCGGCCAAGCCGTGCATGCCCCGGCCGTGCCGGGAGGTCTGGCCGGCTTCGCCTTCTTCCTGACCGCCGTCTTCGCCCTGAGCTTCGTGGCCAGGCTCGGGCTCGACAATTCGGTGAAGCTCTTCACCGCCGGCGAGATCGCCACGCAAGACGTGGCCGCCGACCAGAACCTCCAGATCGAGGACGTGGAAGCTACCTCCCGCAAGCGGGACCAGGTGGCCGACTCCCAGCCCCCGGTCTTCGACGTGAGTCCCCTGCCCTACGAGGCTCTGGCCAAGACCGCCCAGGACATCGTCGTCTCCGTGCGCGGAGCCGGCGGCGAGGACCTGGAGAAGCTGCGCTGGCAGATCGCCGAAAACCTCAACACCGAGGTCGGCGGCGACGTCATCGAGGTCTGGCGCCAGGACGAATTCAAGGACCTCCTGGACAAGGACGTCCTGCCCTGGCTCAAGCAGAACTACGAATCCGGCGTGGTGGCCTCCACGGCGCTGTTCGCGCCGTATAAAAACGGCATCCTCATCCGCGACCTGCCCTCCATGATGGAGACGCTGCGGGTCGAGACGCGCGACGTCAAGGACCTCAAGCAGGTCAAAGACGACCTGGAGCACCGGCTCAAGGTCTCCATGAACAAGCCCTTCCGCCTGCGCAAAGCCGTCTACGTTCTGGTCTACCCCCTGCTCGCGCCCAACATGACCTTCAACCAGGAGACCACGCAGGCCCGCCGGCGCGAGATCAGCCGGGCCGTGGAGCCGCTTTACTACATCATCAAGAAGGGCGAGATCATCGTGCGCCAGGGCGAGCGCGTGGGCCCCATCCAGCAGCTGAAGCTGCAAGCCCTCTACTCCCACCGCAAGGGCTCCTACAACCTGCTGCGGGCCTTCGGGCTTTTCGGCATGTGCCTGATGTTTCTGGCCGTGCTGGCCCTGTCCCTGGACCGCACGGGCTTAAGGCGCGTGCGCGACACGGACTGGGTGTTCCTCGGCGTCATCCTGCTCATTTTCGGCATGCTGGCCAAGGTGGCCGACGTGGTCACCCTGCCGGGCGGCGGCGGCCTGTCCGAGGCGGCGCGATCGGCCTATTTCGCCGTGAGCCTGCCCATCGCCGGCGCGGCGGGCATCCTGGCGCTTTTCTTCTCCAAGCGCCTGTGCATCTTCGTGAGCCTCATCCTGTCGTTTCTGGCCGCCAACATGGTCTACGGCGGCATCGGCATCTTCTGCTACTACTTCGTCGGCTGCATGATCTACGTCTACCTCATGAAGTGCTCGGAGACGCGGGCCCAGGTGCTGCGTTCCGTGCTGCCGCTTTTCGCGGCGCTGTGCATCATGTGGGGTTCCCTCAACCT
Source organism: Solidesulfovibrio sp. (assembly GCF_029978005.1). Classification (GTDB taxonomy): domain Bacteria; phylum Desulfobacterota; class Desulfovibrionia; order Desulfovibrionales; family Desulfovibrionaceae; genus Solidesulfovibrio. Next base: position 2,685 of record NZ_JARKOZ010000057.1, on the reverse strand, counting down.
CATGGACCTGAGCGACCCGACCGTGGCCTGCACGGGCCTGGTCTTCGTCGGCCTGTCGTCGTTTCTGTCGCTTCTGGCCGTGGTCGGCATCGCGCCCATCATGGAGCTCATCTTCGGCTACACCTCGCGCTTCCGCCTCATGGAGCTTTTGAACCTCGAACAGCCCCTGCTCCAGGAGCTCATGGTCAAGGCCCCGGGCACCTACCACCATTCGCTGATCGTCTCCAACATGGTCGAGGCCGGAGCCCGGGCCATCGGGGCCAATCCGCTTTTGGCCAAGGTGGCGGCGCTCTACCACGACATCGGCAAGCTCAAGAGCCCCCACTATTTCATCGAGAACATCTCCTGCAAGGAGAACCGCCACAACAAGCTGGCGCCGTCCATGAGCGCGCTGATCCTCATCGCCCACGTGAAAAAGGGCGTGGAACTGGCCAGGGAACACCACCTGGGCCAGCAGATCACGGACCTCATCGGCCAGCACCACGGCACCACGCTCATCGCCTACTTCCACCACAAGGCCAAGGAACTGGCCGAGTCCAAGGGCGACGACCCGATCCGCGAAGAGGATTACCGCTATCCCGGACCCAAGCCCCAGACCAAGGAAGCCGGCCTGATCCTTCTGGCCGACGCCATCGAAGCCTCCAGCCGCACCCTGGTCGATCCCACGCCCAGCCGCATCAAAGGGCACATCGGCAACATCGTGCGCAAGATCCACGACGAGGGCGAGCTCGACGACTGCCAGCTGACCCTCAAGGACCTGACCTTACTCAGCGACACCTTCCAGCGCATCCTGACCGGCATCTTTCACCAGCGCATCGAATACCCGAGCGCCAAGGCCACGGACGCCAAAAACGGCAAGACGCGCGAGGAGCCGCCCTGCGCCGTCACGCCCAAGGGCGCGGCGGAACACGCCGCATGATCGGCCTGGCCCCGGGGCTGGTCCACCCCGACCTGCCCTGGCGGCGGCCGGAGGTCGCCGCCTTGTGCCGGGACATCCTGGCCGCCCTGGACCTTTCGGGCGGCGACTACGACCTGCGCCTGGTCGGCGACGCCGAGATGGCCCGGCTCAACGCCGTCCATCTGCGCCTTCCCGGCCCCACCAACGTGCTGAGCTTTCCGGCCGGCGACCCCAACCGGCCGGACTATTTCGGGGAAATGGCCGTCTCCCTGGACACCGTGGCCCGCGAGGCCTTCCTCTACGGCCAGGAGCCCCGGGAGCACCTGACCCGGCTGCTCGCCCACGGCTTCCTGCACCTGGCCGGCCTGGACCACGGCCCGGTCATGGAGGCACTCACCGAACAGGCGGTGGCGGCCGTGGCCGCAACCGGCGCGGCGACCGACCCGCGCTAGCGTCGTCCCCTGGGAAACCCTCGGGTATTTTCAAAAAAACAGTCACCTTGCTCCCTTGCCCTCGCGAAAGGCCGGCCCTTTTCCGAGGCCGCGAGGCGCGCCGGCGCTTTTCCCGCCGGACGCCGGCGCGGCCACGGCCGCCAGGACCATGACCCCGCCCGCCGCTTCCAGCGGCGACAACCGCTCGCCAAGCGCGGCCCAGGCGGCCAGCGCCGTCACCACCGGCACGGCGTTGAGCCACAAGGCGGCCCGGGCGGCGGGCAAACGGGCCAACACGAAGTTGTAGCAGGCAAACGCGGCGAAGCTCGCCAGCACGGTGAGCGCCGCCAACGCCGCCGCCGCGCTTGCGGTCAGCTGCGGCCAGCCCCGGCCGGCCAGCTCGAAGGCGCAGGCCGGAGCGAACAGCACCGCCCCCCAAGCCAACTGCACGAAGGTCACGGTCAGGGCGTCCAGACGCCGCGCGAGCGCGCCGCCGGCGACCACGTACCCGGCCGTGGCCGCCACCGCCCCCACCATGAGCAGATCCCCGGCCAGCTTCCCGCCGCCCGGTCCCGGCCCCGCGCCGCCCGCGACCACGCAGGCCACCCCGGCCATGGAGGCGGCGACGCGTGCCAGGTCTGACAGGCCGGCCCGGCCGCGCCCCAGGGCCGCGTCCAGGCCGACCACGGCGAGCGGGATGGCCGCCACGATGCAGGCGGCGGCCGAGGCCGAAGTCAGGACCAGCCCGCAGGTTTCGAAGGCGAAATGCCCCACCGGCTGCAGCAGGGAAAGCAGGAACAGCCGACCGTGGTCGGCCCGGGAAAGCGGCCTGGGCCGCCGGCCGGAAACGGCGAAGGCCAGGGCGAAAAGCCCGGTGGCCAGGGAAAAGCGCGCGCAGGCCAGGGTGAAAGGCCCCATTTCGGCCAGCGCGATCTTGGTCCAGACATAGGACAGGCCCCAGGCGAACAGGGTCACGGCCAGCGCGGCCGCCACCGCGAAATCAGTCTTGCGCACGATGCCTCCCGCCGGCCGCGCGGCCGGGCCAGGGGACCATGGCCTATTCGCCGGAGCGGGAATTGGACGAAATTGCCCTAGCGCAGGCAGCGGCGGTACTGGCCGGGCGTGGCTCCGACCAGGGGCGTGAAGACCCGTATGAGGTGGCTCTGGTCGGCGAAGCCGGCCTCGAGGGCCACCTGGGCGGCGGGCAGGTCCGTGGCTAGTGTCGCGTCCTCAAAATTAATACATATTTAAGCGACCAGCGGTTTGCCGGTGTAGGTCCACTTGAAGGGCTTTGCCCAGAGCTCGTTATAGTTCTTGATGTACTCCATGATCTGGCCGACGAGTTGTTGCTTTGAG
>NZ_JARKOZ010000042.1 GCF_029978005.1 Solidesulfovibrio sp. | reverse complement strand
GCCGAGCCTGCCGCGAAGCGGCGGCATCGGCCGGGGAAATTCCGGCCTCGCCGACGCACTCCCGCCCACGACCAGCCTCCCCTCCGCTTTCCCATCCCCCGCCCCCCAGCGAGGGGGTCCGGGGGGCATCATGCCCCCGGCCGCCGGAGGCATTCCCCCTTCGTCCGCCTCTCTTCCTCTCGTCCGGTTGCCTGGACGCCGCCCCCCCGGCTATAGCCTTACAGGCTGCCGTGGGCGGCCGGATGCCAGACGACCGTATAAGGAGCCGCCATGCTGGAGCGATTCAAGCGACGGGTGCGGGGGACGGCCGATGCTGAGCCGGGGGAGTCGGCCTTTCCCGAGCGCCAGACGTTTACGCCTTATGTACTGGTGTATTCCTACGACGCCACGTCGGTGACGGTGCGCCGTTACGACAAGCTGGGCGAGGGCGAGCCCGAGGTGGTGTCCGGGAAGGTCAACTGGGTGCGGGTGGTGGGCGTGCACGACGAGGCGTTCGTGCGGGAGGTGGGCAAGCGGTTTTGCCTGCACCCGCTGCTGGTGGACGACGTGCTGGCCACGGGGCATCGCCCGGCGATGGAGGAGTATGATTCCGGGATTTTCGTGCTCCTGCGCCTGCTGGGCTACGACGAGTCGGCCAAGCGGGTATTGGCCGAGCAGGTGTGCATCGTCGCCTCGGACGGCTATGTGCTGACATTTCAGGAGCGCGAGGCGAACTTGTGGGATGCGCTGGCGGCGCGGCTGGAGAAGGGGGGCGGCAAGCTGGCCAAGCGCGGACGCGAGCATCTGACCTATTCGCTGATCGCGGCCATCCTGGACGATTACATCCTGACGCTCGGCCGGCTGGCCGAGGACATCGAGGAGCTGGAGCAGACGATCCTGTCCGGCGGCGGCGCGGACACGCTCACCGAGACGTACCGGCTCAAGCGCGAGGTGCTTTTCCTGCACCGTTCCCTGTGGCCCTTGCGCGAGGTCCTGGGCCGCTACATGGCCGACGAGTCCAACACGGCCGATCCCGGTGTGGCGTTTTTATGGAACGACATCCGCCAGGACGTGTACCAGGTGCTCGATGCGGTGGAGACGTTGCGCGAGATGCTCTCCGAGATGGTGGGCTTGTCCATGACCAAGGCGGAGCTGCGCATGAACGCCGTGGGCCAGTATTTGACGCTGGTGGCCACGATCTTTTTGCCGCTCAATTTTCTGGTCGGCTTTTTCGGGATGAATTTCGACAACCTGCCGCTGAAGTCCGAGCAGTGGGGCATTTACGCCCTCATGGGCATGATGGGGCTCACGATCATCGGCATGACGCTGTATTTCTACCGCAAGCACTGGATCGACAACACCAAGGTGGACTGAGGGCCCGTCAGGGCGCGGCGGCCGAGAAGACGGCGGCGGCCGTGTCCGGATGTCCGGCCAGGGCGGTGCGGGGGCACAGTTCCCGGGCCTTGCGGCCGAGGTCCTCGCGGTCGCCGACGAACAGGCAGGCCACGTCTTCGGTGCGCTCCAGGAGCGCCTCGAGCAGTTCGATGCCGTCCGCGCCGGCGCAGCACAAAAGATGCGGCCCCTGGGCGAGGTTCGTCCCCAGGGCTTGTTCCAGGGCGCGCAGGCCGTCCCCGGCGGAAAAATTTCCTCCCGCGTCGGCGGCGTTCGTCGTCGGGGTGACGACCACGTCGCGGCCGTCGTCCTCGACGCGGAAGTGCTCGCGCTCGGGATCGACCGCATCCACGATGTCGTGGATGTGTTCGAGCAGGGAGCGCGACAGGTCTTCGCCCACGGTTTCCCGGTCGTCCTGGCGGGCGACCACGGTCTCGCCGCGCCGGAACTGCAGGCCCGATCCCATGAAGGCGAAGGCGCGCCACTCGGGATCGGCCAGCAGCATGGCCAGGCGGGCGTTGATGGATTCGAGCAGGCTGGCCTTGGCCAGGGGCATGGGCCAGGCGCTTTCGCGCCCCTCGGCGTCCAGGATCTGGCGGCCGCCCGACCCGGCCAGGGCGCAGGCGCGCCGGGGCAGGGCGCGCAGGTCGGCCAGCCCCGGGCCGGAGAGCGGCGCGGCCGACCACAGCACGGTGCGGGCCGCCCGGGCCGCGGCGTAGCGCCCCAGGGCCACGGCGTTCCAGGCCGGCTGCACGGCGGTGACGAAACGCTGCCCCGGAGCCCGGAAGAGCGCGTCGGACTGGCACAAAAGCGTCTCCACGCCGTGCAGGGCCAGCGCCCGCAGAGCGTCGCGCACCGCGTCGCGAAGGCCCTTACGGCGTTTGCCCACGTGCTTGAGCAGGGCTTCGCGGCCTTCCTCGAGGTAGAGCACGTCGTTTTCGAGCTCGGCCGTTTCCTCGGACAGATCCAGGCGGGCCGCCTGGTCGTCTCCGGCGGCGAGCTGGGCCATGCCGTCCCGGTCCACGGCCGCGTCCAGGGCGTCGCGGATTTCGGCCAGCCCGGCGATGACCTGGGCGGCGACCGGCTTGCCGGCCAGGATGGCGGCGGCGGCCTGGCGGCGCAGTTCGGCCGACGCGGCCATGAGGGCGGCCAGATCGTCCAGGCTGGTCGCGGCACGGGCGGCGGAAGGGCGGTGCTTCATGGGATGATCCTTGTGGCATTTCACAGGAAAACCGAATTGTTGGCAAAGGAAAAAATGCGCCGTGCCCGGTTGGCCGTCCGGTCGCGTGTTGCCTCCCGCTGTGCCCTGGGCTAGAATTTCCGATCGTGCGCCGGCCAGGTCCGGGGCGCTTTCGTTTCAGGCAAGGAGGCCTCTATGCGGCTGCTCACCCGTTCGGATTTCGACGGGCTCATCTGCGCCGTGCTGCTCAAGGAAGCCGGCGTCATGGACGAATGGGTGTTCGTGCACCCCAAGGACGTGCAGGACGGCAAGGTGGCGTGCGGTCCCGACGACATCCTGGCCAACGTGCCCTACGCCCCGGGCTGCGGGCTGTGGTTCGACCACCATACCAGCGAGGCCGACCGCCTGGGCGACATCGAGTTCAAGGGCGCTTCCAAGCATTATCCGAGCTGCGCCCGGGTCATCTGGGAGTATTACGGCGGGCACGAGACGTTCCCGGCCAGCTTCGACAAGATGCTCGAATACGTGGACCGCTGCGACAGCGGGGACCTGACGCCCGGGGAAGTGGCCAGGCCCGAGGGCTGGATACTCCTCAGCTTCATCATGGACCCGCGCACGGGCCTTGGGCGTTACCGCGACTACCGCATCAGCAACTATCAGCTCATGATGCGCCTGGTCGACCTGTGCCGTCACGAGCCGGTGGAAACGATCCTGGCCGATCCCGACGTGGCCGAGCGCGTCAGGCGCTATTTCGAGCAGGAGGAGCAGTTCGTCGGGATGCTGCGGGAGCGTTCCAAGGTCGTCGGCAAGGTGCTGCTCATCGACCTGCGCGAGCAGGAGGAGATCTATACCGGCAACCGCTTCACGGCCTACGCCCTTTTCCCGGAGTGCAACGTGAGCGTGCAGGTCATCTGGGGCAAGGCCAAACAGAACGTGGTGCTGACGGTCGGCAAGTCCATCTTCGACCGCTCCAATCCCACGGACATCGGCCGGCTCATGCTGTCCTACGGCGGCGGCGGGCACAAAAACGTCGGCACCTGCCAGGTGCCGGAGAACCAGGCCGAGCGGGTCATCGCCGACGTGACGGCCTTGCTCGATGCCGGCATCGTGGCGGGCGGCGATGCCTGAGTCCGCCGCGCGGCCCGAAGTGCGCCTGCTTGGCCGCATCGGCTACGCCGAGGCCCTGGCCCTGCAGGAGGAGACGGCGGCGGCGGTCAAGGCCGGGGCGACCGCCGGGACCGTGTTCGTCCTGGAGCACGACCCGGTCATCACGCTCGGCGGCAACAAGCCCATCAACAAGGTGCTTTTCGCGCCGCCGGGGGTGGACCTCGTGCAGACCGACCGGGGGGGCGGGACGACCGTGCACAACCCCGGCCAGCTGGTCGTCTACCCGGTGATGGCGCTGCGGCCGCTCGGGTTCGGGGTCAAGAGCTTCGTGGCCTGGGTGCTGGAACTGGGGCGGGAGCTGCTGGCCGGCTACGACGTGGACGCGGTCTGTCGCCAGAATCCCCTCGGGCTGTGGGTCGGCGAGCGCAAGATCGCCTCGCTCGGCATCCACGTGTCGCGCGGCGTGGCCACCCACGGCATCGCCGTCAACCTGGACAACGACCTGCGTCTTTTCGACGCCATCGTGCCCTGCGGACTTTCGGGCGTGGCCATGACCTCGGCCGCCCTGGAGACGGGCCGGCCCATGGACATGGCCCAAGCCATGGCTCGCATGGCCGCCCTGGTCGCGGCCGGCCTGGCGCGCCTCTAAACGACCGCCCACGGGAACTTCGCCTTGCCCCACGACACCCCGCCCACTCCGGACGACCTGCTCGCCTCCTACCGCTTCGACCTGCCCGACGGGCATATTGCCGAGCGGCCGTGCGAAAAGCGCGACGCCTGCCGCCTCATGACCCTCGACCGGGCCACGGGCGCGGTCGGCCATGCCGTCTTTGCCGACCTGCCGGCCCTGCTGCCGCCCGGCGCGCTGCTCGTGGTCAACGACACCAAGGTGGCCCCGGTGCGCCTTTTCGGCCAAAAGCCCACGGGCGGCGCGGCGGAGCTGCTGCTCACCACGCCCGTGGCGCTCCTTTCCCCTGTGACCGACCCGGCCTCGGGCTGGACGAGCGCCCCGGCCTCGGGGCTTCTTCGTGTCTCGCGACCGCCCCGGCCCGGCGACCGCATCGACTTCGCTCCGGACCTGCATCTGACCGCCACCAGGCGGGGAGCCTTCGGCCACACCGACTTCGTCCTGTCCTGGCGCGGCGACCTGCCGGACATCCTGTCGCGCATCGGCCACATCCCTCTGCCGCCCTACATCCGGCGCGCCGACGACGCCGGCGACCGCGAGACCTACCAGACCGTCTACGCCCGCGACGACAAGCTCGGCTCGGCCGCCGCCCCGACGGCCGGCCTGCATTTCACGCGGGAACTGCTGAACACGCTGGCCGCGCGCGGCTTCGGCCTGGCCAGCGTCACCTGCCACGTGGGCATAGGCACGTTCTCGCCGGTGCGGGTGGAGGACATCCGCGACCACGCCATGCACAGGGAATGGATCGAGGTCCCGGCCGAAACCGCCGCGGCCGTGCGCCGGGCCAGGGAAGAGGGCCGCGCCGTCATGGCCGTGGGCACCACCGCCGCCCGGACTCTCGAAGGCGTGGTGCGCGAGGCCGGGGAGATGACGGCCTTCGCCGGCGAGACCGACATCTTCATCCGCCCGGGCCACGCCTTCCGGGTGCTCGACGGCATGGTCACGAATTTCCATTTGCCTGGATCATCCCTGGTGATTATGCTGGCCGCCCTGGTCGGACGCCAACGCCTGCTTGCCGCCTACGGCGAGGCCATCGCCTCCGGCTACCGCTTTTTTTCCTACGGCGACGCCATGTTGGTGCGCGCATAGCCGCCCTTCGGCGTCCCTCATCGCTTGGTTTTCCCGGGCAGGGAGAGCAGCGGGCTCTCCCGGCGGGCGGATTTCGCCCCATGCCCGACGCACCCGCAAAGGAGTGAACCGATGTCGCGGATCGTCATCGACGAGGAACGGTGCAAGGGCTGCCTGCTGTGCGCCCAGGTCTGCCCCAAGACCATCATCGCCGCCTCCTCGCGTTTCAACGCCAAGGGCTACAAGGTGGCCGAAGTCCCCGAGGCCGCGAAGGACAAGTGCACGGGCTGCGCCGCCTGCGCCCAGATGTGCCCGGACGTGGCCATCAAGGTCTGGCGCAGCGTCAAAAGCAAAGCCAAGGAGAACGACTGATGTCGGCCAAGCGCGTCTTCATCAAGGGCAACGAGGCCATCGCCCAGGGCGCTCTGGCCGCCGGCTGCCGCTGCTACTTCGGCTATCCCATCACCCCCCAGAACGACATCCCCGAGATGCTCTCCTCGGCCATGCCCGCCGCCGGCGGCCAGTTCGTCCAGGCCGAGTCCGAAGTCGCGGCGGCCAACATGCTGCTCGGCGCGGCGGCCTGCGGCGTGCGCGCCATGACCACCTCGTCGAGCCCGGGCGTGTCCCTCATGCAGGAGGCCATCTCCTACATGGCCGGCTCGGAGCTGCCGGGCGTGGTCGTCAACATGAACAGGGGCGGTCCGGGACTCGGCGACATCGGCCCCTCCCAGGGCGACTACTTCCAGTCCGTCAAGGGCGGCGGCCACGGCGACTACCGCACCCTGGTCCTGGCCCCGGCCACCTGCCAGGAATGCTACGACCTGACCTTTTCCGCCTTCGAGCTGGCGTTCAAGTACCGCAACCCGGTGCTCATCCTCGGCGACGCCATCGTCGGCCAGATGAAGGAGCCGGTGGCCCCCCGCGAGGCGCTGCCCATCGATCCCGCCGAGGGCGGCGACTGGAAGCTGACCGGTCGCGGCGAGCGCGCCCCCAGGCTCCTCAAGTCGCTGTTCCTCGACGACGGGGCCCTGGCTGGCCAGAACAAGCTTTTGCAGAAGAAATACGAGGCCATGCGCGCCGAGGTCCTCTTCGAGAACTTCGAGACCGAGAGCGCCGACCTCGTGGTGGTGGCCTACGGCTCCATCGGCCGCATCGCCAAGTCCGCCGTGCGCGTGCTGCGCGCCGAGGGCCAAAAGGTCGGCCTGCTGCGGCCCGTCACCCTCTACCCCTTCCCCGAGGAAAAGCTGCGCGCCCTGGCCGCGGCCGGCAAGCGCTTTCTCACCATCGAACACAACCTCGGCCAGATGGTCGACGACGTACGCCTGGCCGTGCGCGGCCTGGCCGATTCCGACTTCTACGGCGTGTTCCCCGGCAACCTGCCCACGCCCGACGAATTCGTGGAGCCCATCCGGGCTGCCGTAAAGGGGGCCTAAATGTCCTGCCAGCCTGACATCAAGGAAGAACTGGTCTTCGACCGTCCGGCCGCCCTGGCCGACGTGCCCACCCACTACTGCCCGGGCTGCCAGCACGGCGTCATCCACCGCATGGTGGCCGAGTGCCTGGAAGAGTTCGGCCTGGTCGAGAGAACCATCGCCGTTAGCTCCATCGGCTGCTCGGTGTTCCTGTACAACTACATCCTGGTCGACACCGTGGAAGCCCCCCACGGCCGCGCCCCGGCCGTGGCCACCGGCGTCAAGCGCGCCCGCACCGACGCCTTCGTCTTCGCCTACCAGGGCGACGGCGACCTGGCCTCCATCGGCCTGGCCGAGATCATGCACGCCGCCAACCGGGGCGAGCGCATCTCCATCGTCTTCGTCAACAACACCGTCTACGGCATGACCGGCGGCCAGATGGCCCCCACCACCATGATCGGCCAGAAGACCACCACTTGCCCGGCCGGCCGCTGCGCCGAGCGCGAAGGCGGCCCCATGCGCATGGCCGAGATCATCGCTTCCCTCGACGGCGTGGCCTACAGCTCCCGGGTGGCGGTCGATTCCGTCAAGCACATGGCGCAAGCCAAGCGCGCCCTGCGCCGGGCCTTCGAGGTCCAGGTCAAGGGAGAGGGATTCGGCTTCGTGGAATTCCTCGCCACCTGCCCCACGAACTGGAGAGTCTCGGCCGTGGCCGCCAACGAACGCGTGGCCAAGGAGATGATCCCCGGCTTTCCGCTTGGCGTCTTCAAGGACGCGGCCAAGGAGGACTAGGGTCATGAGTTTGTATCAGGACGTGATCATGGCCGGCTTCGGCGGCCAGGGCGTGATGCTCATCGGCAACCTGCTGGCCTACGCCGGCATGGAACACGGCCTCAACGTCACCTACATCCCGGTCTACGGCCCGGAGATGCGCGGCGGCACGGCCAACTGCACCGTCGTCGTCTCCGACGACGCCATCGGTTCGCCCATCATCCGCAGCCCCAAAAGCCTCATCATCATGAACCGGCCGTCGCTGGACAAGTTCCAGCCCCAGCTCGTCGACGGCGGGGTGCTCGTGCTCAACTCCTCGCTCATCGACGCCCACTTGGCCGACGAGGCGCGGGTCAAGGTCGTGGCCGTGCCCTGCAACGAGATCGCCGACGGCCTCGGCAACACGCGCATGGCCAACATGGTGGCGCTTGGCGCCTACGTCGCGGCCACGGGCGTCCTGCCCCTGTCCGTGGTGGAGGAAAGCCTCTCCCACGTCATCGCCAAGCACTACAGCCACCTCATCCCCAAGAACGCCGAAGCCCTGCGCGCCGGCGCTACGTTCAAGAACTAGGAAGAAGATGCCTCCGGCGG
>NZ_JARKOZ010000025.1 GCF_029978005.1 Solidesulfovibrio sp. | reverse complement strand
GCCGAGCTTCACCAGGAGCAGGAAGCCGTCGCAGATGCCCAGCATCAGGCCGCCGTCCTCGCAGAAGGTGCGCAGCTGGTCCAGCAGCGGATCACCCGAGACGGGCTGGGCGTATTTCCAGCGGATGGCTCCGGCCTGGCCCGCGCCGAGGTCGTCGCCGTCGAGAAATCCGCCGGGAAAAATAAGAAAGTTGTAGCCGGGCAGGCGCACCCGGCCGGCGATGATGTCGGAGAAATAGACGATGTCGGTCTGGTCGGAACCGGCGAGTTTGGCCGCATGAGCGGACTCCGCCTCGCAGTTGGTGCCGTAGCCGGTGATGACCAGGGTTTTCACGTGGGCCATGAACAATGCTCCAAGGGGTTTCTTGAAAAATCCGGGCCGGTCGCTTAGACGTATCCGAGCGACATTACGTGCCCCCGCGCAAGGCGTCAACCGGCCGGGGGTTTTCAGCGTTCCTCCATAGCCCCTCAAGGAGTCTCGATCCCTATGAAGACCAAGTTCATATTCGTCACCGGCGGCGTGCTCTCGTCCCTGGGCAAAGGCCTCGCGGCCGCTTCCATCGGCGCGCTTCTCCAGGCGCGCGGGCTTCGCTGCACCATCATGAAGCTCGACCCGTACATCAACGTGGACCCGGGCACCATGAACCCCTTCCAGCACGGCGAGGTCTACGTCACCGACGACGGGGCGGAGACGGACCTCGACCTCGGGCACTACGAGCGCTTCCTCGGCGTTCCCATGAGCCAGAACAACAACTACACCTCCGGCCGGGTCTATTTCAGCGTCATCCAGAAGGAGCGGCGCGGCGACTACCTCGGCGGCACGGTGCAGGTGATCCCGCACATCACCGACGAGATCAAGCGGGCGATCCTGGGCGCGCCCACGGACGAGGACGTGGCCATCATCGAGATCGGCGGCACGGTGGGCGACATCGAGGGCCAGCCGTTCCTGGAGGCCATCCGCCAGCTGCGCATGGATCTCGGCAAGGAAAACGTCCTTTATATCCACCTGACCCTGGTGCCCTACCTGCGCGTGGCCGGCGAGGTCAAAACCAAGCCCACCCAGCACAGCGTCAAGGAGCTGCGCTCCATCGGCATCCAGCCCGACATCATCATCTGTCGCAGCGAGGTGGAGCTCGGACGGGATCTCAAGGAAAAGATCGCGCTTTTTTGCGACGTGGACGCCGACGCCGTGTTCACGGCCGTGGACGTGGGCAACATCTACGAGGTGCCGCTCAAGCTCTACGCCGAGGGCGTGGACCAGAAGATCGCCATCCTGCTGCGTCTGCCGGCCAAAAACGCCGACCTCGAGGCCTGGCGCGCCATGCTCCACCGCCTGGAGCATCCGGCCGGGACGGTGTCCATCGCCATCGTCGGCAAGTACGTGGACCTCAAGGAGGCCTACAAGAGCCTGCACGAGGCGCTGGTCCACGCCGGCGGCATCTGCGGCGTGTCCATCCGCTTCGTCTACGTCAATTCCGAGGAGGTCGACCGGCAAAACGCCGCCGCCACCTTCGCCGGCATCGACGGCATCCTGGTGCCGGGCGGCTTCGGCTCACGCGGGGTCGAGGGCAAGATCGCGGCCATCGAGCACGCGCGCGTGGCCGGCGTTCCCTTTTTCGGCATTTGCCTCGGCATGCAGTGCGCGGTCATCGAGTTCGCCAGGAACGTCCTGGGACTGGCCGGCGCCAATTCCGAGGAATTCGACCTGACCACCCCCCATCCGGTCATCTACCTCATGCGGGAATGGTTCGACTTCCGCACCAAAAAGCTCGAGCGCCGCGACCCGTCCTGCGACAAGGGCGGCACCATGCGCCTGGGGGCCTACCCCTGCGTGGTCAAGCCCGACACCCAGGCCGCCCAGGCCTACGGCCCGGGCGAGATCAGCGAGCGCCACCGCCACCGCTACGAGTTCAACAAGACCTACGCCCCCCAGTTCGAGGAGGGGGGACTGGTCCTCAGCGGCCTGTCCCCGGACGGCGAACTGGTGGAAATGGTCGAACTGCCCGGACACCCCTGGTTTCTGGGCTGCCAGTTCCATCCCGAATTCAAGTCCAGCCCCATGCGCCCCCACCCGCTTTTCCGGGAATTCGTGGCCGCGGCCAAGCGGTCCAAGGGGTAGGGCGGGCCGATTTCCCAGGCGGGCCGGGCCGCAAAGTCCGGAAGGTTTCCAAGGAAACGGGCAATCTGGCGGATTGCCACAACCCTTCAATTGTGGCATGCTTTTTGTTGAGCGGGGCCGGCTGCACCGGCCCCGCCTATTCTCGGCGAACCTCCAAAAGCGGGCACGGCGGTAGAAATGGCTCTCGAACTGCGACAGCAGCTCAAACTTTCCCAGCAGCTGGTGATGACTCCCCAGTTGCAGCAAGCCATCAAGCTCCTGCAGCTTTCCCGGCTGGAGCTCCTGGAAAGCGTGCAGCAGGAGCTTCTGGAAAATCCACTCCTTGAGGAATCCATCGAGGAAGACCGCCAGCCGGAACGCACCATGGCCGAGGAGAACCTCGGGCCCTCGGGCGATTCCAGCGACGTGGCCATGGAAAAGGAACTGCTCAAAAACGCCGAGTGGGAGGACTACATCGGCGATTTCGCCAGCACCAGCCGGCAGTCCCTGGCCCGGGAGACGGAATTGCCCGAGGAGGGCATGTCCTTCGACGCCAGGCTCGCCTCCAAGCCGTCCCTGGAGGGGCATCTCGGCTGGCAGATGCGGCTCTCCAACTTCACGGACAAGGAACTCGAGATCGGCGAGACCATCGTCGGCAGCCTCAATTCCTCGGGCTACCTGCGCGCCACCCTGGACGAGCTGGCCCAGATGACCGCCTCCACGGTCGAGGACGTCGAACGGGTGCTCCTGCGCATCCAGCGCTTCGACCCGGTGGGCGTGGCCGCGCGTTCGCCCAGCGAATGCCTGCTCACCCAGATCGAGGTCTTCGGTTACGAGGACCCCATCCTCATCGAACTTGTGCGCGACCACCTGGAAGACCTGGAAAAGAAGCGCTACAAGCCCCTGGCCAAGAAGTTCCGCCTGACCATGGAGAAGCTCAAGGAATACCTGGAGCTGATCCAGACGCTCAATCCCATGCCCGGGGCCAGCTACGGCTCGAGCGACCCCATCTACGTGAGCCCGGACGCCTTCGTGTACAAGTACGGCGACGACTTCGTGATCCTGCTCAACGAGGAGGGCATGCCGCGGCTCAACCTCAACATGTCCTACATGGAAGGCGTCAACCCCAAGACGGACAAGGACAAGGACTATCTGCAGGACAAGATGCGCTCGGCCATGTGGCTCATGAAAAGCCTGTACCAGCGCCAGCGCACGCTTTATAAAGTGCTGGAAAGCATCGTCAAGTTCCAGCGGGAATTCTTCGAGCACGGCGTGACGCGCCTGCGGCCGCTGATCCTCAAGGACGTGGCCGACGACATCAGCATGCACGAATCGACCGTGAGCCGCATCACCTCCAACAAGTACGTGGCCACGCCACACGGCATTTTCGAACTGAAGTTCTTCTTCAACAGCTCCCTTGAACTCGACGACGGCAGCACCGTGGGCTCCGAGTCGGTCAAGGCCATGATCAAGCGCATCATCGCCGGCGAGAACGCCAAGCGGCCCATCAGCGACGAGGCCATCGCCGACATGCTCAAGGAAGAACTGCAGATCAACATCGCCCGGCGCACCGTGGCCAAGTACCGCACGGCCATGGGGATCGAATCCTCGTCCAAGCGCAAGGAAATTTTCTGATGCTTCGGGCCGGGCCTGCCGGCCCAATACCACGCCATCCGGAGGACCCCATGAACATCACCTTTAATTTCAAGAATTTCGAACCGTCGGATCATTTGCGCGACTACGCCCGCAAACGCTTCGACAAGCTCGCCAAATATACCACCGCCACCGACGCTTCCGAACTCCAGGTCAACTTGGCCGTGGAGAAGACCCGCCAGATGGCCGATGTCGTCTTCCTGGCCGACAACATGCACATCTCGGCCCACGAAGTCTCCGAGGACATGTACTCCACCATCGACATGATCCTCGACAAGGTCGAGGCGCAGGCCAAGAAGTTCCGCGAGAAGCAGAAGGACCGCCGCCGCCAGGCCGTCGACACCGTGCGCCTGCAGGTCATCAGCATCAGCGAGGATGCCGCGGGCGGGCGCACTCCGACCATCGTGGAGACCGACGACTTCTCCCCCAAGCCCATGGCCGTGGAGGAAGCCGCCGAGCAGCTGGTCAGCCTCAAGCAGGAGTTCCTGGTGTTCGTCAATTCCGAAACCGAACGGCCCAACGTCATCTACCGTCTGCGCAACGGCGACTTCGGCCTGATCGATCCTGGAACGGGCGCGTAAATGAAGCTTGAGGACTATCTCCAGCCCGAGTTCGTCATCGGGGATCTTGCCGCCGAATCCAAGGGTGAGGCGCTGGCCGAACTGGTCGCGCCGCTGAAAAAACGCTGGCCCGACTTCGACGACGCCAAGGCCAGGCAGGTGCTACTGGACCGCGAAAGCCTCGGCACCACCGGCATCGGCGACGCCGTGGCCATCCCCCACGGCAAGATGGAGAGCCTCCAGCAGATCGTCATCGTCGTCGGCAGGAGCCTCAAGGGCGTGAACTTCGATGCGCTGGACCTCAAGCCCTGCCGCATCTTCTTCCTCGTCCTGGCCCCGGAGCACGTGGCGGGCCTGCACCTGCGCATCCTGGCCCACATCTCCCGGCTTCTCTCCGACGAATCCTTCCGACGCGCCTTTCTGGGCGCCGAGGACGAAGCGGCCCTGTGGCGGGTGCTGACCGCCGCGGCCTGATGTGAAACCGTTTCGCCCCCTGTCCGTGCGCCGGCCGTCACACGGCCGCGCCGGGCAGGGGGTATCGTTTCCGGCGACGGGCCGCCCGCAAGGCGGCGCTTGATCGGGGCTTCCCCCAGGGAGCCCGAACCTCTGTCCGGCCGGACCGCGAGGCGCGGCACGGGTCGCCGCCCCGACGGGGGAGGCGGCCGGAGGGCGAAACGGCATGCAAGACGCGCCTGCGGATCTCAAGATCGTCATCCTGACCGGGCTGTCCGGTTCCGGCAAGAGCACCGGGCTTCGGGTCTTCGAGGACCTGGGCTTTTTCTGCGTCGACGGGCTGCCCGTGAGCCTCGTGCCCAAGCTCATCGGCCTTTTCGACGACAAGGGAGGCCAGCGCTACAAGGGGCTGGCGCTCGGCATGGACGTGCGCCAGGCCGACCTGGACCGGGACTGGGGCGCGACGCTGGCCCAGGTCAAGGGCCGGGACGTGAGCCTGCAGATCATCTTCTTCGAGGCCGACACCCAGGAGATCATCCGCCGCTACGCCACCACCCGGCGCCCGCACCCCCTGGAGAGCCCGGTCATGGGCCTGGAGCAGGCCGTGGCCGCCGAGCGCGAGCGCATGACGCCGCTTCGCGACGCCGCGGACATGGTCATCGACACCACCGACTTCTCCATCCACGACCTGCGCCGCAAGCTCCAGGAGAAGTGGGCCTCCATCCGGCCGTCCAAGGGGACGCTCAAGGTCCACGTCATGAGCTTCGGCTTCAAGTACGGGCCGCCGTCCGAGGCGGACATGCTCTTCGACCTGCGCTTTCTGCCCAACCCCTATTTCGACAAGGACCTCCGGGAAAAGACCGGCAAGGACGAGCCCGTGCGCGACTATGTCCTGGCCGAGGACCCGGGCCGGGAGTTCCTCGGCCGGCTCAAGGACTTCCTGCTCTACCTGTTGCCGCTGTACGCCAAGGAAGGACGCTATCGCCTGACCGTGGCCTTCGGCTGCACCGGCGGCCGGCACCGGTCCGTGGCCGTGGCCGAGGCGATCTTTGACACCTTGTCCAAGGCTGGCTACAATATTTCCCTTGAACACCGGCATATCGAGCGCGGCTGAGGCGGCGCTTCCGATACGTCACGGCGTTTTCCGGTCGCGGGCGCATGCGTCGCGGCCTCACCGCAGCCAAGGGCCGTGCGCCCGTCGTGAGGATGCATGAGCGGGCAAAACCAGCCCGACGCGCCCGTGGGCGTGGTCGTGGTCACCCATACCGAATACGGCGCCTGGCTGCTCAAGGCGGCGGAATTCATCCTCGGTCCCCAGGACCATTGCCGCTGCGTCAGCGTGGACATGACCCATCCCGTGGACGCGACCCTGGTCACGCTCAAGGCCGCCATCAAGGAAACGGACCGGGGCGCCGGCGTGCTGATCCTCACCGACATGTTCGGCGGCACGCCGACAAACTTAAGCCTGTCGCTTCTGGGCACGGGACGCCTGGAGGTGCTCACCGGCGTCAACCTGCCCATGCTCATCAAGATCCTGGGCTCGCGCACCAAGGCCCTGGAAACGCTGGCCGTGGAGGCCAAGCAGGCCGGCTGCCAGGGCATCGTCGTGGCGGGCGAGGTGCTGCGCAAGAAGGTGGCCGAGGGCTAGGCCATGGCGTTCGTACGGGTGGACAACCGGCTCGTGCACGGCCAGATCATCGAGACTTGGCTGCCGTTTACCCACGCCCGGGCCATTCTGGTCGTCAACGACGCCCTGGCCGGCGATTTCCTGCGCCAGGAGATCATGTCCCTGGCCATCCCCGCCGGGGTGCGCATCGAATTTCTGCCCGTGGCCGAGCTGGTGCCGTTTCTCGGCCGCAATCCCCTGGAGGCCGAAGGGGCGCTGATCCTCTTCGCCAGCTGCCGCGACGCCCGGGCCGCCTACGAGAAAGGCTTTGGCTTCGGCAACCTCAACCTCGGCAACCTGCACTACGCGCCCGGCAAGAAGCAGGTCTGCCCCCACGTGGCCCTGTCCAAGGAGGACGAGTCCTGCCTGGACTTCTTGCGCGACAACGGCGTGCGCCTGGACTACCGCTGCGTGCCGAGCGATCCCCTACAGCTGCGCGGCGCCTGAGGCGGCGGCGCGGCGACGACCAGCCGGAGCGAACGACGACATGACCCATCAGGCCGACATCCTGCTGCACGTTGGAAGCGTCGCTTTTTTTTTGTCCTTTTCTCGTCGTTCCGGTTCTTCGTCAACGCGGCGCTGCTTGAACGGCCGGTGATCATCGGCTTCGCCTGGGCCGCGGCCTTCGGCGACCTCGACCTGACGCTCAAGCTGTGCCTTTTCTACGAGCTTTTCTGGCTCGACGGCATCCCGGCCGGCACGCACATTCCGCCCAACGCCGCCGCCTCCACCCTGGCCGGGCTTTCCCTCATGCACGTGTTCAAGCTGACCTCGCCGGCCGAGGCGCTTTTCGTGGCCGCGACCACGGCCATGCTCGGCCGGCTGTTCGCCGCCCTGGAGGGCGTGCAGCGGGTGGTGGAGAACATGGTGCTGTCGCGCTACATCGCCGCCCGGGAACGGGCCAAGGCCCCTTTCGCGCCCGGGCGGCTCATCCGCCGGGCCTTTTGCGACATGGCGATCATAAACGGCGTGGCCTTCAGCGTGGCCTTGGCCGGGCTCATCGCCCTGTTCCACGCCATCCTGCCCCTGGTGTGGCCCTACCTGTCCTCCTCTGGCGCGACCTGGAGCCAGCTGTGGATCCTGGGAAGCCTCGGCGGCGTCCTCTCCCTGCGCTACCGGCCGGCCTACCTGACCCTGGCCGGCGGCATGGCCGTGGCCATGGCCTGGTTTTTGTCCTAGCCTCTCGCGACCGCTTCGTCCCACGCCGCGCTCCCGTCGCCGGTTCCCGCCGGGCAGCGGGACGGGACGCGCCTGGCGGCCCGGATTTCCCCGGAAAAGCACGGCCGGATTTCACGAAGCGCCTGGGCTCGGGCAAAAAAGCAGTCCGTGTCTCGGGAATTTGACTTGGCAAGAGTTGCCTTTTGGGATAATCTTCACAAGTTCCGAAATGAGGCTGCCAACCCGTCAGGGTTTTGGAAAAAACACCAGGAGGACACAACTATGGCTGTTTATGTCGTTGGTCACAAAAATCCGGACACCGATTCCGTCGCCGCCGCCATTTCCGTGGCTGATCTGATGAGCAAGGCCAAGGGCCTCGACGCCAAGCCGGCCGCCCAGGGCCCGCTCAACCCCGAGAGCGCCTTCGTGCTCGAAAAGTTCGGCGTGGCCGCTCCGGAGATCGTCACCGACGCCACCGACAAGCAGATCATCCTGGTCGACCACTCCGATCTGGCCCAGAGCCTGGACAACCTGGCCAAGGGCGAGATCCTCGGCATCTACGACCACCACAAGCTCGGCGACGTGACCACTCCCAATCCCCTGGACATCCTGGTCAAGCCCGTGGGCTGCTCCTGCACCGTGGTCAAGATGATGTACGACTGCGCCAAGGTCGAGATTTCCAAGGCCATGGCCGGCATCATGATGTGCGCCATCCTGTCCGACACCGTCATGTTCAAGTCGCCGACCTGCACCGCCGACGACAAAGCCGCCGTCGAGGCTCTGGCCAAGATCGCGGGCGTGTCCGACTTCATGTCCCTGGGCGTGGAGATGTTCAAGGTCAAGTCCGCCGTGGGCGGCACCCCGGCCAAGGACCTGGTCTTCCGCGACTACAAGGACTTCAACATGGGCGGCAAGAAGATCGGCATCGGCCAGTTGGAAGTGGTCGACCTGTCGATCCTCGAGCCGGTCAAGGCCGCCCTGCTGGAAGAGTGCAAGAAGGTCAAGGCCGAAGGCCGCCACAGCGTGTTCCTGCTGCTGACCGACATCATGAAGGAAGGTTCCGAGATGCTGATCGTCTCCGACGATCCCAGCTACGTGACCAAGGCCTTCGGCGTCGCGGTCAAGGGCGACTCCGTGTGGCTCGACGGCGTGCTGTCCCGCAAAAAGCAGGTCGTGCCGCCCTTCGAGAAGGCTTTCGCCTAGTCCCGCGCTGCAAAGCGTCAAAGAGGGGAGCGGCCTTCGGGCCGCTCCTTTTTTTCGGTCCGAGCCCGGAAAAAGCGGGCGCCCGCGGCTGTCGCGGCGCAACCTCCCGGGACGACGGCGCTTCTGGCGACGCCCAGGGCGGAGGCTTTGGCTGTGCGAAGGATGACATATCCCTAGGCTCCTGCTAGTGTGGAGCATGGAATGGATCTTTATCAGCCTTGCCGTGGGCCTCGTGGCTTTGGTGGCCATCTTCTCGATCGCCGCCAATCGCTATGATGGCGTGACCGTCCCCGGTCATTTCGACTTCGAAAAATACAAGTCCCAGGAACTTTCCAGGCGAGGGTTGTTCGACAAGACGAAATGGCGATAAGCCTTCGCTTTGGCTGGACGCCGATGATCGGGTACAAATCCTTGCCCGGTTTCCGGGGGGATTCACCCCGGGGTAAAGGATCCTGTACGATTTCCGGGAGGGGTTCCGCTGTTCGGCCGGCGCGCCCTACACGTAACACGCCGTGAAATATTGACAATGCCATCCGGGAGCGCCAGTGTCCCCTCTTGGCGCGACTCCTGCATTAGAGGAAGCATCCTTCCTCTGAACAACATTTTTTCCCAAAAGGCTTTCCGGGTGGCTCCCGGAAGGCCTTTTTCATTTTGATGGGCGCGAGTCGCCTCCGGGCGAGCGTTTCCGCCTGTTGCGGGGCGATCGACGGGCGGGTGGCTCCAGGCAGGCGGCCGCGGCGAGGTATCGGCTCGGCTGCGTCCGTCCCCGGCGGGTATAAAATCCTGCACGCGACTTCCGGAGAGGCTGACCGCGATCGTCCCGCCCCGGATTGGAGCTCGGTCGCCAAGCGGGGGGGGGCGGTCCGCGGCTGTGCGGTGGAGCCTCGGGCACCGGGAGGCTTTCCCCCTGGGTAAGGACTTTTCAGAACGTCTCCGCCAACGCAGAAGGGGTTGCGACTTGTGATCGCAACCCCTTGGAATCGTATGGTGGGCAATACAGGATTCGAACCTGTGGCCTTTGGCTCCGGAGGCCAACGCTCTATCCAACTGAGCTAATTGCCCGAAGGAGCGGTTATATACGCGGCCCGCTGGCGGTCGTCAAGCCGTCATTTGCCTTCGGTCGCGATCAGCCGGCGCTGGCCGCGCCGAGGCCATCGTCCTCGCTTCGCGAAACAGGGCCCAAGGCCGTGCACACCTGGTTGCGGCCGAGCTTTTTGGCTTGATAGAGCGCTTTGTCCGCCTTGTCCACCAGGTCCCGACGCTTGAGCAGCGCCCCGGGCGTGAGCGTCGACGCACCGATGGACACCGTGATGCCGAACGGCCGCCCCTCGCTGACGAACTGCGTCTCGGCGATGGCCCGGCGCAGCCGCTCGGCCAGGATGCGCGACTGCTCCTCCGTGGTCATGGGCAGGATCACCACGAATTCTTCGCCGCCGTAGCGGGCCGTGAAATCCGTGCTGCGAAGCGTCTCCGACACGATGCGCCCCACCTCGCGCAGCACGTGGTCGCCCATGAGGTGGCCGAACCGGTCGTTGATGTTCTTGAAATGGTCGATATCCAGCATGAGTAGGCTCATGGCGTGGCCGTAGCGCTGGTGCCGGCGCAGTTCGTCCACGAGGCGCTCGTCGAAGGCCCGGCGGTTGTGGATGCGCGTGAGCCCGTCGTGGTCGGCCCGGATCTTGACCTGGTTGAACAGGGCGGCGTTCTTGAGCGCCAAGGCCAGGTGGCTGACCGCGGCGTACAGGGTCTGCACTTGGTCCTTGCCGAGCGGCTGGCCCTTGTCCCGGTAGAGGATCAGCGAGCCGAAGGTCTGGCCGCCGGCCCGCAGGGGCAGGATGATGCTGTCCTCGGGCGAACGGGGGATGTCGACCGCAGCTCTGCCCGCCGCGCCGTCGAGAAAGGTGGTCTGGTAGCTCTGCATGGACCTGCCCGCGAGCTTGGCCCCCTGGCGCAGAAGCGCCTCGGTCCAGTGCCGCTCGGCGGCGTGGTCCATCTCCGGTTCGAGAAAAAGTTCCGCCTCCAGTTCGCCGGATTCGCCCTTCTGCCAGAGGATGCCCATGAGCCCGCGCATGGGCAGCAGCATTTCCAGGTCCTCCCGGGCATGGTCCAGGATGACCGTGGGGTCCAGGGATTCCGTGGCCCGGGTCAGGAAGCGGTTGAGGAAAAGGACCAGATCCGTCTTGCGGGCCAAAAGCTCGCGCTCGAGCATGATCTCGCGGGTCATGCGGAAGATGTCGTCGTAGAGGCTCTTGACCTCCTGGGCCCGGAAGATGACGTCGCGGACCTTCTTGTCCGTGAGCGGCTCGGAAATGGCCGAAAGGAAGCCATCGTCGAGCATTTCGTCGAAATCGGACACGGACTGGTCGCCCGAGGCCAGGAGCACGCGCTGGGCCACATCCCATTCCTCCAGGCGCTTGCGCGAGGAGGACGGCAGGGCGTCCCAGGCGTCCTTGGACACGAAGATGACCAGCGGCGTGGACCGGCTCAGGTCCCGTTCGCCGGGATGCCGGCCGGCCGGCCAGTTGCGCAGGGCATAGCCGCTGCCCAGGCCGGCAGAAATTGCCGCGGCGGCTTCGTCGGAAAGGCCGAGTCCCCATATCTGTTCAGGTCGCATGCCACGCGTCATCGCTGGCCTCCTTTGGTCCCGGAACCGCTGCGGGAGCGGCTCCGCCAGGCTTATTGCAAAAACAGGGCCACGCCTATCCAGCCGCCGGCGTTTGACATCGCGCCCGAGCTATGGCTCCGTCCCTGCATGCAAGCGCTCCGCCCCTTCGGGACCCTCGATCCCTTCATCGAATCCGGCGCGATCATGGGCCGCAAGGTGGCCAACGCCGGCTTCCTCGACGCCCTCGTGCGCGCCGATCCCTTCGACGCCTACCACTTCTTCATGCCCTCGCCCCGCGAGCGCGACCAGCAGCGCGACCTGCTCGCGGCCCGCTATCCCGAGGCCGAGGCCCGGGGTAAATTCAAAATTTTGACGCGGCTGGACCTGCCCGCGGCTCTGGCCGACACGGACTACGCCGTGTTTCACCTCTCGGACTGCATCACCTCCCAGCCCCGCCTGGCCGCCGCCCGAAACGCCCTGGCCCGGTCGATCTTCCCCATCACCGGCACCACCCACTCCCTGAGCTACGCCGCCTACGGCCGGGAGTTCCTGGCCCACCTCTGGCCCGGGACCACGGCCCGGGACGCCGTGGTCGCCACCTCGAGGGCCGGGCGGGACGTGGTCGCGCGCCTCTTCGAGGGGCTGCGCCGGGGCTACGGCCTGTCCCCGGAAACCCACCCGGCCCCGCGACTGGCCCGCATTCCCCTCGGCGTCGATCCGGCCGGCTGGCGCGCCCTGGAGGGGGAAGAGCGCCGGCAGGCCCGGGCCCTTTGCGGCATCCCGGTCGAGGCCACGGCGCTGCTCGTTTTCGGCCGCATCTCCCACAGCTCCAAGATGGACCCGCTGCCGGTGCTGCGCGCCGTGCAGCGCCTGGTCGCGGCCGGGACCGATCCGGCCGGGCTGTGCCTGGTCATGGCCGGCTGGGCCGACGACGAGGCCCAGGGCTTCCTGGAGACGTTGCGCGCCCTTGCCGGCAATATCGGCCTGCCTCTGGTCCTGGTTACGCGGCCGGACGAGGAACGCAAACGCCTGCTCTTCGGCGCGGTCGACGTCTTCGTTTCCCTGGCCGACAATCCCCAGGAGACTTTCGGCCTGACGCTGCTCGAGGCCATGGCCGCCTCGCTGCCCGTGGTGGCCTCGGACTACGACGGCTACCGGGACATCGTGGACCACGGCCGCACCGGCTTCCTGGCTCCGACCCTGGGCCTGGCCGACACCGGCCCGCGCGACGTCCTGGCCCCGCTTTGCTACGACAACCACACCCATCTGCGCCTGGCCCAGGGCCTGGCCGTGGACGTGGCCGCCGTGGCCGGCGCCCTGGAGCGGCTGGCGGCCGACCCCGGGCTTCGCCGAGCGATGGGCGCGGCCGGCCGGGCCAGGCTCGAGGCGGGCTTCACCTGGGACGTCGTGGTGGCCGCGCATATCCGTCTGTGGGAAAGCCTGGCCGCCGCGCCCGTGCCCGACCGCGAGCGCCTGCGCGGCCTGTCCCATCCGAGCGCCCTGGCCTACGGCGAGGTGTTCGCCGGCTACCCCACGCAGGTGCTTTCCGACGCCGTGCGCCTGACCTGGAGCCGGGCCGGCCGGGCCGTGTACCGGGGGCGGGATTTCCCGCTGGTCTACGAGGGCCTCGGCGGGGAAATCTCGCCGACCGCCTTGCGCACGCTGCTTTTTCTGGCCCGGGGCGGCTGCCCGGGCCTGACTTTGGCCGCCCGGCTGGCCGCGGCCGAGCCGTCGCTGGATCTTTTCGCGGCCGGCTTTCACGTGGTCTGGGCCCTCAAGCAGGATTTGCTCGAAAAGGAGGCGTCATGAGCCGGGATCGCCGGGCAGGGGAGCGCCGGGCGGCCCGGCCGAATGCGGACCTGTCGTCCGAGGTGGGCGAGGCGGAGGAGGGGAGCGAGGCCTACGGCCGGCCCAAACGCAGCCTGGGGCAGAATTTCTTGAGCGACCCCAACACGGCGGCCAAGATCGTGGCCGCGCTCGCCATCGCGCCCGGCGACGTGGTGGTGGAGATCGGGCCGGGCCGGGGGGCGCTGACGCCCTTCATCCTCAAGGCGCGGCCGGCGGCCTACCTGGCCCTGGAAAAGGACCGCGACCTGGCCGTGCGCCTGGCCCGGGAGCACCCCGGCGCGTCGGTGGCCATGACCGACGCCTTGCGCCTGGACTGGCGGCGGCTCGACCGGCTGCCCGGGGCGCGGGTCATCGGCAACCTGCCCTACAACATCGCCTCGCCGCTCTTGTGGGACTTGTGCGCCGGGGCGGCCGCCTTCGCCCGGGGCGTGTTCATGGTGCAGCACGAGGTGGCCCGGCGGCTGGCGGCGTCGCCCGGCGGGCGGGAGTACGGGGCGCTGTCGGCCTGGGTGGGGTCGTTTGCGCGGGTGGAATATTGCTTCAAGGTGCCGCCCACGGTGTTTCGGCCCCGGCCCAAGGTGGATTCGGCCGTGGTCGCCGTCACGCCGCGCCCGGCGGCGGAGCGTCCGGCCGAGCCGGCGGCGCTCTCCTGCCTGCTCAAGATACTTTTTTCCTTGCGCCGCAAACAGTTAGGTGGAATCCTCAAGGCGTTTCGCGATGCGGAACTCGACGCCTGGCTGGCGGAAAAGGGCATCTCCGAGCGGCAGCGGCCGGAGGATTTGTCGCCGCCGCAACTGTCCGAACTTTCCATATTGCTCAAAAAGCGCCTGGGCTCTTGACTTTGGGCCTGAAATCGATTTTCTTTTGGCCACTCGTCGCACATGCCGTCAGGCATCGGCGACACGGCGCAACGGGATCGGGCTGGTCGTCCTCGTCACGGGGAGGCGAGCGGGGGGCCTTCCCGTTTCACTGAAATGTCGGAGATGCACGGGAGAGGATCGGGAGCATTGCGCCGCCGCGTGGCGGTCGGCGTTCAAACGAGGAGGAGAGGACTGATGACCAAGGCTGATCTGGTAGGAAAAATTGCCGACAAGACGGGGCTGACCAAGGCCAACGCCGAGCGCGCCTTGAACGCTTTCATCGAGGCCGTCGAAGCCACCCTGGTGGGCGACGGGAAGATCACCCTGACCGGGTTCGGCACGTTTTTGGTGGACGAGCGCAAGGCCCGCACCGGCCGCAACCCCCGCACCGGCGCCGAGATCAACATCCCGGCTTCCAAGGTGGTGAAGTTCCGGCCCGGCAAGCTGCTCAAGGACGCCATCCAATAATCACTCCCGGGAGAACTTCACATGTTGCACGGCGAAACCGTTCACAGCCCGCTGCCCCAGGATCTGCCCTGGTGGCAGCCTGACCATTTCGTCTTTTTCAGCGTGCTGTACCTGGTGCTGTTCATCATCGCCTCCGGCATGGGCTATTGCGTGGTCAAGGCCTACCTTGACACGAAAAACGCCGACGCCCACGGGCACCACTAGGACAGCCGCCAGGCCGCGTTTTTTCGAATCCGCCCGGCGAAAGCCGGGCGGATTTTTCCGTCCGGAACATCCGCCCCTTGACGGAAAGGGTGTCCCGGGTTAAGCATCCTTTTTTGCCGCTAGGGAATTTCCCAAAGAGGGGGTGAGGTCAATGCCCGGAGTCTTCCTTGACGAGTCCGACAACTTCGACGTGGCGCTTCGTCGCTTCAAGAAGCAGGTCGAGAAATCCGGGATTCTCTCTGAGCTGAAAAAGCGCCAGCACTTTGAGAAACCCAGCGTCATGCGCAAGAAGAAAAAGGCCGCCGCCCGCAAGCGGTTGCTCAAGAAAATGCGCAAAATCAACATGATGTAATGAACCTGACTGCCCGTATAGAATCAGACTACCTGGCTGCCATGCGGGCTCGCGACGAGCTCGTCGTCGGGGTGTTGCGCATGCTCAAGGCCGCCGCCAAGATGCGGCAGGTGGAGCTTTTGCGCCCGCTGTCCGACGACGAGCTCCTCGACGTCCTGGCCAAGCAGGCCAAGCAGCGCCGGGAGTCCATCGAGCAGTTCTCCAAGGCGGGCAGGACCGACCTCGCCGACAAGGAAGAGCGGGAGCTGGCCGTGCTTTTGGCCTACATGCCCGCGCCCCTGACCGAGGCGGAACTCGCCGCCGCCGTGGACGCGGCCGTGGCCGAACTGGATGCCCGAAGCATGAAGGACATGGGCCGGGTGGTGCAGGCGGTGCTCGCCGCCCACAAGGGGCGGGTCGAAGGCAAACGGGTCAGCGACGCCGTCAAGGCGCGCCTCGCTTCCTGATTTTTCCCTCTTTTTCTTATGGAATCCAGAACCCTCTCGTTGCTGGAGTTTCCTAAGGTTTTGGAACGGCTGGCCGCCCTGGCCGTTTCCGAACCCGCGGCGGCTGCCTGCCGGGCCATCGCCCCCCTGGGCGATCCCGACGTCCTGGCCAGGGAACAACGCAAATTGGCCGAGGCCATGGAGCTGCGCCGCGACGCCGCTTTCGCCTTCACGCCCTTTCCCGACGTCGAGCCGCTTTTTCCCGTCCTCGAAAGCGAGCGCCGGGGGCTCGACCTCGACGCACTGGTGGCCCTTTCCCACGTGCTGTCCCAGGTGGCCGCCCTGCGCCTGGCCCTTGGCGCGGGCGAGGCCGGCCGGTCGCTTCTGCGCGACGAGGTCGCGGCCGCGCCCTGGCCCAAAAAGACCCAGGCCGCCCTGGCCCGATGCATCTCCCCGGACGGCAGGCTTCGCGACGAGAGCTCGCCCGAGCTTTTTTCCGTGCGCCAGGAGATCCGCACCATCCACCAGACCATCATGACCCGGGTCAAGGAGTTCGTAGGCGAAAAGGAGCTCGGGCCGCTTCTGCAGGACGACTACGTCACCATTTCCTCGGACCGGTACGTCCTGCCGCTCAAGTCCAATTTCAAGAGCCGACTCCCGGGCATCATCCACGACTATTCCCAGACCGGCGAGACGGTCTACGTGGAGCCGTTCTTCCTGGTCGAGGTGAATAACCGCCTTCAGGAGCTCAAAAACGAGGAGCGCGAGGCCGAGGCCCGCGTCATGGCCTTTCTCACGGGCCTGGCCCGCGACGAGCGCCGCGAGGTGGCGGCCGCCTACCGGCTGCTCGTGGCCTGCGACGTGCTCTGGGCCAAGGCCGCCCTGGCCGGGCGCATCGGCGGGACCCTGCCCGAGGTCGCCCCGGAGCACGCCGTGCACCTGATCGCCGCCCGCCATCCGCTGCTCGTGCTGGCCGCCGGCGACGACGCCCCAGCCCGCGTCATGCCCCAGGACCTGATCCTGGCCGAGGACCAGCGGGCGCTCATCGTCACCGGGGCCAACGCCGGCGGCAAGACCGTGTGCCTCAAGACCCTGGGATTGCTTGCGGTCATGGCCCTTTCCGCCCTGCCCGTGCCGGCCGGGGAGGGCAGCCGGCTGCCGTTTTTCTCGAAAACCTTCGTCTTTCTCGGCGACGAGCAAAGCATCGAGGACCATCTTTCCACCTTCACCGCCCAGATCCGCCATCTTTCGCGCGTCTGGCCGGAGATCGACGCCGCCACCCTGGTGCTCCTCGACGAGTTCGGCGCGGGCACCGACCCCTCCCAGGGCGCGGCCCTGGCCCAGGCCGTGGTGGACGGGCTCCTGGACCGGGGGGCGTATCTCGCCGCCGCCACGCACTTTCCGGCGCTCAAGGCCTATGGCCTGTCCCGCCCGGGCGTGCGCGCCGCCTGCATGCTCTTCGACCCGGCCACCAAAAAGCCCGTCTACCGCCTGGCCTACGACCAGGTGGGCGCGTCCATCGCCCTGGACGTGGCCCGGGAGCACGGCCTGCCCGAGGAGATCCTGGAGCGGGCCGGCCGCTACCTGCTCCTGGACGGTGGCGACGCCGGACAGGTGTTCGAGCGCTTAAACGACCTGGCCCTTCGCCGCGAACGCGAGATCGAGGCCCTGGCCGCCGAACGGCTGGAAGAAAAAAAGCGCGTGGCCAAGCTCAAGGAGAACCTCAAAAAGGCCCAGGAAAACCTGGTCGAGGAGATCCGCGATCTTTCCCGGGATATTGTCCGACGCCACGAAGCCGGTCGCCTGGAACGCAAGGAAGCCCAGCGCGCCCTTGCCGCGGCCAAAAAAAGACTTATTGAAGAAACCGATGCCATCACCGGCACGAAGCCCGATACCGGAACCCCCGCCCAGGGCGTGACCCTGGCCGCCTTGAACCCCGGCCGGTCCGTGCGCATCGTGAGCTGGGACAAAAACGCCGTGGTGCGCGAGATCGACCTCAAGCGCCGGGCGGCCAAGGTCGATATAGGCGGTGTGAGCCTGTGGGTGCCCGAGGCCGACATGGCCCCGCTGGACGCCCCGGCCAAATCCGGTGGCGGGGTGACGGTGGCCCCGGCCAGACGCGAGGCCCCGGCCTCGGGCCTGGGACTGACGCTCGATCTGCGCGGCATGCGCGCCGACGCCGCCGAGGCGGAACTGGCCGCCTTCCTGGATACGGCGCTTCTTCGCGGCCACGGGGAGCTCGAGATCATCCACGGTCGGGGCACCGGGGCGCTTAGGCGCGAAGTCCACCGGATGCTCAAGGAACACCCGCAGGTGGCCTCTTTCGCCCTGGCTCCCGAAGACCGCGGCGGCGACGGCATGACCATGGTGACGTTGAAGTAACTATAAGGCGAATGCCTCCGGCGGCCAGGAGGGGCCGAGGGCCCCTCCTGGACCATCCCATAAAGGGGGATCGTACCCCCCGTCCCTCTCTTGGGGATGCGAATTTTTCTCTCCCGATACGGGAGGGGATGTGGCGGCTTGATTGGAATACGGCGTCGTAACCAAAGGCACGCAGTCAAATGGACCTGTCCCCCCTTTCCCCTTTGAAAGTTTTTTGGGGAAGGGGGCGCGGGGGGAACCCCAAATTTTAAAAAAAAGGGTTTACCCCCCCCA
>NZ_JARKOZ010000024.1 GCF_029978005.1 Solidesulfovibrio sp. | reverse complement strand
GCGCGGGTAAGGGTGAAACGGTGGGGTAAGAGCCCACCAGTTGCCGCGGCGACGCGGCAAGCTCGGCAAGCCCCGTTCGGAGCAAAACCAAATAGGAGGGCGTCAAGGCTGGCCCGGCCGTGCCCTCGGGTAGGTTGCTTGAGGCCGCGGGTAATCGCGGTCCTAGAGGAATGACGACCGCCCCGGAGCTTCTCCGGGGAACAGAACCCGGCTTATCGGCCGGCTCCCCTTTTTTTCACCGCCAACCCAAAGGATTTTCCGTGTCCGTGTGGACCGTGCTCCTGGCCGCCGGCTCCGGGACCCGGCTGGCCGAGGCCGCCGGCGGCGTCAAGAAGCAGTTCTTGCGCCTAGACGGCCGGCCGCTCTACTGGCGCTCGCTTCGCGCCTTCGCCAGCCTGCCCGAGGTGGCCGGCGTGGTGGTGGTCTTTCCCCCGGCCGACCTCGAGGAGGCCCGCAAGGAGCTCGAGACGCTCACGGCCAAAAACGACCCCGGCGTGACCGTCGCTGTCGCTCCCGGCGGGGCGCGACGGCAGGATTCCGTGGCCGGCGGCCTGGCCGCCCTGCCGCGGGAGTGCCGGTACGTCCTCGTACACGACGCCGCCAGGCCCTTTGCCGACGCGGCGCTCATCGGCCGGGTCGTGGACGCGCTTTTCGCCGGGGCCAAGGCCGTCATCCCGGTCCTGCCCGTCACGGACACCATCAAGGAGGTGCGCGACGGGCTGGTCGGGCGCACCTTCAAGCGCGACGCCCTGGCCGCCGTGCAAACGCCCCAGGGCTTCGACCTCGCCCTGCTGCGCCAGGCCTTCGCCCATGCCGGCGAGGGCTTCGACGTGACCGACGACGCCAGCCTCGTCGAGCACCTGGGCCAGCCGGTGGCCACCGTTCCCGGCGCGCCCGAAAACCGCAAGATCACCCACCCGGAGGATTTGGCCTTGCTCGCCGCCAGCCCCCCCGCCGCCCTGCCCGTGACCGGCTACGGCTACGACGTCCACCGCTACGCCGACCCCGGACGCCCGGCCAAGCAGCCGGCCCGGCCCATGAGGCTCGGCGGCTACCCCATCCTCGGCGCACCCGAGGTGCTGGCCCACTCCGACGGCGACGTGCTTCTGCACGCCCTTGTCGACGCCATTCTGGGCTGCGTGGCCGGTGGCGACATCGGCACGCTTTTCCCGGACAGCAACCCGGACTTCGACAACATGGCCTCGGGGGTGTTCGTGAGCGAGGCCCTGATCCTGGCCAGGGGCCGGGGACTGACCATCACGCACGTGGACCTGACCGTCATCGCCCAGATCCCGCGCATCGCCCCCCATGCCCAGGCCATACGCCTCAACGTGGCCGCCCTGCTCGGCCTCGACAGGTCCCAGGTCAACGTCAAGGCCACCACCGAGGAGGGCCTGGGGTTCACCGGCGAGAAGAAGGGCATCAAGGCCGTGGCCCTGGTCACGGGCTGGCGACGGCCCCAGGGGCCGGAACCGGCCGAAACCCCAGGCAAGGCATAAGGAAGCGACCGCCCATGGCCCCGAGCGACGCCCCCTGCCCGACGCCGCCCGTCAAGCTCAACAACGCGCGGCTGCGCACCTGGCAGGCGCTTTTCGCCTGCCCGCCCCGGGCGGACATCGCCTGGGACGACGTCACGGCGCTCATCCGGGCCCTGGGCGGCCGGGAAATCCACCACCACCAGAAAACGACCGGCTCGCGGGTGCGGTTCCTCCTCGGCGGGGTCAAGGGCTTCTTCCACCGCCCGCACCCGGAAAACGTACTGGGAAAAGGTTGCGCCGCCGATGTCCGGGACTTTCTCGTCCGGGCCGGCGCGGTCGCCTGAGGGGACACCATGGCCGACGACGCCTGCTACGCCGTCTACAAGGGCTACTGCCTGGAATGCCGCGACGAGGACGGCGCGCTGCACGGCCGCATCGCCGGCATTCGCGACGTGGTGACCTTCCACGGCGACACGCCCGAGGCCCTGCAACGGGCCTTCGAGGAAGCCGTGGACGACTACCTGGCCGTGTGCGGCGAGGCCTGCCTGGAGCCGGACCCGGCCGCCTGATTCCCGTCCTCGCCGTAGAAGAATTCGGCCACGCCACGCGACTGCCCCGATACGTTCCGGCCGACGCCATGGCCGGCGCGCCGCGTCTTTCCCCTGTGACGCGCCCACCCCTTTGCCACGCCTGCCCCAAATCTTCCGGTAACGTCTCGCCAAGCCGCGACCTTGCCCTTGCGACCGGTGCCATTGCGCAGCAGATAGTTGACAATAATTCTCATTGTCAATATCAAAAGTCGTCCCGGATCGTCCGTCCCGGTGGCAATGCCCGGCGCGCCGCCAGGCCTGGAAGTCCGCGCCAGGCGACAACGCACGCTCCTGCGCCGGCGTCGGCGGTTCGGGACAATACCGCATCCGGAGGCATTTTCCGCGTGATTCCTTCCCAAATCGGCCGCGCCCTGACGGCCTGTATCATTGCGCGCCAGCCCGTGTTCCTGTGGGGCCCGCCCGGAGTGGGCAAGAGCCGGGTGGCGGCCCAGACCGCCGCCGCCCTGGAGCTGCCGCTCACGGACATCCGGGCCGTGCTTCTCGATCCCGTGGACCTGCGCGGGCTGCCCCACATCGGTCAGGACGGCCGCACCCACTGGCGCGCTCCGGCCTTTCTGCCGGAAAGCGGCCAGGGCGTGCTGTTCCTCGACGAACTCAACGCCGCTCCGCCGCTGGTCCAGGCCGCCTGCTACCAGCTGATCCTGGACCGGGCCCTGGGCGAATACCGCCTGCCGGACGGCTGGGCCGTCATCGCCGCCGGCAACCGCGACCAGGACCGGGCCGTGACCCACCGCATGCCCTCGGCCTTGGCCAACCGCTTCGTGCACCTGGAATTCGAGGCCCACCTGCCGGACTGGCTCGCCTGGGCCGAAACCGCCGGCATCCGGCCGGAGGTGATGGCCTTTCTGCGCTTCCGGCCGGCGCTTTTGCACGACTTCGACCCGGCCCGGTCCGACCGGTCCTTCCCCTCGCCCCGGTCCTGGGAGTTCGTCTCCACGCTCCTTGCCGCCCGGCCCGATCCGGCCGTGGAAGCGGCCCTTGTGGCCGGGGCCGTGGGCGAGGGCGCGGCCGTGGAATTCACGGCGTTCCTGCGCCTGTGGCGGGAGCTGCCCGACACCGAGGGCGTGCTGGCCGATCCCGACGCCGCCCCGGCCCCCAGCGACCCGGCCGTGGCCTCGGCCATTTGCGAGGCCCTGGGTCGCCGGGCCAGCCCGGCGACCATGCCGGCCCTGGCCAGGTACGCCTCGCGCCTGCCGGCGGAATTCGGGGTGCTGCTCATGCGCGAGGCCGTGCGCAACGACAAGGCCGCGGCCGCGACGGACGCCTTCGCCGCCTGGGCCCGGGACAACGCCGAGGTGTTCGCGTGAACGGGCCGGACCCGGTCGCCCGAAAGCTCGCCCGGGCCAGGATGGAGCTGGTGCTGGGGCATCCCTTTTTCGGGGCCATGGCCCTGCGCCTTTTCCTGCGCGAGGACACGTCCTGCGCCGACCTTTGGACCGACGGCGTGGCGCTCGGCTACAACCCCAACGCCCTGGCTTCTCGCGACGAGGAAGAGATCGCGGCCATGCTGGCCCACGTGATCCTGCACGTGAGCTTCGAGCACCACCTGCGCCGCCGGGACCGGGAGCCGGGACTGTGGAACAAGGCCTGCGACCTGGCCGTAAACGGCCTTTTGGCCGAGGCCGGCTTCACCCTGCCCAAGGGCTACCGCTTCGAGGCCGGCCACGCCGGCCGCACGGCCGAGGCCATCTACGCCGTCCTTTCCGGCGAGCTCGAGGAGCGCCCGGGCGGCGGCGGCAAGCCGTCGCGGCGCAAGGACGCCCCCGCGCCCGAGGCTGCGGGCGGCGGCGAGGGCAACGCACCCTTCGCCGGCAAGCTCCGCGAGGCCGAGGCCAAACCCGGGGACTTCGACGACGCCGAGGCCACGCGCCGACGCCAGTCCGCCGCCGGGGAAAAGGACGCCCCGGACAAGGCCCGCGACGGCGCGACGACGTCTTCCGTGGGCGAGGTCCGCGACCACCCGGACCTGGCCGGCGACCCGAGCGAGACCAGGCGAAAGGAGTTGGCGACGCGGCTGCGTCAGGACGTGAGCCAGTCCCTTCGCAGCGCGGCGGACATGGGCAACCTGCCGGCGGGCCTGGCCCGGCATCTGGGCGAACTGGCCCGGCCGCGCCTGCCCTGGGCCGTGGTGCTGCGCCGGTTCATCCTGTCGCGCGCGGTCAGCGACTACACTTGGTCGCCGCCCAACCGCCGCCACGTCCACCTGGGGCTCTACCTCCCCTCCCCGCGCAGCCAGCAGCTCGGCGACGTGGTCCTGGCCATCGACACGTCCGGGTCGGTGGGCGAGGCGCTGCTGCGGGCCTTTTGCGCCGAATTGTCGGCCATTCTCGACGCCTGCGACACGCGGCTCGTGGTCTATTTCTGCGACGCTGCCGCGTCCGAGCCGCTTTTTCTCGGCCGAAGCGACCCACTCCCGGCCCTTTTTCCCAAAGGCGGCGGCGGCACGGACTTCCGGCCGGTCTTCGCCAAAGTGGAGGAAGCCGGCCTGCGCCCGGCCTGTCTGATCTATCTCACGGACATGGAATGTAACCGTTTTCCGGAGCAACCGCCCTACCCGGTGCTGTGGGCCGTGCCCGAATCGGCCCGAAACCGCCCGCCCTTCGGCGACGTCCTGGAACTGCCGGCGACATAAGGAGGCTCACCCCATGCTCATCACCTGGCGCATCGAAAAACGACGCGGCAACCTGCGGCCGGAACTGACCTATTCCGTGATCCTCGAAGGCCACGAAAAGGGGCTGGCCCTGCCCTACGTGCGGGTGGATTCGACCATCCCCGAGCCGCCCTCGTCCTGGCAGGCCCACTGCCACCCGGGCGAGCACGAGCGGGCCGGCGCGCCGCCAGCGGGTTTCTACAGCCTGGCCACGCCGAGCCATGCCATGCGCGGCACCGGGCAGACGTTGCGCCTGCCCTGGCGGGAGGACAACGCCTATCCCGAGGTGGAGGAGTCGTTCAAACTGCTGCGCGCGGCTTTCGAGAAGGAGCTGGCGGCGGCCCACGCCAGCGAGCCCATGGATGTGACGGGAAAGCTGGCGGTGTCCTGCGAGCTCAAGCGCGACATGGCCCTGGCCATCGTGGCCGACCGGTTGCTGCGCATCGCCGGATAGCGTCGCGCCCTTTGACGTATCAGGTGGGAAGCCTCCGGCGGCCAAAGGGCTCCCGCCCTTTGGAATCCCACAAGCCTTTCAGCTTATGCAGCACCTTGCCGCCGCGCCGGGATGCGACCCGGCGCGGCGGCGGGGCAACTATCCCCGCAATTCCTTGTAATAATTGATCAGCGCATTGGTCGAACAGTCGTGCGAGGCCACGGGCTTTCCATCCTCCAGTTCCTTGAGGATGGCGCCGGCCAGCACCTTGCCGAGCTCCACGCCCATCTGGTCGTAGGAGTTGATGTCCCAGATCGTGCCCTGGGTGAAGATCTTGTGCTCGTAGAGCGCGATGAGCGTGCCCAAGGTCTTCGGGTCCAGGGTCTCGTACAGGAACGAGTTGGTCGGCCGGTTGCCCGTAAAGGACTTGGCCCGCGACAGCAGCTCCAGGCGCTCGGGCGCGTAGCCCTTGCCGGAAAGCTCCTCGCGGGCCTGCTCCACGGTCTTGCCGAGCATGAGCGCCTCGGTCTGGGCGAAAAAGTTCGACAGCAGCATGTCCTGGTGCCGGCCCAGGGGATTGTGGCTTTTGGCCGCGGCCAGGAAGTCGCAGGGGATGAGCTTCTTGCCCTGGTGGATGAGCTGATAGAAGGCGTGCTGGCCGTTGGTGCCGGGCTCGCCCCAGAGGATGGGGCCGGTGGTGTAGTCCAGGAACCGGCCGTCGCTTGACACCGACTTGCCGTTGCTCTCCATGTCGCCCTGCTGGAAGTAGGCGGCGAAACGGGTGAGGTACTGGTCGTAGGGCAAAATCGCCTGGGTCTGCGCGCCGAAGAAGTTGTTGTACCAGACGCCGAGCAGGCCCATGACGATGGGAATATTTCGCTCCAACGGCGCGGTGCGGAAGTGCTCGTCGGCGACGAACGCCCCTTCCAGCATGGCCTCGAACTTGTCGAAGCCCACGGCCAGGGCGATGGAGAGCCCGATGGCCGACCACAGGGAATAGCGCCCGCCGACCCAGTCCCAGAAGGCGAACATGTTGTCCGTGTCGATACCGAAGGCGGCCACGGCTGCGGCGTTGGTGGAAAGGGCCACGAAATGCCTGGCCACGGCCGCCTCGTCTTTCGCATGGGCGAGGAACCAGTCCCGGGCCGTGTGGGCGTTGGCCATGGTTTCGAGGGTGGTGAAGGTTTTCGAGGCGATGATGAAAAGCGTGGTTTCGGGGTCGACGCGCTTGAACGTCTCGGCCAGGTGCGTGCCGTCCACGTTGGAGACGAAATGCGCGGTCATGCCCGGCACGGCGTAATGGGCCAGGGCGAGCGTGGCCATCTGCGGCCCCAGGTCCGAGCCGCCGATGCCGATATTGACCACGTCGGTGATCTTTTTGCCGGTGTACCCCTTCCAGGCCCCGGAATGGACCCGGGCGCAGAAGTCGCGCATCTGGGCCAACACCCTCTTCACCTCGGGCATGACGTCCGCGCCGTCCACGACGATCGGCCGGTCGGCGCGGTTGCGAAGGGCCACGTGGAGCACGGCCCGGTCCTCGGTGCGGTTGATTTTGGCCCCGGAAAACATGGCATCGCGCCGGGCCTCGACGCCCGCCTCCCGGGCCAGGCCGAAAAGCAGGGCCATGGTCTCGTCCGTGACCCGGTTTTTCGAATAGTCGAAGAGGATATCCCCCAACCGCAGGGAAAACTTGCCGAACCGGCCGGAATCGGCGGCGAAGAGGTCCCGCATGCGCAGGTCGCGGGCCATCTCGAAATGCTCGGCCAGGGCCGCGTAGGCGGGCAGTTCCGTGAAAAGCGGCATGGGCGTGCTCCTTGGAGGGGACGGATGGTTAGGGTCTTGCCGTCGTCGCGGCGGCAGGGTGCAGCAGGCGGTTGACGCGGCCGAAAAACCGGCGGTTCGCCGGGCGATCCATGGCCAAGTGCCCGTATACCACGAGCTTGGCCCAATCTTCAATAAAAAGCCAGACGATGCAGTAGGCCCAGATGAGCCCCACATACTCCCAGGGGATGGCGGCCACAAACCAGCCCAGGCCCACGCAGGCCGTGGCCAATGCCTTGGTGGCCAGGGCCGACCAGACCATGGCCGGAGCCGGATGGGGGCTGGCCCAGAACGGCCGGCGCGACCGGGCCACGAAGAGCGTCAGGTGCCCGGCCACGGCCAGCTTCAGGAAGACGAAGGACTGGATCTGGGCCAGGTCGAGCTTCAGGTAGGTCTTGGCCAGGATGAGCAGGCCGAAGGTCTCCACGACGCCGATGACGCCGAGCACCGTGGAGAGCGTCAGCACCCGGCGCATGTCCCAGCGCACCGGGTTGGGGTCCAGGTAGGTGTTGTCGTAGGCGATGGTCATGATGGGCACGTCGTTTAAAAGCGCCAGCAGGATGATCATGACGGCCGTTATGGGATAGAAGTCGTAGACCAGGATGGCCAGCACCACGAAGAGCATGATGCGGATGGTCTCGGTGATGCGGTAGATGGCGTAGGAATTCATGCGCTCGAAGATGCGGCGGGCGTATTCCACCGCCTCGACGATGACGGACAGGCCCGGGGCGGTCAGCACCAGGTCGGCGGCGGCCCGGGCCGCGTCCGTGGCCCCGGACACGGCGATGCCGACGTCGGCCTGCTTGAGCGCCGGGGCGTCGTTGACGCCGTCGCCGGTCATGCCGACGAGGTGCCCTCTATTCTGGAGCGCCTTGACGATGCCGTACTTGTGCTCGGGAAAGACCTGGGCGAAGCCGTCGGCCGATTCGATGCGCGCCTCCACGTCCGCGCCCAGGCGCGAGACGTCGGCACCCTCGGCGAAGAAGTCCCCGGCCGGGACGATGCGGTCGCCAAGGCCGAGCTGGCGCGAGATTTCCCGGGCGATGGCCGTGTTGTCGCCGGTGACCATCTTGACGGCGATGCCGTGTTCGCCTGCCTTGGCGATGGTCGCGGCCGAATCCTCCCGGGGCGGATCGGAAAGGGGCAAGATGCCGCAGAAACTCCAAGTCCCCTCCCCTTCCTTGCGGGCCACGCCGAGCGTGCGCGAGCCCTTGGCGGCCAGCCCTTCCACGGCGGCGTCGGCCCGGGCCGCGTCCTCGGCGGAAAGCGCGCACAGGCCCATGACCACTTGGGGCGCGCCCTTGGTCACGGCGAACGTCGCGCCCGAGGCGTCGGTCACGCTGGCCTCGGTGCGCTTGCCCACGGGATCGAAGGGGGTAAAGGACGTCTGGGTAAAGCCGGCCAGCGCCTTCTTGTCCGCCAAGCCGTCCAGGATGGCCAGATCGATGGCGTCGCGGTCCTCGGCCTTGGAGGCCAGCGCGCCGAGCAGGAGCAGCCCGGCCGCATCCCCGGCCCCGAACACGATGGGCTCGCCCAGGGTGAGCCTGTTTTGCGTCAGCGTGCCGGTCTTGTCCGAGCACAGGATGTCCATGCCGGCCATCTCCTCGATGGCCTCCAGGCGCGAGACGATGGCCCTAAGCCGGGACAGCGCCAGCGCGCCCACGGCCATGGTCACGGAGAGCACCGCCGGCATGGCCACGGGGATGGCGGCCACGGTGAGGATCAGCGCGAACTGGGCCAGCTCCAGGAGCTTCTCGCCCCGGTCGAGCCCCACCAGGATGAGCACGGCCACCATGGCCAGCGTCAGGTAGATCAGGTAGTTGCCGATGGTCATGACGGCTTTCTGGAAGTGCGAGGGCGCGCCGGCCGTGGAGACCAGCCGGGCGGTGCGGCCGAAGAAGGTGTTCGCGCCCGTGGCCGTGACCACGGCCACCATCTCGCCCTGCTTGGCCACGGCCCCGGAATAGACCGTGTCGCCGACTTTTTTGGCCACGGGCAGGGATTCGCCGGTGAGCGCCGCCTGGTCGACGCTCAGGTAGTCGCCCTCGAGGCACACGGCGTCGGCCGGGATGACGTCGCCCAGGCGCAGGCGGACCACGTCGCCGACGACCAGGGCGGCGGCGTCCACCTCGCCCCAGGCCCCGTCGCGAAGGGCTCTGGCTCGTAGCGCCAGCTGTTTTTTCAGCGCCGCCAGGGCGTTTTCCGCCTTGTGCTCCTCGAAAAAGCCGATGGCCGCGTTAAAAACGAGCAGCACCAGGATGATGGTCAGGTCCGCCCAGTGGCCGACCACGGCCGAGAGCGCCGCCGCCGCCTCGATCATCCAGGGGATGGGGCCCCAGAAGTAGCCGAAGAGCCTAAGGAGCGGATTGACCTTCTTTTCGGGCAGGGCGTTGGGGCCGCCCGCCTCCAGGCGCTTGGCCGCCTCGGCGGCGGTCAGGCCGGCCGGCGTGGCCCGGGCCTCCTTGAGGATCGCTTCGAGAGGCTTTCGCGGCGCGCCTTGCGGCTGCTCGGCCATGGCGGACTCCTTTCCCGGAGGGGTGCGAGAGGGAAACCGAAAGTTCCTTGCCCGCACCGCTACCACGAGGCGCGGCGGAATGCACGGCCCGCCGCCGCATCGCTTGCGAGCGTCGCCGTACCGTCACACGGCCGGACGCGGCGAGCCGAGCGACAGCACAGCTTCGGCGTAACCCGCGCGCAGGGCCTCCATGTAGGCCGCATCCACCGGCCCCTTCCAGGTCTCGATCTCGGCGAAGCGTTTGGGGATGCGCGTGGCCCTGGGGTCGTATCCCGTGGCCATCTTGAGCCGCCAGCGGGCCCGACGGGCGTTTTCCGCCGCCGCGTCGATGCCGGCCGCCAGTTCGGGCAGGCCAAGGCACGTCAGGACCTGGGCCACGACGTCGGGCTTGTAGACCTCGCGGGCGAAGAGGCAGGCCACGAGGCAGGTCAGGAGCACGCGTTCGCGCTCGTCGTCCACCAGGAACCTGACCACCTTCTCCACATCCTTTTCCTTGTGCTTCTGGTCGTAGGAATAGGCCCCGGTGTCCAGGTGGGAATGGCGGAAGGACACGGTCTGGGAGGCGAAGTAGGTCTCGCCCGTGGCGTAGCCGGCCATCTCCTGGCCGAGCACGCAGGCGAAGTCCTCGCCGCCGTAGGCCTTGGCGGCCACGAGCGCCCCCTGGCCCAGGGCGGCGTAGAAGTCGTTGGCCTTGTGCCCGATGAGCCACATGGCCCGCTTGAAGGCGGCGGCGTCGCCGAAGGCCAGCTTCACCTCGGTCTCCTTTTCCGAAACCAGGCCCTTTTGCGTGGCCTCCACGGCCCAGGCCAGGGCCACGCCGGCGGAGATGACGTCCAGACCCTGCCGGTCGGCCATGTCGTTTATGGCCAGCACCTCGCTGGGGTCGGTCACGCCGAGCATGGGGCCCACGGCGAAATTGGGCTCGTGGTCGTAGGCCACCTGGTGGATGGCGAAGCGGTGGGACGAGGAGAACATCTCGCGCACCATGCCGACGTGGATGCAGCCCACCGGGCAGCCGGCGCAGGCGGCGTTGTGCATGAGGAGCTTTTCCGCGAAGGCCTCGCCCGAGATCTTGTCCGCCTCGGGGTCGCTGGTGGCGCTCAGGTTGCGCCAGGGCAGGGATTTGAGGGCGTTTAGGGGCAGGACGTTGGCCGGCGTGCCCAGGTCGTGGTATTTCTCCATCATGCCCGAGGAGGTGACCTTCTCGTGGATGTCCTTGAAGAGCTTGGGATAGGCCTTGTCCTCGGGTAGGGGCAGGTCGCCGTCGCCCATGACCACCAGGGCCTTGCAGTTCTTCGCGCCCATGACCGCGCCCGCGCCCAGGCGGCCGAAGTGGCGGTAGGTGTCCACGTTGATGCAGGCGTAGGCGCTGCCGTTTTCGCCGGCCGGGCCGATGCGCAGGATGCTGCGGTGGCCCGAGGCCCCGGCGGCGATTTTTCGCAGGAGCTTGCCCGTGGTGAACACGTCCGCCCCGCGCAGGTAGTGGACGTCGAGGAGTTCGATGCGCCGGGAGCCGACGACCAGCGTCGACAGGCGCTCGGCCCTGCCTGTCAGCACAAGAGCGTCGAAGCCGGCGAAGCGCAGGGCGAGCGCCGAGCGGCCGCCGGCGTGGGACTCGGCGTAGTTGCCGTTGTACGGCGACTTGAAGCCGCACACGGTCTTGCTCATGAGCGGGAAGTAGCCCGTGGCCGGGCCGATGGCGAAAATCAGCGGCTGGCCGGGATCGAAGGGCGCGGCCCCGGGCAGGCCGTATTTTTCGTAGAGCAGCGCCGCCAGGCCCGAGCCGCCGATGACCTCGCCCCGTCCCGGCACAAGCGCGATGTCGCCGCGCCTGGCCGAAAGGTCGTACACGAGGACGCGAAAGAGGGTTTTGTCGTTATTTGTCGGCGACATGGCAGCTCTCCAGGCAGGGAGCGGCGGGCGCGGCGGCCTCCACCAGCTCCAGGCAGTCGTGGGGGCAAAAGGGGATGCACTGGCCGCAGTGGACGCAGACGTTGGGGTTGCCGCCGGCGTCGAGGTTGATGGCCTCCACGGGACAGGCGGCGGCGCATTTGCCGCACTGCACGCACAGGGATTTCTTGAGCAGCACCCCGCCGCCGGACTTGCGCGGGGCCATGGCCCCGGTGGGGCAGGCGGCGGCGCAGGGGGCGGGATCGCAGGCCAGGCACAGGACGGCCTGGAAGCCGCTGGACACGCCGCCGGTGGAGCGGATGCGGATGCCGGCGGTGTTCCAGGAAAAACTTTTGTAGACAAGCCTGGCGCAGGCCAGGGAGCAGGAATGGCAGCCGATGCAGCGCTCCATCCGCAGGGCGCGATGGACTTTCATGAACGGGCTCCTTTTGGCCATCGGCCAAAAAAGGCATAATGGTTCCGGACAATTCCAGCTGATACTGTGGCAGAGGCCGCCTTCGCGGTCAACCGCCCGCCGGGCGAAGATCGGATTTTTGCCGGGCCGGCGGCAGGGATTCCTTGACCGCCCCCCGGATTGCGCCTATAGACCTTTTTTCCAACGGGGGCGTAGCTCATCTGGGAGAGCGATGCGTTCGCAACGCATAGGTAGTGGGTTCAAGTCCCATCGCCTCCACCAAGAAAATCAGGGCCTTGCGACAATACGTCGCAAGGCCCATTTTCTTTGCTCCGCTGCCCGACGCGCCGGGGGAGGCGATCAATTTGATACACGCAGTTGGAGTACGGCGGCGAGCGATTCGGCACTGATTTGCCCAGCGCGGCAATACCCCGCCCCTTGCGTCCAACGCCTGCCGACTCGCCGCAAGCGCCTCCAGGCAAATATGGGAAGCGCTTTCCCGCATCTTGAGCCTGCCCTGCCCCATTCGCTTGCACAGGCGAACATACACATCGTCATTCGGCTCTCGTTCGCGGGCGACATCACGCCAAAAGCAATAGAGGAAAATGATCAGGCATAGGGGAGGAAGAAATGAGAGTCATGGGATTCAACGCCAGCCCGCGCAGGAAAGGCAACACCGCCTGGGCCATCGACAAAATACTTGAAGGCGCGAAAGAACGGGGAGCAGAAATCCAATCATGGCATTTCAACGATCTCGACATCAAACCGTGCCAGGGTTGTTTCGGCTGCAAAAATGGAGACAGGGGATGTCTTCTCAACGACGACATGCACAGGATTTACGACGCGATCGTGCAGGCCGACGCACTCGTTCTCGGCTCGCCGGTTTACATGGGGCAGATGAGCGGCCAAGCGAAAATCTTCACCGACCGATTGTCCGCCCAACACAATCCGCGATTCTCGCCGCATTTCAAGGAATGCAACACCCCGAAAACGAAGCTAATCCTGGTGTTCACCCAGGGAAACCCCAATTCCGGCTTGTTTCAATCGTATTATGATTATACGAAAAATATATTTCAACTTCTTGAATTTGACGTCAAAGGCTTACATGTCGTTACAGGCATGCGAAACGGACCGGCACGTGAAAGGGAGGACCTGCACGTCGCCATGAAGGCCATCGGCTCGTCACTGGTTTTGGCATAATACCCGAAACAATAAAAACATCACAGCAAAGCCATGTCTTGGCATCGAAGCGACGCCCATCGGACGCCGCAGGCACGCTCGCATTCGCTCTTTACTTGCAAACAACCAAACAGCATGCGCACGAC
The DNA here is from genome assembly GCF_029978005.1 of Solidesulfovibrio sp. Lineage (GTDB taxonomy): Bacteria > Desulfobacterota > Desulfovibrionia > Desulfovibrionales > Desulfovibrionaceae > Solidesulfovibrio. Next base: position 5,131 of record NZ_JARKOZ010000024.1, on the reverse strand, counting down.
GGTTTGTTTTTGCATAAAATAAATATTTACAAATATGCAAGCAGCCGACTATATTCAAATTCGCACGAAGACACGAACAAAGAAAAACGAGTCCATCACAAAAATACACCCAGATAGCGCTTTTTAAAAAACAAGAGGCTCCGCATGCTCCGGCCCGCCCTTCACCCATTGCTAGTATTTCTCCCATTGTTGATTTTCTTTGCAATTTACATAACAATAATGGCAACACTCTTTATTTATTTCAAAAGAAGATACCCTAACGACATGGTCATGGGCGTTTGCCTGGCTTTTTCCGTTGGCCCTTTAAATCAGTTTTATATCGCACAATCTTCCGCGATATACTTCGTCCTCACGATCGTCCTGATTTTCATCAGTGGCTTGATCAATAAAAGCCTTATATATATCACGGCAACCACCATCCCTGCTCTTGTTATGTTCATCAGAATGAAATACATCACCCCATGTTGGAAAGGGAAATACGATTCCCTACTGGACATCGGGACCGTCTTTCTCTCAAACGGCGAATACCATCAAGCGCTTCACTACTTAAAAAATGCAATAAAAGACAATCCCGCCGGCCATGATGCGCTTTGCGCTCTTGGATTGTGTTATGCGAATCTAAAAAAGACAGACAAATCAATTCTCTACATAAACAAGGCCTCCGAACTCGGCAGTGAAGCCGCAAAGGAATATCTCAAAAACAATTCTTTTACTTCGCGTTGACATCAAAGCGCGCCGCAGGACTACACTGCCGCCTTGCGTCGCAACGCTATGAGACAACGGAAAAACAACCTACCAACGACGCCGCTTAGGGCTTTGCCTCGCCTGGCGCGCGTTTGTAGAACACGCTGTATCCCTCATTGCTGAAGCCCTCCTCCCAGTCCGGGAGGCGGCGCATGTGTTCCCAGGCCTTTTCCTTTTTCTTGAGCACCACGATGTCCGCGCCGTATTGGTCCAGGAACTCCCCGACGTCGATGCGGCCGTTGACGAAGGCGAAATAGGCGTCGGTGTAGGCGTCGTCGTAGACCGTCTCGTAGCGGCCATCCATGCCGACCTTGAAGGCCGGGGGCAACTCCCACAGCAGATATTCGCCCCACTCGAACTGCGGCATGATCCTGCCCGCGCCTCTCGTGGCCAGGATGTGGCGCAGGCCGTCCACGGGATAGAACATGATGCCGCCGCGCGCATCGTAGGCCGCCACGTCGGACACGACGATGCGCGCGATGCCCCGCCGCCAAAGGGACGCCCCCTGCCAGACGCCGTAGCCCAGGGCGACCAGAAAAAGGCCTGGCAGGGCCAGGCGGCGCAAGGGCGCAAGGCACGCCAGCAGCCGGCCCGCCGCCTCGTCGAGATAGGCCGGCACGTAAAGGACCACGGCCAGGCACAGATAGGTGAGCATACGCACCGACTTGGCGGCAGCAAAGAGAAACCCGAAGAGCATCAGGAGCGATATGGCGTCCCGCCTGCCCTTCCCGAGCAGGGCGGCGGCCAGGACGAGCACGGCCAGGGCGGCGAAAAAGACGCCGAACTCCGGGTACGCCTTGATGAAATGAAAAATGCTCTGCCACTCCAGGATGTCCGGCCGGGGGTGCTTCCAGGCGTAAAGGAAAAAGAGCCACACGGACGGCCCGTACGGCGTGACGCAGCTCGCGGCCAGACACCCAAGCCCCACGCCGGCGAGGCGCAACGCCAGACGGCGGTCGCCGCCGACAAACGCGCCCACGGCGTAGGCGCCAAGGGCCAGAAACCCCACCGCCACCTCGCCGTGCAGGTTGGCCCACAAGGCGAAGAGCGGAAAAAGCCACAGGGAGGAAAGGAATCTCCCGCGCCGGCAACGCTCCAGCACCAGCACCGTGACCACGAAGAAGAGGTGGGAAAAGACCTTGGCCCGCACCGGGCTGGCGTTCATGGTGAAAACGGGCACCACGTACAAGGCGGCGCAGTAGACCACCGCCTGGCGCGCCCCCCGGCCCACGGCCGCGGCGGCGGCCAGGAAAAGCGTGAGCAGAAGCGCCGCGTACTTGCAGTATTGGAGAAATTCCAGGCCGAAGGCGGCCACGGCCTTGTAATAGAGCACGCCGAGCAGCCACTCGTGGTAGACCCAGGCTTCCTTGACCGGGGTGAAGGCGAAGACGTCCTTCCAGGGAAACCCGCCCTCCCAGAACAGCCGACCAAAGGCGAGGTAGCCCCACAAGTCCGGATCGGCGTTGGTCTGGGCCGTGCGGCTTACGAGATACACGCCGAGCGCCGCCCAGGCGACGAGCCAGAACGCCTGCTCCGTCCATGCGCCGCGATTGAACGCTGCCGTCGCTGCCATACCCTCCCCTTTGCGGCCCGTTGCACGCCGCCGTCTCCGACGCTGCCCCTCCCGGCGATCGGGAGCGCCGCCCCCCATGCCTAGCCTTTTTGCGCGCCCGGGCACAAGCGCGCCGGGAAGGTTCTCAACCGGCCGCGGAGACGCGTTATTTTCCGCCCGGCATTGCCCGCCGCCCCGGATTCGGGCATAGGGGAGGAAAAACGACTTCCGCGAGGTCGCCTTGCCCCCATCCGCCCGAGAACTGCTGGCCCGCCTGGCCCCGGATTTCCCCACCCGGCACGTGGGGGAAATCCACACCGACACCACGGAATTCATGCGCATCGGCTACGGCGACGTCATCGCCCTGGGCGAGCGCCGTTTCCTGGTACTGCGCGACGAGGCCGAGCGCCGCTTCGGCCTGGAGGACCCCAAGTTCTGGGTCAAGCGCTGCCGCGACCTGGAAACCGGCGGCCGCAACCTCGTCAAGCTGGTGTTCCACGAATCCTTTCCCATGACCATCGGGTCCATGGTCGTCACCTGCACGCGCAGCCCGCGCAAGGAATCGCGCATCCTGGACCTCGTGCGCGGCGACGACCGCTTCATGCAGGGCATAACCGTTCCCGACACGGCGGAAAATCCGGTGCGCATCCTGGACCTGGTACCGGGCAAGCGCCTGGACGAAAAGATCGAGGCCCTGGAGACCTCCCACAGGGAATACTTCTTCGACATGTTTCCCGAGGTGCTCGCCCGCTTCATCGAGGCCTGCCAGGCCATCGCCTGGCTCCACGAACGGGGCGAAAAGCACGGCGACGTCCGCCGCGACCACCTCTACGTCCGCTACGACACCGGAACCTACACCTGGATCGACTTCGACTACACCTTCGACTTCCAGGACAGCCCCTTCGGCCTGGACCTCTTTGGCCTGGGCAACATCCTCCAGTTCCTCGTCGGCATGGGGCAGCACACCACCCAGTCCGTCTCGCCGCAGGCGCGCGCCCACATCAGCCCGGACGACTGCTCCATCATGTTCCCCAACCGTATCGTCAACCTGCGCAAGCTCTTTCCCTACGTGCCCGAAGCGCTCAACAACGTGCTGCTGCGTTTTTCCATGGCGGCCAACGTCTTCTACGACGCCACGCCCGACCTCATCCGCGACCTCGAACGGGCGCTCGCCGCCGTGAAAAGCAGCGCTGACACCCTCGCCAAACGGAGCGGCCATGAACATCGAAAAGATAATGATCGCCTTCGACGGCTCGGAAAATTCCCGGCGGGCCGTGGCCTACACCGCCGCCATGACCGGGACCGGCCCCGAGCGGCGCGTGACCGTGGCGGCCATCGAACGGCCGCCGGACCGCGACCTTTTCCCCGACGACGCCTCGTGGAAGGACGAATGCGCCAGGCGCGTGGCGCGCGTGCACGAGGCCCTGGGCGAGGCCCGGGCCATGCTGCTTAGGGCCGGCCTGGCCGAGGACCGGGTGGAGACGCGGTTCGTGGCCAGCTGCCGCTCGCCCCTTCGCGAATCGCAGGAATGCAGCATCGGCACGAGCATCGCCCTGGAAATCCTGCGGCTGGCCGAGGAAGGCGGCTACGGCACGGTGGTGGTCGGCCGCCGGGGCGTGTCCAAGCAGGAGGAATTCCTGTTCGGCAGCGTCTCGACCAAGATCATCCAGGCGGCCAAGGGCCTGGCCGTGTGGGTGGTGGCCTAGCAGCCGCCGCCCGTCAGCCTGCGCGCCAGCTCCAGGGCCGCCCGCAGACTCCCGAAGTCGGCCCGGCCCGTGCCCACGAGCTCGAAGGCCGTGCCGTGGCCGACCGAGGTGCGCACGTACGGCAGCCCCAGGGTCACGTTCACGGTCTCGCGAAAGTGCAGCATCTTGAGCGGCGGCAGCCCCTGGTCGTGGTACATGGCCAGTATGGCGGAAAATTCGCCCCCGACCGCCCGGTGAAAGACCGTATCCGCCGGCAGCGGCCCCACGGCGCGTATGCCCTTGGCCACGGCCGCGGCCACGGCCGGATGCACCACATCCTCGTCCTCGCGGCCGAGGAGCCCCCCCTCCCCGGCATGGGGATTGAGCCCGCACACGGCGATGGGCGCGGCGGCCATCCCCAGGCGCTTCACATAGTCCCATGTCAGTTCCAGGCACAGGGCGACCCGGTCGTAGGTGACCAGCGAGGGCACCCGTGAAAGCGGCGGATGGGTGGTGACGAGGCTTACCCGCAGCACCGGGCCGCACAGGTGCATGCACACCCCGGCCCGGCCCACGCCCGAACGCTCGGCCAGGAATTCGGTATGCCCCGGAAAGGCGAAGCCGGCTTCGTTCAGCGCCCTTTTCGACAACGGCCCGGTCACGAGCCCCCAGTCGGCATGCCGGGCCAGGATGGAAACGGCGTATTCCAGGGACTCGCCGGCGGCCAGCCCGCCGGCCGGCGTCTCCTTGCCCGGCGTGACCGGGAGTCCCTCCAGGCGCGGCGGGGAAAGAAGATAGACGCCGGGAGGCGATGCGGCGAGATCGTCCGGGGCCTCGGCGGACAGCGACGTCCAGAACCGGGGGAGGGACAGGCGCTGGCAGTGCGCGGCCAGGGCCGCCTCGGGACCGATGAGCCCGAGCCGCAGGGAAGCATGGCATTGCGGGGCCTCGGTCAACAGCCGGCAGACGAGTTCCGGCCCGATGCCGTTGGCGTCGCCGAGGGTGAGCAGAATGGGGGGCGCGGAGGCAGATGTGGTGGATGTCGTCATTTGGTTCTTATGCTTTTGTTTGTTGGCATGGCGCGTTGATTGGTCGGTCGGCCGGGTCGGGCCTTGGGCGCGGCGGGAGGCGCATATTTGAAGAATACGCC
>NZ_JARKOZ010000001.1 GCF_029978005.1 Solidesulfovibrio sp. | reverse complement strand
CCGCGGTGGACACGGGTTCGGGCCAGGGCATTTCGGGAAAAGGCGGCGTGTTCCAGGGATGCAGGTGCGCGCCCAGTTCGCCGCCCAGACGCGCGAGCAGGCCCTCCAGGACCGCAAGGCTCGGCCCGTGGCGAAGCACCGGGTAATCGCAGAGACAGGTCAGGGGCAGCCCGAATTCCCTGGGCAGGAATTCCAGACGCTCAAGATGTGGAATATTGGTCAGGCCCGCGCCGCAGCGGGGGTAGGAGCCTGAAAAAAGCCCCTCCTCCTCCACATCGAGGCTGACGACGACGGCGAGCGGTTGTGGCGGCATGGCATTCTCCCGGCGCGCATCCTAGCGGCGCGCCGGAAAAAGTACAGTGCGACGGAAAAGGGCGACGTCGGCAGTCCCGGGCATGGGAGTTGCTCACAATATGGAAATTCCGGAGACGGATCGAAAGACGGACGGTTTTCCCTCGATTTCCTCGACCGTCTCCTGTAATGATGCACTTCAGGAGAAGCGCCGCTTCGGACGTCTCTCCTCCAGGAACGAAACATGATGCAGCGAGTGCCCCTTGCGTTGTTGCGAGCAGGGATGATCCTGGCGGAGCCCTTGTGCCGCCGGGACGGGGCTCTGGTCTTGCCCGCCGGAGCGGTCCTGACCGAGCGGCATCTGGAGTTGTTCCCGGTCTGGAGCGTCGAGGCGGCGGTGGTGGAAGACCACCAAGGCCCGCCCGAGGTCGCCGAGGCCGAAGCCGGCACCGTGCCGGAACCCGACGCCGACGACATGGAGGCCGCCCGGGAGCTGCTCGCGGCGCGCTTCGTCCACGCCGACCTCGCCTTCCCGCCCACGGCCGCCCTGTTCGCCCTGGCCCTGCCCCGGGCCGCCGCGCTCCTGGCCGAACGCGGCCCGGCCGCCCTGGCCCTGCCCGGGCCCGTGTGCGCATCCACCCTGCCGCCCCTGCCGGACGCGCCCGTGCCCGGCCCCATGTCCATCATCGAGTCCGACCCCAAGCTCACCTCGCTGCCCGACGTGTTCGTGCGCATAAACGAGGTGTTAAACGACGCCCACAGCACGGCCAGGGAAGCCGCCGACGCCATCGGCAAGGACACGAGCCTTTCCACCAAGCTTTTAAAGCTCGTCAACAGCGCCTTCTACGGCTTCCCAGTCAAGGTGGACACCCTGTCGCGGGCCGTGACCCTCATCGGCAGCCGCCAGCTCACCACCCTGGCCCTTGGCATCTCGGTCATCGCACTCTTCAAGGATCTGCCCGGCGGGCTGGTGGACATGCGGTCGTTCTGGAAGCACAGCATCGCCTGCGGCGTCATCGCCTCGACCCTGGCCGACCCCGAGGGCGGCGAGGTGGAACGCCTCTTCGTGGCCGGGCTGCTCCACGACATGGGGCGGCTCGTGCTCTACCGCAACCTGCCGCGCCACGCCGCCCACGTCCTGGCCAAGGCCCGGGGCGAGGGCATCCTGTTGCGCGAGGCCGAGCGCGCCTGCCTGGGCTTCGACCACGCCACCCTGGCCGGCATGCTGCTGCGCAAGTGGCGGTTCCCGGAAAGTCTGGAAAAGGCCGTGCGCCACCATCACGGCGGCCTGGCCCACATGTCCATGCCCATGCCGGCCACGGTGCACGTGGCCGACGCCATGACCGGGGCGCTCGGCATCGGCTCGAGCGGCGAGGTCTACGCGCCGCCGTTGTCGCCCGCGGCCTGGGGCGCGGTGGGGCTTTCGCCCGAGCGCCTGGCCGACGTGGCCGCCGCCTCCCTGACCCACATCGAAGAGATCACCCGCGTCTTTTTGCCAGACGAGGCCTGAGCTCAGGCCCCTTCCCCCACGCATTCGAGCATGCGCCGCGCCCGGTGCCGGTAGGTGTGGCGCGCGGCCACGAGTTCGCGCCAGGCGGCGGCGAGCCCATCGCGGTCGCCCTGGCGCTCCCGGGCCAGGCGCGGGATGTCCCGAGCCCTGGCGTAGGTCACGGAGCGGGTCAGCTCCTCCGGAAAAAGCGCCAGCCCCGGCGCAGCGTCGGTGAGCAGGCAGCCGCCGGCTGCCCAGACGTCGAAATGGCGCTGGGTGAGCCCATGGGGCAGAAGCGGGCTCACCGCCCCCACCACGTACCGGGCCGAGGCGTACATCCCGGCCAGGACCGGGCCGTAGGGCACGGGCGGCAGGTAGGCGAAGTCCGCTCCGGCAAGCCCCTTCCAGGCCGCGTCGCCACACACCGTGAGCGCCCCGGTCGCGGCCGCCTCGCGGATCACCAGTTCCCGCCAGGCCAGCCCGCTCTCCTCGGCCCCGCGCCCCACCCGGCGCGCCGCCAACCCCGGCCAGAACGTATCGATGCCAAGCGCGCGCGCCCACCAGCCGTAATCCGGCCGCTCGCCCCGCGAGAGCATGGCCGTCGCCTCCCGCCACAGCGCCGGATCGGGAGAAAGGCCGGAAAAAAAGGCCTCCTTGTCCGGAAAGGCGCTGCGGCCGACGAAGAGCAGCCGACCGGCCAGCTCCGGCCGGTCGGGCGCGGCCGCGAAAAAGGCCGGATCCGCCGCCAGGGGCAGGTGATGGACGCGGCTCGCCCCGTGGGCGCGCAGGGGCGCGACGAACCAGTCGTCGGTGACGAAGAGATGCACGTCGCGCCAGGCCGGGGTCCGCACGCCGGAGAGCACGTGGAAGGGGTTGTCCGCCAGCCAGGCGGCCACCGGCACGCCGGCCCGGGCGCAAAGCGCCTGGACCTCGCCGAAGCGGTCCAGGCCGGCGAAGTTGACGGACAAAAAAAGCGCCGGCCGTTCCCGTTCCAGGCGCTCCAGCAGGCCCTGCCGGTCCACCTCGGCCACGGCGAAGCCTTCCTCGCCGAATCCCCGGGCGATGGCGGGGAGGAGCATGCTGCCGGGCGTTTCGGCCAGGAGCACGGTTCGCTGCCCGGTCGCGTCCGGCCCAGCCGGCCCGGCCGGCGACGGCAGCAGCAGCCCGGCCCGCACCGGGGCCCAGAAATCCGGGAAAAGCTGGAGCGCTTGGCGGTGCATGACGATGTTGCCCGGCAGGATCGGTCCCAGAGCCTCGACGCGCCGCCAGGAGGCGGGCACGGCGGCCCGCCAGGCCTCGCCCGCGCCGGCGGCGAAGGCGGGGCATTCCAGGTAGGCGACCCGGGCCCCGGCCGGGATTTCGGCGGCCAGCGCGGTCGGGTCCGGGCCAAGCCCCAGGACGAGCCAGTCCGGGCCGCCGTCCCGGGCCACGACCTCGTGCCCCGGGGCCACCGAGCGCGTGACGCCCAGGGCGTCGGCCAGACGTAGCCGCAGGGGACGTTGCCGCATGGGAAAAATCCTGAAAAGCCTAGGGCCGGCAAACCCGCGGCACGATGCCGCCCACCCGCTCACGGTAGCGGTCGTAGGCCTCGCCGAAGCGGCCCCGCAGGTGGGCTTCCTCGTGGGGAATGCACAGCCGGTAGAAGATCGCCGCCACGACGGGCGCGCCGAGCGTCAAAAGCGTGCCCTGCATGAGGGCCAGCCCCGGCACGATGCACCAGACCCAGGCGGCGTAGAGGGGATGGCGCACCACGGCGTAGACGCCGCGTGTGGCCAGCTGGTCGGCGTCCACGGCCTTGTACACGGCGAAGACGCCCAGCGCGTAGAGCACGAGGCCCAGGAGCAGCAGCGTGCCGCCCACGGCCAGGGCCAGCCGCTCCGGCACCAGCCGGTCGCAGAAGCCGGCGATGAGGATCGTGTCGTAGAGCATCGCCAGAAGCGCGTAGAGGATCGTCGCGCGGTAGAGCATCGTGCCCATGCCCCATCGGTTCATGGCCCACCTCCTCGGGTCATGGCTTGCATCCTGACCCAAAACGGATTCCTGTCAAGATGTCCCGCCCGCAAGGGGGCGCCTGAAAAGCGGGAGCAAGGCGCGGGGGGAAAATTATTATTGCTTTCCGAAATTATTGAAAATAGCATTGTGAACAGCCCGGGTGGAGAATTCCCCCGTGCGGCAAAGGCACGTTCAAGACGCGCGCGCTACGGAACCCTAGCAGTAAGGAGCAAGGCATGAAGGCTTCCTGGAAGGCTTTCCTCCCCATCATCGTGGGGGCGATCATCTGGTTTCTTCCCATACCCGCCGGCCTGACCGCGGATGCCTGGCATTATTTCGCTCTGTTCACCGCCGTCATCGTGGCCCTTGTCCTCGAACCGCTGCCGGCCGCCGCCCTGGGCCTGATCGGCATCAGCGTCATCGCCGCCCTCAACCTGGTGCCGGGCGGCGGCAATGGGCCGCCCAAACCGGCCGACGCCGTGCGCTGGGCCCTGTCGGGCTTTTCCAACGGCACGGTCTGGCTCATCTTCGTGGCCTTCATGTTCGCCATGGGCTATGAAAAGACGGGCCTTGGCAAGCGCATCGCCCTGTTCCTCATCAAAAAGCTCGGCCGCTCCACCCTGGGCCTGGGCTACGCCGTGGCCCTGGCCGACTGCGGCCTGGCCCCGTTCACGCCGTCCAACACCGCCCGCAGCGGCGGCGTCATCTTCCCCATCATCAAGAACATCCCGCCGCTGTACGGTTCCACCCCGGAAAGCGGGGCGCGCAAGATCGGCGCCTACCTCATGTGGGTGGCCCTGGCCACCACCTGCGTCACCAGCACCATGTTCCTGACGGCCCTGGCCCCCAACCTGCTGGCCCTGTCCATCCTGCAGAAGACCACCAACCAGACCTTCGCCTGGATGGAATGGTTCACGGCCCTGGCCCCGGCCTGCGTCCCCCTGTTCCTGCTCCTGCCCTGGCTCATCTACGTCATCTATCCGCCGGAGATCAAACGCAGCGAGGACGCGCCGCGCTGGGCCGGCGACGAACTGGCCAAAATGGGGCCGCTTTCGGCCAAGGAACTCACCATGGCCGGGCTGGCCGTCTTCGCCCTGGTGCTGTGGATCTTCGCGCCGAGCATCCTCGACGCCACCACCGTGGCCCTGCTCGCCCTGTCGCTCATGATCATCACCAAGGTGGTCACCTGGGAAGACATCATCACCAACAAGAACGCCTGGAACGTCCTGTGCTGGTTCGGCACGCTGGTGGCCCTGGCCGACGGCCTGGGCAAGGTCGGCTTCCTCAAGTGGTTCGCCGGCATCGCCGCCGCGGCCATGGCCGGATTTTCCATCAACGCGGTCATCGTCGGGCTGGTGCTCATCTTCTTCTTCGTCCACTACATGTTCGCCAGCCTCACGGCCCACACCACGGCCCTGCTGCCCGTCTTCCTGGTCACGGCCCAGAACATCCCCGGCCTGCCGCTCAAGACCGTGTCCCTGCTCCTTTGCGCCACCCTCGGCATCATGGGCATCCTCACGCCCTACGCCACAGGGCCGAGCCCGGTCTACTACGGCAGCGGCTACATCACGCCCAAGGCCTTCTGGGCCCTGGGCGCGGTCTTCGGCGTCATCTTCATCGCCTTCCTGGTGGGCATCGACTTCCCCATCCTGCTGATGCGCGGTTTCTAGGAGCGAAAGCAGGCAATTGCGCCCAACCCAGGCCCGCGAGGGCATGGAAAAACCAGCGGGCTCCGTCGTGAGCCGACGGAGCCCGCGCCGTCTCAAGGAGGCTCGTCGTCTATGCAGTCGTACAAGATCGCCGTCATTCCCGGTGACGGCATCGGCAAGGAACTCGCGCCCGAGGGCGTGCGCGTCCTGGACGCCGCGGCCGAGGCCGTCGGCGGCTTTCGCCTGGAATACGAATACTTCCCCTGGGGATGCGAGTACTATCTCGAACACAAGGAAATGATGCCGGAAAACGGCCTGGATCTGCTGCGCCCCTTCGACGCCATCTACTTCGGCGCGGTGGGCTATCCCGAGCTCGTGCCCGACGACGTCTCCCTGCACGGCCTGCTCATCAAGATCCGCCTGGGCTTCGACCAGTACATCTGCCTGCGGCCGAGCCTGCTGCTGCCCGGCGTCAAGAGCCCGCTCGGCGGGCGCAAGGCCGGGGACATCGACATCGTGACCGTGCGCGAGAACACGGAGGGCGAATACGCCGGAGCCGGCGGACGGGTGCATCCCGGCCAGCCCTGCGAGCTGGCCCTGGAAACGGCGGTCTTCACCCGCACCGGCGTCGAGCGCGTCATCCGCTACTCCTTCGAGCTGGCCCGCTCCCGCCCCCGCAAGCACCTGGTCTCCGCCACCAAGTCCAACGCCCAGAAGCACACCCTGACCTTCTGGGACCAGGTCTTCGACGAAGTGGCCAAGGACTACCCCGACGTGCGCACCGAGCGCATGCTCATCGACGCGCTCTCGGCCCGCTACGTGCTCCATCCCGACTCCCTGGACGTGGTGGTGGCCTCCAACATGTTCGGCGACATTCTGACGGACATCGGCGGCGCCATCACCGGCAGCCTGGGCCTTTCGGCCAGCGGCAACATCGACCCCGAGCGCCGCTACCCGTCCATGTTCGAGCCCGTGCACGGCTCCGCCCCGGACCTCTACGGCAAGGGCGTGGCCAACCCCATCGCCATGTCCTGGAGCGGGGCCATGATGCTGGAGTTTTTGGGCCAGAAGGCGGCCGCGGACAAGATCCTCGAGGCCATCAAGGCGGTCACCGCCGCCGGCAAGACGCTGACCCCGGACCTCGGCGGCACGTCCAAGACCTCGGAAGTGACCGACGCCTTCCTCCGCCACATCCGCACCGGCAGCATCTAGGCAACCAAAAGCGATCCTCGGCGGGGACCGACGGCCAGACAACGGGCCGTGCGGTCCCCGCTCCGCTTGGCGGCCCGGGCGACGGGCGCGCCGCCTTGACAAGACCCGATTCCCCGGGCGACCCTGCCGCCGTGACCCAACACGCCGTGCGCCTTTTTCTGGCGGCGCCCCTGCCGCTTTGCGTCACCGCCGCCTTTCTCGCCGCGGCCCTGTACTTCGCCGTGCGCGCCCACGCCTCCCCCAGGCTGCTGCTCGTGGCCCTTTGCGCCGGATCCCTGTGCGGCGCCGTCCTGGCCTTCGGCGACGCCCTGTCGCGCCGGGCCGAGTCCCGACGCGTGCGGCGCATGCTCACCCGACACGGCTTCGACCGACGCGTGCTCGACGCCATGGCCGCCTCGCGCTGCCAGCGAGACGCCGCCCTGTTCGCCGCGGCCGAGGCGGGTTGTCGCGACGCGGCCGCCAGCCACTACCATCGCCTGGGCTACCGCTGGCACCACCTGTTGCCCGACGGCTGGCTGACCACGCCCTGGCGGCTGGCCGCACCGGCCTTCCTGAAAAAGAGCTTCCTGGCCTTCCGGCGCGACCGGGCCGACCGTCCCTGAGCCCGACCTCCGGCGGGTGGGGGAACATTGGCGTTCCCCCTGCCGCGCGCTCTACGACCTTTTCGTCGCCGGTTGGCGCGACTTCTTTTCGACTTCCGAAATCCGGGACACGGCGGGCAAGACGATCGAACGCCGCCGCAAGTCCCTGACCGCCGACTGACGCATGCGCCCCTCGACGCGGCCTGAGGTTGTTCGCCGCCCCCATCCGGCGTCAACCTTCTTGTTATCTTTTTAACACGCCATTCCCTTTCCGGACGCTATTGAACTGCACGCTGCATCATGCTATCATCGACGTAAAAATATTTTCACACCACGACCGACTGGAAAATGGAGGCGTTCATGTCCATCCATGCCCGATCCAATGCCGGCTCCGCTTCGTGGTTACGAAAAATCTCCCTCACCTGGCGTTTCGCCCTGCTTCTCGGCCTGTTCGCCATTTTCATCTGCGGCGTGGTCCTGACGTTCTACCTCGGCATGCAGGCGCTCACGGACAGCAATGTCGTCATCGCCCAGAACATCATGCTGCAAGGGCAGAAGGACAAGCTCCTCGTCGCCTCGAACGCCCTGGCCGCATCCATCGGCGAGGCCGTCAAAGGCATCGAAGACCCGGCCAAACGCATCGACATGATCCGCAGGATGGTGGACGAGTTCCGTTTCGAGGAAGACAAATCCGGCTACTATTTCGTGTACGAGGACACGGTCAACGTGGCCCTGCCCATCGCCAAGGAGCGGCAAGGCAAGGACCTCGGCGAGGTGAGGGACAAAAACGGCGTGCCCTACGTGCGCGAACTGGCCCGCCGGGCCAAGGCCGGCGGCGGCTTCGTGGAATACGTCTTTCCCAAGCCCGGGCAGGGCGACCAGCCCAAGCTCGCCTGCGCCGTCATGATCCCGGGCACGGCCATGTGGCTCGGCACGGGGGTGTACATCGACAACATCGAACGTGAAAAGGCGGCCATCCGCGCCCAGAGCCAGTCCCGCATCGAAGCGCTGCTCCTGCGCATCCTCGCCGGCATCGGCCTGGGACTGGTCCTGCTCGTGGGCGTGTGCCTGCTCGTCATCCGCTCGGTTGCCGGCCCCATCCGCCAGGCCACCGAGGCGGCGGCGCGCTGCGCCGCCGGAAACCTGGACATCGCCCTGGACGCCTCGGGCAACGACGAGGCCGCCCGCATGCAGGCCGCCCTCAACACCATGGTGGCCACCCTGCGGGAGAACATCGCCGCCATCGAAACCAAGACCCACGAGGCCGAGGACAAGGCCCGGGCCGCCGACGCCTCGCGCCGGGAGGCCGAAGCGGCCATGGCCAAGGCCCAGGCGGCCCGGGCCGAGGGCCTGCTCCAGGCGGCCGGGCGGCTCGGCGGCGTGGTGGGCGTGGTGTCCAGCGCCGCGGCCGAGCTTTCGGCCCAGATCGACGAATCGAGCCGGGGCGCGGACAACCAGTCCCGCCGCATGGCCGAAACGGCCACGGCCATGGAAGAGATGAACGCCACGGTCCTGGAAGTGGCCAAAAACGCCGGCAACGCCGCCGCCACCACCGACGCGGCCCGGGGCAAGGCCAACGAGGGCGCGGACGTGGTCGGCCGCATGGTGGAGCGCATCGGCCGCGTCCGGGACCAGGCGCGCACGCTCAAGGAGGACATGGGCCGGCTCGGAGCCCAGGCCCGGGACATCGGCCGGATCATGAACGTCATCTCGGACATCGCCGACCAGACGAACCTGCTGGCCTTAAACGCGGCCATCGAGGCGGCCAGGGCCGGCGAGGCCGGGCGCGGCTTCGCGGTCGTGGCCGACGAGGTCAGAAAGCTCGCGGAAAAGACCATGACCGCCACCAAGGAAGTGGGCGAGGCCATACACGGCATCCAGCAGGGCACGGGCCGCAACGTGCAGCATGTGGAGCAGGCGGCCGACTCCGTGGAGGAGGCCAGCATGCTCGCGGACGCGGCCGGGCAGGCGCTGGCGGCCATCGTCGCGCTCGTGGACAGCGCTTCGGACCAGGTGCGCTCCATCGCCACGGCGGCCGAGGAGCAGTCGGCCACGAGCGAGGAGATCAACCGTACCATCGAGGACGTCAACGCCATCGCCGCCGCCGCTTCCACGGCCATGGGCGAAGCTTCCCGGGCCGTGGGCGACCTGGCCCGGGAAGCCCAGGAGCTGGCGGCCCTGACGCAAGAGCTGGAAGCCGAGGGGAAGGCGGCCGGGGTCAAGCAGTTGGGCTGAGCCCTTTCCCTTCCGACGCCGCCGCCCGGGCAAGCGCCTTACCAGGTGGTGCACGAGTAGGGTTGCGGGCACTTTTCCAGGAACATGATCACGTCGTTGAACATCGTGATCTTGTCCGTTTCGCTCAGCCGTTCGATGAACAGCCGGTAGTAGTGGTCGTAGCTGCAGCGCGAATTTTCCGAGACGTCCCGGATGTGGTTGTACCACCACTTGGCGACGTCGCCGAGGGCGTCGGCCGCGATATGGTCCACGATGGCAAGGTCTTTATTGCCCGTCATTTCGACCTGGGCCTTGAGGGGATTCATGAAATTGTTGACGAACTTGGCATGCGTCGTCAAATGCCCGGTGTAGACGGATTCCTTGAAGCCGAATCTGTCCACCAGGATCTTCAGCAGGCCTTCTTCCAGCGTGAAGTGGGCGTAGGAGAAAATTTCCAGGAACGAAAACTTGTTCCGCATGTATTCGATGCTGTTCACACGAGGAATCCTGTTGTTGAGAATTTCCGTGTGCCAGGCGTTGATGAATCGGAGGATTCCCTTGTGCTGGCAGTTTATGATGTCCACGACGCAGTCATAGCTTGTCTTCCATGTAATGAACTCGACGATTTGCGATGGGGTCTCCTGCAGCATGATACGTCCTTGTGCAGAGGGTGATCCGACGACGGCCTCGATTTCTTTGGTCCCTGACGCCTCCTAAACGCCGTGCGCCGACTCGGCCGGCCACGGCAGGGCATTCCCGAGCGTTTCCCCTTCCTATCGCCCCGAATGGGAAAAGTAAATGCCGCAGCGACGTTACGAGTCCTCTCCACGGTTTTGAAAAATGGCAAAGCGGACCCCGTGCACATTGCAACGAATGCTTTCCGGCGGCAATGGCCAAAGCACAAGACCAAGACGGCGCGCGACGATTCCTGGCACAAAAGCACCTCGGCCTTTTCACGGCCGGCTTCTGCATCCGAATATTTCCGTTTACATAACAACGAAAGGGCGCCATCCTGTCTGAAGTCCGATTGTGCGCCCGCATGAAAACCGGCTATGGCGCACCTGTTTTCCAGGCGTCCAGCCGAACCGCCCTCTGCCGTTTCCTTGCCGCATTGGCGGCCTTCGCCGCCAAGTCCTGAAGGCCGCGAAAAAGGGCGGCCCCTTCCGGGACCGCCCTGAACCTGCACGATGTTGCGGCCTTGCCTAGCCGGCCACGGCCGCCTTCACCTTGGCGAAGGCCTCGTCGATGCCGGCCGGGTTCGTGCCGCCGGCCTGCGCCATGTCCGGACGGCCGCCGCCCGAGCCGCCGACCGCCGCCGCCGCGTCCTTGATGAGCGCCGGCGCGGTGAAACGGCCATGCAAATCCTTGCTCACGGCCACGATCAGGCTGACCTTGCCGCCCTCCTGCTCGGCGGCGATGGCCACCACGCCCGAGGGCACCTTGCTGCGCAGGTCGTCCATGGCCTCGCGAAGGGCCTTGACGTTGGCCGCGTCCACCCTGGCGCACAGCACCTTCACCCCGCCGATCTCCTCCAGGCCGGAAAGCAGGTCGCGGCCCTGGCCCGAGGCCAGCTTGGCCGCCAGTTGCTCCTTTTCCTTGCCCAGGGCCTTGATCTCGTCCTGGAGCTTTTTGACGCGCGAAACCAGCTCGCCCGGCCGCGCCTTGACGGCGTGCAGGGCCTCGTCGAGCTCGCCGCGTATGGCCCGCATGTGCGCCAGGGCGTTGACGCCCGTGGCCGCCTCGATGCGCCGCGTGCCGGCGGCCACGCCCGACTCGGACAGGATCAGGAAGCTGCCGGCCTGGCCCGTGGCCCGCAGGTGCGTGCCGCCGCAAAATTCCATGGACACGCCCGGCACCTCGACCACGCGCACCTCGTCGCCGTACTTCTCGCCGAAAAGCGCGGTCGCGCCCTTGGCCCGGGCCGTTTCGATGCCCATGACCTCGGTGACCACCGGCGCGTCGAGGAGGATGGCCGCATTGACCTCGTCCTCGACCCTGGCGATCTCCTCGGGCGTCATGGCCGAGACGTGGGTGAAGTCGAAGCGCAGCCGCTCCGGCGTGACCAGCGAGCCGGCCTGGTTGACGTGGCCGCCGAGCACGTTTTTGAGCGCCTTGTGCAGCAGGTGGGTCGTCGTGTGGTTTCGCGCCGTGGCCGTGCGCACGACGGCGTCCACGGTCAGCTCCGCCTCCTGGTCGAGGAGCACCTCGCCGCGCTCCACCTTGATGTGGTGGGCGGTCAGCTCCGGCCCGGCCTTGACCGTGCCCACGACGGCGGCGTCGCCGGTCAGGGTGGACACCGTGCCCACGTCGCCGGCCTGGCCGCCGGATTCGCCGTAAAAGGGCGTCACGGCGCTGACCATGTAGCCGGTCTCCCCGGCCACGAGCCGCTCCACGGCCTGGCCCTCGGCCGAGATGAGCGCGTTGACCCGGCTTTTGGCGGTCAGGTCCTCGTAGCCCACGAAGCGCGACTTCATGCCCGATTCCAGAAGCTCCAGGAACAGCACGGCCGGATCGGTCTCGCCGCTGCCTTTCCAGGCTTTCTTGGCCCTGGCCTTTTGCTCGGCCATGCAGACGCGGTAGCCGTCCTCATCCGCGACGATGCCCCGCTTGCCGGCCACGTCGTTGACGATGTCCAGCGGAAATCCGTAGGTGTCGTAGAGCTTGAAGGCGAACTGGCCGGTGATGGTCGTTTCCCCGGCCCCCGCCATGCGGTCGAGTTCCTCGGCCAGGATGGCCAGGCCCTTGTCGAGCGTCACGCCGAAGCGCTCCTCCTCCTCGCGCACCACCCGCTCCATGAACTCGCGGCTGGCCACCAGCTCGGGGTAGGCGTCGCCCATGACGTCCACCACCGTGCCGGCGGTCTTGAAGAGGAACGGATCCGACAGGCCGATGAGCTTGCCGAAGCGCAGCGCCCGGCGGATCAAACGGCGCAGCACGTAGCCCCGGCCTTCGTTCGACGGCATGACGCCGTCGGCGAGCAGAAAGGCGACCGAGCGGCTGTGGTCGCCGATGACGCGAAGGGCCGTGTCGCTCTCCTCGTCCGCGCCGTAGGCCACGCCGGCGATGGACGCGGCCGTGGCGATGATGGTCTGAAAGAGGTCGATGTCGAAATTGGAATGCACGCCCTGGACCACGGCCGCGATGCGCTCCAGGCCCATGCCCGTGTCGATGCTCGGGCGCGGCAGGGACACGCGCGTATCCTTGTCGATCTGGTCGTACTGCATGAACACCAGGTTCCAGATCTCCAGGTACCGGTCGCAGTCGCAGGTGCCGATGCCGCAATTAGGCCCGCAGGCGATCTCCTCGCCCCGGTCGTACATGATCTCCGAACAGGGGCCGCAAGGGCCGGTGTCGCCCATGGACCAGAAGTTGTCCTTCTCGCCCAGGCGGAAGATGCGGTCGTCGCTGAGCCCGGCGATCTTCTTCCACAGGCCGAAGGCCTCGTCGTCGTCCAGGTAGACCGTGGCGTACAGGCGCGACTTGTCGAGGCCGATCACCTCGGTCAGGAAGGTCCAGGCAAACTTGATGGCGTCTTCCTTGAAGTAGTCGCCGAAGGAGAAGTTGCCGAGCATCTCGAAGAAGGTGTGGTGGCGGGCGGTGCGGCCGACGTTTTCCAGGTCGTTGTGCTTGCCCCCCACGCGCAGGCACTTCTGGGAAGTGGTGGCCCGCTTGTAGCCGGGCTTGTCCTGGCCCAGAAACACCTTCTTGAACTGCACCATGCCGGCGTTGGTGAAAAGAAGGGTCGGGTCCTCGCGCGGCAC
Organism: Solidesulfovibrio sp.; assembly: GCF_029978005.1. Taxonomy (GTDB): domain Bacteria; phylum Desulfobacterota; class Desulfovibrionia; order Desulfovibrionales; family Desulfovibrionaceae; genus Solidesulfovibrio. Next base: position 302 of record NZ_JARKOZ010000001.1, on the reverse strand, counting down.
GAGCGGCGAGGAAGAAACCAGCTGGTGCCCGTTGGCGACGAAGTATTCCAGGAACTTGGCGCGAATCTCATTGGCCGTCATCATCACGTATGCCTCCGCATGGGGATGGAAGACCAAAGGACGCATCCCCCGCATCTTCCTCAAGAGAATAAGAGCCAGGAGGGGCGTCGCCCCTCCTGGACCTCCCCATCGGGGGGGATGATCCCCCCCGAACCCCCTCAAGGGGTGGGGATGAAAATATGTTCCCGCCTCCTCCTGTGTGGCCGAAAGGGAGCCGCCGCACTCAAGCGGCGGCTCCCTTT
>NZ_JARKOZ010000220.1 GCF_029978005.1 Solidesulfovibrio sp. | reverse complement strand
GCACACCGGCTCCAGGAGGTCCACGGGGCTGGCCTCCAGGATGTCCAGGGCGATGCCGGCCGCCTTGGTGGGGATGCGGTCCACCAGCACGACCTTCTTGCAGACCTTGCGTTCGATGAGCCGGCGCGTGACCGCGCCGCCCACGTTGCCCGCGCCGAAGACGGTGACTTTTCCGTTCATGACTGCTCCTTGGAGGGGTTTTCCCGGACGTTACCACGTCCCGCTTCCGGACGGACAGGGGAAGTTCGCCCCCCTCGGCCTGGCCGGCGACGGCTTTCGGCCGTTGTCGCATCCGTGCGAAGCAGGAAACGTTCCACGATTATTTTCAATGAATTCAATGGGGCTGGGAATATATGTTGCACCGACGGAACTACTATGTTCTAGATTGTTTCAAATTGTTTCATTCTGTCGCCAGGATGCGCCCATGCCCACCATCGCCCTCCTCGCCCTCAACCGGCGCATGCACGATACCGCCCGCGAACTCCTGCGCGGCGAAAACGCCGACGTCCTCCTGGCCGAAGGCCTCATGGAAGCGGCCGTGGCCGTGGCCCGCGACCTGGCCGGGCGCGGCGTCGAGGCCGTCATCTCCCGCGGGGCCACGGCCCGGTGCATCCAGGCCGCCCTGCCGGACCTCTCGGTGGTGGACATCTCCACCTCGAGCCTGGATCTGCTCACCGCCCTCCACGCCGCTTCGGCCCAGGCCCGGCGGCTGGCCGTGGTGGCCTTCCCGCCCATGACCGACGGCGCGGCCGAGATCGGCCGCATGCTGGGGCTCGACGTCACGGTTCACGAACTCGAAAGGCAGGAGGACATCGCCACGGCCGTGCTGTGGGCCCGGGCCCAGGGCGCGCAGCTGGTGGTCGGCGGCTACATCACCGACCTCGTGGCCCGGCGGCTCGGCGTGCCGAGCCTGCCCGTGGAGTGCAGCCCCCAGAGCCTGCTGGCCGCCGTGCGCGAGGCCCGGGCCATCGTCCACGGCCGGGCCGTGGAAAAGGCCAAGAACTCCCTGCTGCGGGCCGTGCTCACCTCCACGGACAACGGCATCGTGGCTGTGGACGGGGACGGCCGGGTCACGGTGCTGAGCCCCGTGGCCCGCAAGCTCCTGCGCTGCGAGGAGGCCACGGCCGTCGGCCGTCCCGTGGCCGAGGTCTGGCCCCGGTCGGGCCTGCCCCAGTCCCTGGCCACGGGCCAGGGGACCGTGGGCGAGGTGGAGCGCGTCGGCGACCGGGAGATCGTGTGCACCAGAACGCCGGTGCGCGTGGACGGACGGACCGTGGGCGCGGTGGCCACCATCCACGACGTGCGCCACATCCAGCGGATGGAGGCCACGGTGCGCCGGCGCGTGCTGGCCTCGGGCCACGTGGCCGTGGCCCGCTTCGAGGACGTCCTGGGCGAGAGCCCGGCCCTGCGCCAGGCCGTGGCCATGGCCCGGGACTATGCCCGCACCGCCGCCACCGTGCTCCTCCACGGCGAGACCGGCACCGGCAAGGAGCTCTTCGCCCAGGCCATCCACAACGCCAGCCCGCGCCGCGACGGGCCGTTCGTGGCCGTCAACTGCGCCGCGTTGCCCGGGCAGCTCCTCGAAAGCGAGCTCTTCGGCTACGAGCCCGGGGCGTTTACCGGCGCGAGCCAAAAGGGCAAGGCCGGGCTTTTCGAGCTGGCCCACGGCGGCGCCATCTTCCTCGACGAGATCGCCGAGATGGGCCTCGAGCTCCAGGGCAAGCTCCTGCGCGTGCTCCAGGAAAAGAAGGTCATGCGCCTGGGCAGCGACCAGATGCTCCCCGTGGACGTGCGCGTGGTGGCGGCCACCAACAAGAACCTCGGCCGGCTCATGGCCGAGGGGGCCTTCCGCGACGACCTCTTCTACCGTATCAACGTCCTGCGTCTGCCCCTGCCGCCGCTTCGCCGCCGCCGGGAGGACATCCCCGGCCTGGCCCGCCGCTTCCTGGACCAGGCCGCCGAGCGCCCCGGCGGCCATGGCCTCACCCCCGGAGCCGAAAGCGCCCTTTGCCGCCACGACTGGCCCGGCAACGTCCGGGAGCTGCAAAACCTCATGGCCCGGGTGGCGGCCACCCACCGCGAGTACGACGTGCCCGAATCCCTCGTCCTGGCCCTGCTCGACGACGCCCCGGCCGGAGCCGCCCCGGGCCGCGAGCCCCGGCCGGGAAGCGCCGGGGAGGACCGCATCCGGGACGCCCTGGAGCGGACCGGCGGCCGGGTGGGCGCGGCGGCCAAGCTCCTGGGAATCAGCCGCTCCACCCTGTGGCGGCGCATGCGCCGGGCGTAAGGGGCGCGCCGCGGCGCGGTCAAAGAGGGTTTACCGACCCTCCCGACAAAGCGTAAGCACAGGCCATGGCCGCCGCCGCGCGGCCGGGGGACGTCATGCCGGAACCGTTTCGCACCAAGCTCAACCTGCGACAGCGCATCGTCGCCATTTTGCTGCTGTACGTCATCGGCATCGGCGCCATGGCCTTCGTGTCCTACGAGGACCTGTCCACCATGGAGGACAAGCTGGAATTCATGCGCCTGGGGCATGTCATCGCCAACACCATCCTCGAAGTGCGCCGCTACGAGAAGAACTACCTCCTCTACGGCCTGCCCGAGGACCTCGACGAGGACCGGCGCTACCTCGACGAGTCCTTCAAGACCCTGGCCGTGCTCACGGCCGAGGCCCGCGACCTCAAGGTCTCGCCCCAGCTCGACGCCATGGGCATGCTCCTTCGCCAGTACCGCGAAGGCCTCGACGCCCTGGCCGCCTCCGGCCCGGGCCAGGTCGAAGCCGAGGGCGAGGCGGCGCTGAAACTGCGCGAAATCGGCAAGGCCCTGGCCGAGGCGGCCGACCGGGTGGTGGAATTCGAGCGCGAGCGCATCCGCGACCTGCTGCGCCTGCTCGCCTGGCAGCTGCTCGGCGCGGTGGCCGTGGCCCTGGCCCTTGGCGTCGCCCTGCCGGTGCTCATGTTCCGCAACATCTTCAAGCCGCTGGGCATCATCCGCTCGGCCACCCGCGACATCGCCGCCGGGCGCTACAACCGCATTCCCGTGGTCGCCACCAGCGACGAGATCGAACAGGTCATGGAGGCCATCAACCGCATGGTGGCCGAGATCGAACGCCGCCAGGACCAGCTCGTCCAGACCCGAAAGCTCTCCTCCATCGGCACCCTGACCGCCGGCGTGGCCCACCAGCTCAACAATCCGCTGAACAACATCTCCACCTCCTGCCAGATCGCCCTGGACGAGCTGGAGACCGCCGACCCGGCCTTCTTGCGCAAGCTCCTCGGCAACGTCGGCCAGGAAACCCTGCGCGCCCGGGACATCGTCCAGGGCCTGCTGGAATTCTCCCGGGCCCGGGAGTTCTCCCTGCGCCCGGTCAACCTGGCGGAACTGGCCGCGCGCACCCTGCGCCTGGTCAAATGCCAGGCCTGCTCGGGCGTGCGCCTGCGCGCCGACGTGCCGGACGACCTGGTGCTCGCCGCCGACGCCTCGCGGCTCCAGGAAGCCTTGCTCAACCTCCTCCTCAACGCCATCCAGGCCGTGGGAGACCACGGCGAGGTCCGGCTCGCCGCCTGCCGCGACGACGCATCCGGCCAGGCCGTGGTCACCGTGTCCGACACCGGCCCGGGCGTGCCCGAGGAAATACGAAGCCGCATCTTCGACCCCTTCTACACCACCAAGGAGGAAGGCAAGGGCACGGGGCTCGGGCTCTCCATCGTCTACGGCATCGTCGAAAAGCACGCCGGAGCCGTGGCCGTGGAAAGCGCCCCGGGCCAGGGCGCGTCCTTCGTCATCCGCCTGCCCCTGGCCGAAGCCCCCGCCCGGGAAAGCGAGCCCCGGCCGTGAGCAAGGAACGCATCCTGGTCGTCGAGGACGAGGAAATCGCCCGGGAAAACCTCGTCCACATCCTGGCCAAGGCCGGCTACCGGCCGCGCGCCGCGGCCGACGGCCGGCAGGCCCTGGCCGCCCTGGCCGAGGAAGCCCACGACCTCGTGCTCACCGACCTGCGCATGCCGGAAATGGACGGCATGGAGCTGCTCGCCGCCGTCAAGCGCCGCTACCCGGAAGTGGAAGTCATCGTCGTCACCGGCCACGCCGCCGTGGACTCGGCCGTGGCCGCCATGCGCCAGGGCGCGTTCACCTACGTGGCCAAGCCCGTGCAGGTGGCCGAGGTGCTGGCGCAGACGGCCAAGGCCCTGGAAAAATCCGCCATGCGCCGGGAACTGGCCAGCCTCAAGCGCAAGGTCGACCCCGCCTCCGGGCTTTCCCGCCTCATCGGCCAAAGCCCGGCCATGGAGGCGCTTCGCGAAGCCATCGTCCAGGTCGCCCGCCTGGAATGCAACGTGCTCATCACCGGCGAAACCGGCACCGGCAAGGAACTCGTGGCCCGCACCGTCCACGACCTGAGCCCCCGCAGCGAAGGCCGGTTCATGGCCGTCAACTGCGGCGCGTTCTCCGAGGAGCTCATCAGCAACGAACTCTTCGGCCACGAACGCGAAGCCTTCACCGGCGCGGCCGCCCGGCGCAAGGGCCTCATCGAGGCCGCCTCCGGCGGCACGCTCTTCCTCGACGAGATCGGCGAACTGCCGCTGCCCATGCAGGTCAAGCTCCTGCGCGTGCTCCAGGAACGCACCTTCCTGCGCGTCGGCGGCACCGAGGAAGCCCCCATGGACGCGCGGGTGCTCTCGGCCACCAACAAGGACCTCAAAAAGGAATCCGAAACCGGAGCCTTCCGCCAGGACCTCTTCTACCGCCTCGACGTCGTCACCCTGCACGTGCCGCCGCTCGCCCAGCGCCGCGAAGACATCCCGCTGCTCGCCCGACACTTCCTGGCCAAGCACGCCGGGGCGCTTTGCCGCGAAGTCTCCCTCTCGCCCGAAGTCCTCGACCGGCTGCTCCTCTACGAATTCCCCGGCAACGTCCGCGAACTGGAAAACATCGTCCAGAAAGCCCTGGCCGTGTGCGACGGCGCAGTCATCGAACCCGCGCACCTGCTCGCCGACCTGCGCGACGAACGCGTGCGCCCCACCCGCACCGCCCGCAACGCCTGGCCCACCCTCGAAGAACACGAGAAGCGCTACATCCGCGACGTGCTCGAGGAAGTCGAAGGCAACAAATCCAAAGCCGCCCGCATCCTCGCCATCGACCGCGTCTCGCTGTGGCGCAAGCTCAAACGCTACGGACTGGAGTAGCAATCGGGGCGCTGCCCCGAACCCCGCTGGGGGGAGTGACTCCCCCCAGGCCCCCCCGGCCGGCGTAGGCGGGGGGGGCTGCGGTCACCGTTGGCGTGGGCGTTGGCGGACCGAAGATGGGGGCGGAATTTCGCCCCCAGGCCGTCACCCCTTCGGGGCGGGATTTAAAGGAATTTTACGTTGAAAGCCTCTTAAAGGCATCAAAGAAGCTTCTCTTGAAATGCGGCGCTTCGCCGCGGGCGCCCGGGGTCTCGGAAATGGGGCGGGCGGTGCTGGCCGGCTTTGCGGCCTGCGTC
>NZ_JARKOZ010000205.1 GCF_029978005.1 Solidesulfovibrio sp. | reverse complement strand
CTGCCGCGTCAGCGGCGGCAGCGGCAGGCCAAATCCCGCCCCCATCTTCGGTCCGCTACGCGACCGACCTCCCGGTGACCGCAGGCTTCCCCGCCCGACCAAGCCGTCGAGGGGGTCCGGGGGGCATCATGCCCCCCGGTGGGGTTCGGGGCAAAGCCCCGGCAGGGTCCGGGACAGCGTCCCGGCGGGTGCGGGGCAGCGCCCTGCCGTGGTTCGGGGCAGAGCCACGGCACGTGCAGGGAGCGCCCCGCTTCTTCCCCGCTACTCTTTCCCTGGCGCGGGCTTGTCGGGCAACGCGGGCGGCAGATCGGGCGCGGGAGTTTGCGGCGCGGGTTTGGCGTCCTCGGCGGCAGGCGCGGCCTGACTGGGCGGCACGGCTGGATCGGCCGGCGTGGCGGGCGGCGCATCGGCGGCGGGCGCTGGCGCATCGGTCTGGGGCGGGGTCGCCGGGGCTGGAGCGACGGGTTCGTCCGGGGCCGGTGGCGGGGGCGGCGGAGCGGATTCGCGCAGGGGCTCCTGTCCGGCGGCGGGGGTTTCGGTTGGGGTTTTCTTTTCGCCGTCCACGGTGCCGCGCATGGTTTCGGAGCCGGTTTCCCCGGCGAGCAGCGGCACGTCGGCCACGATGACGTCCACGCGGCGGTTTTCCTGGCGTCCTTCGGACGTGGCGTTGCTGGCCACGGGCTGGTAGAAGGCGCGGCCCATGGCGGTGAAGCGTTCCGGGGTCAGCCCGCCCTGTTCGGACAGGAAGCGGATGACCGAGGCGGAGCGGGCGGTGGAGAGTTCCCAGTTGGAGGGGTACAGGGCCGAGTGGATGGGATTGGAGTCGGTGTGGCCGACGACGTAGATGCTTTTGTTTTTGACCTTGGCCAGGACGCCTCCGACCTTGAGCAGAATTTCGCGGCCGTGGGGGGTGATTTCCGCGCTGCCGGAGGCGAAGAGCACCTTGTCCACGAAGTTGATTTCAAGTTTTTCGCGAAACTGGCGCACGCGGATGTCGCGGCTGTCCACCTCGCCGCGAAGATCCGCGACCAGGGCGTCGTAGGCGGTTTGCAGTTCATCAGCCTTGCGCTCGAGTTCGGCGGCCCGGACCTCGGCCTTGCGCTCCTCCTCCTTGGACCGGAAGAGCTGCTTGGTCAGGTTTTCCAGGGCTTCGGGCACGCCTTTGCGATGGTAGAGGTTGTTGGCCAGGTAGGCCGTCAGCCCCACCGGCACGAGCACCAGCAGCACCATGAGCACTTTGAGCAAACGTCCGCGCATAAGCGCTCCTTCCTCGCCGGGCGGGCTTGCCGCCGGCGGATGATTCGCCGTATGTTCCATCACGCCCGAAACGCGTCGTTTCGGACATGGCCATGATTATCCGCAATCCGCGCAAAAGGCCACAGCCCCATGCCAAGCCCCGATACGGACAGAGCCGACCTCGACATCATCGAGATGCCCGCCAAGGCCGTGGCGGCCTATTGGCTGTCGCTTCGAAAGCTCATGGACAGCCGCAAGGGCGGCCGGGTGGTGCAGGAGGAGATGGAGGCGGTGACAGAACCGTACATCCGCCTGCTGCTGGAGACGGCCTTCGGTTCGGGGCTGCCCGAGGAGACGGTGCGGCGGCTTTTCGTCGCCGGCCGGGGACGGGCCCTCGGGGAGCTGCGCCGGGCGCTCGACTGCATGGCCGGGACGCTCGCGGCCATGGTGTCCGGGGACAATCCCCAGCGCGTGCTGTCGCTTTTGACGGCGCATTTCGCCGTGCCGCCGGCGCGCGAGGCGACCATCATGGAGCGGGCCTACGCCCTGGCGGACAAGGCCCGCGCCGGCGGCGCACCCGAGTCCCCGGTCGACGACCCGGCCGTGGTGGACCATGGCCTGGCGCCCGACGTCCTGCTCGCGCGCCTCATGTACTGCCTGGTCATGGCCAGGCGGGAAGGGCGCGAGGTCTGCCGGAGCCTGGCCGGCTCCTGCCGGTCGCTTTTTTTCGCCGAGGGGCTCATTCTCGTCGCCGACGGCTTCGACGAGACGTTTTTGCGCCGCAGGCTGGCCCTGCATCGCCGGTCCGTGGCGGCGGATGCGGCGCGCAAGATGCTCCTGGCCGAGGAGATGTGCCTGGGGCTTCGGGCGCGCTATTCCTATGAGGACCTGTGGCGCGTCGCCCGGGCCTACCTGCCGGCCTGACCGCCCTCCCCCGCTCTCGACGCGGAAAGCGCGTTCTGCTAGGTGTCGTTCACGTTTTCGTCAAGGAGCGATCCATGGATCTCGAAGCCGTCTGCGGCCCGTCCGTCCCGTTTTACAAGATGCAGGGCTGCGGCAATGATTTCGTCTGCGTGGACAACCGCGTGCTGGGCTACGACCCGGCGGACATGCCGGACATCGTGGTGCCGGTGTGCCGCAAGGCCTTCGGCGTCGGGGCCGACGGCATGATCTTCCTGGACCACGCCCCCGAGGGTTCGGGGCTGGCCTACAAGTGGCATTTCTTCAACGCCGACGGCTCCCGGGCCGAAATGTGCGGCAACGGCTCGCGCTGCGCCGCCAGGCTCGCCTGGATGCTTGACCTGGCCCCGGCGCGCCACGTCTTCGGCACCGACGCCGGCCCCATCGAGGCCGAGGTGGACGAGGATTCCAATCTGGTGACGGTGCAGCTGACCGAGCCAAAGGACCTGCGCATGGACATGACCGTGGAGATCGAGCAGCAGCAGTTTCCGCTGCACTTCGTCAACACCGGCGTGCCCCACGCCGTGGCCGTGGTGGAGCACCTGGAGGCCGTGGACGTATGGAAGCTCGGCCGGGCGGTGCGGTTCCACGAAGTCTTCAAGCCGGCCGGCACCAACGTCAACTTTATCGCCCCGGACGGCCCGGGACGGCTGTCGCTGCGCACCTACGAGCGCGGCGTGGAGGACGAGACCTACGCCTGCGGCACCGGGGCCGTGGCCTCGGCGGTCATCGCCAGGGAGCTCGGGCTCACGGGCGAGGAGACGGTGGTGACCACCACCGGCGGCGAGGAGCTCGGCGTCATCCTGCGCGACGGCAAGGCCTACCTTCGCGGCGCGGCGGAACTCGTGTTCACGGGCGCGTTTTTCCCGCAGGCCCTGGGGATCGAGTCGTAGGGAGCCTGCCTGGGGAGGGGACCGTCATGCGTTACACCGGCGTCAACCACCTGGCCATGGCCACGGGCGACATGGACGCGACCATCCGCTTCTGGCGCGACCTTTTGCGCATGCGCCTGGTGGCGGGCCTGGGGCGTCCCGGCTACCGCCACTACTTCTTCGAGATCTCGGAAACCGACATGATCGCGTTTTTCGAGTGGCCGGGCGTCGAACCGATCGCGGAGAAGGACCACGGCGTGCCGGTTTCCGGTCCCTACGCCTTCGACCACGTGTCCATCGGCGTGCGCGACCGCGACGACCTGTGGGAGATCAAGGACGCCCTGGAGGCGGCCGGCTTCTGGGCCTCGGAGATCATCGACCACGGCTTCATCTTCTCGCTCTACTCCTTCGACCCCAACCACATCGCCATTGAATTCAGCTGTCCGGTGCCCGGAGTGGACATCCGCTCCCACCCGGTCAACGCGGACAAGCACCCGAGCGCCGCGGCCCTGGAAGGCCCCGAGCCGCAGCCCGGCAAATGGCCGGCCCCCGAGCGCCCCACGCCCTTCGCCGAACGCCGCATCTACCCCGGCGAGGGCCGGGAGCTGGTGCTGACCGACGACGAGTGACGCGAGCGGCAAGGGGAGGGAGAGACGCCTCCGGCGGCCAAAGGGCTGGGCCCTCTGGGCTCCCATAGCATTGCCACGCCGCCACAAGCGCCAAACCCGCAACGCACGCAAAAGGCCCGCCTCCTTCCGGAAGCGGGCCTTTCCTTTGGCGCGGGAGGGAAGCCTATTCGGCTTCGGCGGCCGGGGGCGGCACCATGGACAGGTTGCCGCCTTCGACCTCGACGCGGACTTCCACGGCGATCTTCCACAGCACCGTGAGCACGATGCCGCCGGTGGCGAAGACCATGAGCGAAATCATGATCTCGGGCACCGTGGGGGAGTAGACCGTGACCGTCTCGAAGGGGTTGGGCGTGAAGCCGCCGATGAGCAGGCCCAGGCCCTTGTCGATCCAGGAGGCGATGACCAGCATGATGAGCCCGATGACCAGGGCCGGGGTCTTCTCCCGCACCGGAGTGGGGATGAGGAAGACCAGGCAGCCCAGGCCCATGACCACCGCCGTCCACATGAACGGCACCATCATGTCGTGGCCGTCGATGCCCGTGAACAGGTACTTAAACGGCGCGATGTGCCCGGGCATGTTGCTGTAGAAGGAGGTGAACACCTCAAGCAGGAAGAAGAAGATGTTCACGCACATGGCGTAGGTGATGATCACGGCCAGGCGGTTGATGGCCTTCTTGCCGGGATCGAAGCCGGTCAGCCGCTTGAGCAGCAGCACCAGCAGCAGCAGGATGGCCGGGCCGGAGCAGAAGGCCGAGGCCAGGAACCGGGCGGCCATGATGGCCGTCAGGAAGTAGTGGCGTCCCGGCAGGCCGGCGTACAGGAAGGCCGTGACGGTGTGGATGGAGAAGGCCCAGATGACCGACACGAAGGCCAGGAACTTGCACCACTTGGGCGGAGTCATGTCGTTTTTGAAGTACTGCAGGCTCGTCCAGCCCACGATGATGTTCAGG
>NZ_JARKOZ010000106.1 GCF_029978005.1 Solidesulfovibrio sp. | reverse complement strand
TGTTCGGTCTTGCCGGACCCAGCCCGCATCCGCAGCGTTGCCGCCTGCTCCTCCGTCAACTCAACCTTTACCCGAGCGCCCATCCTGACCTCCTAAACTGGAGGCCAGTATATAGATTTATTTCAAGGACGCAACACTAGTCATGGCCGCGCGGGAAACCCGTGCTCTGACCGCGTTGCTGGGTGTTCCCGACGGACATGTGGTGCATGGCGGGCTCATACTGGGTTATCCGAAATACCGCTACCGGCTGGTCCCTCCCAGGAACGAAGCCCACGTGCACTGGGTGTAGGCATCTCAAGCCGCCTTCAGCCTGGAGGGCGGCTTTTTTGCACTTCGCCATTCGGCGCATACCCCCACTTCTGGCAACAAACAGGGCTCTACAACATGCGCTTGAGTCGGTGAGTCTCTTGAGGGGCTACACCAGCTACCCGCAGCAGGTGGCGCAGGACATGGTCCGAGGCAAAGCGGAACTTTTCTCCGACCATTATTCGCAGGCACGCCTCTTCTGGTAGAGCCAGACCTCTGCGGAGCAGAAGCATATCGCTTCCGCCTTCCGTTTTGAGCTCACGCGGGTGCAGACACCGGCGATACGACAGTGTGTGCTCGCGCTTTTGGCCAACGTCGACCCGGACCTGGCTGGGTGGCGCGGGGACTGCCGTCGCGTCAAACGACGGGGACGGTAGCCAGGAAACCATGGACGCCCATGCAAAAGGGCTTTACTGAACTCCTGAGGCCCAGAGTTTCGCCGTGTATTTTTTACCCCTCCGGTCACCAAAGCCGGGAATGCGGTGAACGGGAGACGCATGCACATGATCCGCGACGTCCCTTCGGAATGGATCGAACGGGCGGCCCAGGCCTCTGGATTGGAAGCCGAGCTCTCCCGTCGGGGCTTTCTCAAGCTGTCCGTCTGCGCCCTGTCCGGCCTGGCCCTCCTGGGCCTGGGCGACGCCTTCGGCGCGAACGCCCCGCTGGTGATCCTGGACAATGCCAAGGGGGTCATCCTGGCCGATCCCACCCGTTGCGTGGGCTGCCAGCGCTGCGAGCTGGCCTGCACGGAATTCAACGACGGCCGCGCCCAGCCTTCCCTGTCCCGCATCAAGATCGCCCGCGCCGTCAACTTCGGGCCCGGCGGTCCCACGGGCGGCGACGCCATGCACGGGGACTGGGGCGACGGGCTGATCGTCCAGGGCGTGTGCCGCCAATGCCCCCATCCGGTCCCGTGCGCCACGGCCTGTCCCCAAAACGCCATCAAGGACGATCCGCAAACCGGGGCCCGGGTGGTCGATCCCGCCGCCTGCGTGGGCTGCCGCCTGTGCCAACGGGCCTGTCCCTGGGACATGCTCTCCTTCGACGAACAAGCCGGAGTGGCCACGAAATGCTTTCTCTGCCACGGCCGGCCCAAATGCGTGGAGGCCTGCCCGGCCGCGGCGCTTCGCTACGTGCCGTGGCGGGACCTCACCCGCGACGGCGGGATGCTTCGATCCGGCCTGTCCGCGCCCTCCCCGGAAAACGCCAAGGCCTGCCTGGACTGCCATGTCCCCGCCGGCAAGACCGCCGTCAAGTAACCCTTCGAGATCGGCAAGGAGTCGCACATGGCCGCCAGCAGAGGTGGTTTCGCCGGCAAGGTCTTGCGGGTGGACCTGTCCACGGGAAAGATCGGGGTCCAGGATACGATCGAACGCTACGAAGCCGTGCTCGGCGGAGCCGGGCTCGGCTACCGGGTGCTCTGGGACGAGGTTCCGGCCGGGACCGGGCCCTTCGATGCGGCCAACAAACTGGTGTTCGCCGCCGGAGCCCTGGTCGGCACCAGCGTGCCGTGCAACGGCCGCACCACCATCACCACCATTTTCCCCACCTGCTGGCCCAGGCCCCTGGTGGGCTCGGGGCACATGGGCGGGCATTTCGCGGCCAAGCTCAAATACGCCGGCTACGACGCCCTGATCGTGGAAGGCAAGGCCGACAGGCCCGTGTGGCTCATGATCCGCGACGCCAAGGTGGAGATCCGCGACGCCGGGCATCTCTGGGGCAGCGGCATCCGCCGGACCACGCTGGAGCTCAGCCAGGAGATGGGGCCGGACTGCGTGGTGGCGGCCATCGGCCAGGCCGGGGAAAGCCAGGCCCCCATGGGCATGGTCATCAATTCGGTCTCCCACTCGGCCGGCGGCGTGGGCGGCGTGATGGGGGCCAAGAACCTCAAGGCCGTGGCCGTCCAGGGCAGCGGCGCGGTGCGCATCGCCGGGGACAAGGCCGAGTGGGAGAAGCTGGTCAAGTTCCACCTCTCCATCCTGGGCGCGAACAACCAGCACGTGGTGCCGAGCTTTCCCACGCCCCAGGCCGAATACTACAATCCGGCCTCGCGCTGGGTCGGCCAGCCGGGCCGGCGCTGGGGAGCGGCCAAGCCGCCGGTGGAGCTGACCGGCGACATCCACGACCTGAGCCGCATCGTCTACCGCACCAACAGCGCCGCCTTCTTTCTGGGCGAGGAAGCCTGGAAGTACACCGTGCGCGGCAACGGCTGCACGGCCTGCCCCATCCGGTGCCACACCATGCTCCGGGTGCCGTCGGTGACGGTCAAGTACGGCATCCCGGACATGGCCCAGAACACCTGCATCGCCTTGCAGTTCGGCCGGATGTTCTTCAAGGGGCTCATGGCCGGCAAGGGCGGCGAGGCGGCCATCGAGGCCTGCATGGTGGGCATGCACCTGGCCGACGACATGGGCGTGTGGTCCAACTACGGCCAGCTGCAGCGCGATCTGCGCAAGCTCTACGAGGGCGGCTATCTCAAGGCCAGGCTCGGTTCCAAGGAATACGCCTCCATCCCCTGGGACAAGTACGACAGGAACGACCCGGCCTTCCTGCTGGACCTCGTCCCCCGCATCGCCAACCGCCAGGGCGAGCTCGGCGACGTGCTGAGCCGAGGCACGGGCGCGATCTTCGACACCTGGTCCATTCCCGAGTCGGACTGGGCCGACGACCATTCCACGACCTACTGGAAGATGGGGCATCCCAAGCACCACGCCAACGAGGACGACGGCCAGTGCGGGGTGATCATCAACACCCAGTACAACCGCGACGCCCAGTGCCACTCCCACACGAACTTCGTGCGAAACGGCCTGCCTCTGGCCGTCCAGAAGAAGCTGGCCACGGACATTTGGGGCTCCCCGGACGCCCTGGACGCCCCGGGGGACTACACCCCGGCCAACCCGTACAAGGCCAGGCGGGCCAAGTGGTCGCTCATGCGCAAGGAGCTGCACGACGCGCTGGGGGTATGCAACTGGATGGGGCCCTGGGTGGCCTCGCCCCGCTGGGAGCGCGGCTACGCCGGCGACGACAGCCTGGAGTCGAAGTTCCTGAGCTTGGCTACCGGCCGCCCCATGGACCGGGAGGAACTGGACCGGGCCGGGGAACGCATCTTCACCCTGCACCGCGCCCTGACCATCCGGGACATGGGCCAGGTGGACATGCGCGCCGGACACGACACCGTGCCGCCCTGGGTGTTCGAGGACGCCAAGGGGGCCGCGCCCTTCACCAAGGGCACCATCCGCATGGACCGGGCCGACATCGGCCGGGCCATGGATTTTTTCTACGAGGCCATGGGCTGGGACACGGCCACGGGCGCGCCGGGCAAGGCGCGCTACGCCGCGCTCGGGCTCGCGGACGTGGGCGAGGGGCTGGCCGCGGCCGGACTCGTGCCGCAGGACGGGAAATGAGCGCGGGCGACGCGCCCGATCTGGGCAAGGCGATCGTCGAGGCGGTACGCGAGGCCAGCGCCGAGGCGCGGCTGGTCGGTGCCGACGAGGTGGTCGAGCGGCTGCGGGCGCGCGGTTTCGGGGAATGCCTCGATACGGAACCCGAAGTCGATCCGTGCCGGCGCGTGGAGGCCCTGCTGTCCGGCCTGCCCGAAATCGCCTCGCTTGCCAGCCTGTCCGGACGCGCCGTGTACCACGACCCGGCCCTGCTCAGCCGCACCTACGCCCGCATCCTGGACCGCAAGGGAGTCACGGCCCTGCTCATGGCCGAGGAGATCCGGGCGAACTCCCGGGACTACCCCCGGCCCGTGCCCGTGGAACTCTTCGAAGCGCCGCCCTTCGATTTGGCGCCGGAGGCCATCGAAGCCGCCTTCAAGGCCATGGCCGCGAGCGAGGAGTTTCGGGACATCGCCTTCACCACGACTTCCCAGGGGACCGTCTATCTCTTCTCCAGCCTGCACCTGGAGCGCGACTACGCGACGTTTCTGGCGGAACAGGACGAGACCTTTTCTATGAACCCGTGACCCCGGCAGGCACAGGACAGAGAGGGCGGGCCGAACCGGGCCTGTCCCCTCGAAGTTCGGTCGTGGCCAGGTCAGTGTGCATCCCACATCCCGATCTTCCCGGAGTTGAGCGCCATATGCCCGTGGCCCGCCGTCGTCCCCTCCCGTCCGGAGACGGAGGGAGACACGAGGGACAGCGTTGTCCCTCCCCCGCGAAATTCATTCCTTCGAACTACAGCACGCCTTGTCCTTTCCCGCATCGGTGTTCTGCAAGGACTTTACCCCTAGACCATCGATCAAGGCCGGGGACAAGCCCATCGCAAGCTCCGCGCGGACCATGGCCATGAAGGACGCAAGAGGCGGAGAAATCCACTTGCTTTTGTGATGCAGCATCAGCACGGCCACTTCCAAGGTGGGGCTGTCCCAGGGGAGGACCGCCAGGTTGCCGGCGTCAATGTCTTCACGGACTGCCGATGTCGGCAAAATGCTCAACCCCATTCCGTTTCGCAGACAGCCCCGGAGCGCCGCTGCGCTGGAGAACTCCAGGCAGGCCGCCGTATGCACCCCGGCTTCGGCCAGCATGCTTTCGAATATCTTGCGATAGGCGCAATCCGCCGTGCAAAGCAGCAACGTCTCGCCCGCCAGGGCGTCCAGCCCGAAGGGCGTTGCGTTTCGCGCCAGCCGATGCCTTGGTGCGGCCACCAACACCAGTTCCTCCATGCCAAGCGCTTCCACAACGAGGTCGCCGGCCCGAACGCTGTCCGCCAGGAGAAAGGCGAGATCAGTGACGCCCTGGCGCAAGTCATTTTCCAACCCTTCGACAGTGCACGAGATAAGGCGCAGTCGCAAATGAGGATACGCCTCGCGAAACTGCCGGATCACAGGTCCCATCCGCCAGGCGCAAAGGGACTCGGGCACGCGGACGGTGAGCACCCCTCGCGCCTCGGAAGCGCCGGCCACCCAGGCCCTGGCTTCGTCCTCCAGATCCAGGAGCTTGACGGCCATTTGCTGCAGGCGTTTTCCGGCTTCGGTGAGCAGCACGCGCCGGCCGAGGCGTTCGAAAAGGCGGACCTGCAACTCGTCCTCCAAGGCGGCGATGCGCGCGGAAACCGTGGATTGGGCCGCGTGCACCTCCAGCGCGGCCCGATGAAAGCTGAGGTGGCGCGCCACAGCCACGAACGTTCGGACATCACGCAGTTCCACAAGCGCCTCCTGTGCCGGGTCTGTTCGGGATTTCCGATCGACCCCTTCGGATAAATTCGTTGGATTCGATCGAAGACTGTCATTAAGCAGAAATCCAGATCGAAGCAACCGTCGCGCCGGCCTCGTTCCGGCACGGCGCAACCGGAGGGCGAGAGCCATGGAAACGAAAGAAGTGGAACAACGGGCGCAGGCGCTGTTTCAAAGCGGCTTGAACTGTGCCGAAGCGGTGCTGGCGGCTGTCCTCGCCGGCCAGGGGGTCGAGGAATGCGGACAGGCGGCGCGACTGGGGACGGCTTTCGGCGCAGGCGTGGGCCGCAGCAAGGAGGAGATGTGCGGAGCGCTTTCGGGCGGCCTCATCGCGCTGGGGTATCTCCGGGGGCGGCACGGCGGCGCCGAAGGCTGGGACGGCCTGGCGGCCCTGGCGGCCGGCGTGCGCGATCGTTTCAAGGCAATCCACGGCTGCACGTCCTGCGCCTCCTTGCTGGCCCGGTTCGGGCCGCAGGAACGCATGGACAAGTGCATCCGGCTGACGGCCCGGACAGCGGGCCTTTTCCACGACGCTCTCCAGACGCCGGGGGCGGTCGAAACCCCGGCTGCGGCTTGCGGCTGCGCGGCGCGACAGGCGGGGCCGGCGGCAGCCGGGAGCTGTCGCGGGTAGATGCCGCTGCGCATCGCATGGCCCCGGCGACTGTCATCCGGACTGCCAGCCGCCCCCATGGAACAAGCACCATTGGGCTCGCACGGCATCGGATAAGACGAAGGGGACGGACCGGATCCGGTCCGTCCCCTCGAAAATTGGCCAGGCGAGAGGGTTTGAACACCCGGCGTCCTGCTCCCGAAGGGCAAAGCAGAAATATATATTGGAATAATTTGCTTTTCTTGCTTTATGAATAACATTTTCCGGCTGAAATGACCCAGGCCCGGCCCCTGGCGGTTCTGCAGAGGTTAGCCATTGGGGCGGTTATCCAGCCTTTTCAGTGCAAAACCGTCGTGATTTGCCTGAGACGAGGGGAACAGGGGCAGCCCTGGAGCGACTAACGGTCCGGCTATCGACCTGCCGCGAAGCAGCCATTCCGATTGACGAACGAAGCGCTCCGCCAGTTGGATGTCCGTTGAACATAAGCCGCCCGCTTGGCTCTGAGACGATGAGGCATACAGGGAAGCCTCCGGGGATCATAACAAGTGTGAACCTTTGCCGATTGCGTCTCAGCCCTCAGAGTATCATTCCCTTATGTTGACTGTTACCGCAAGCCATGCGATATTTTCTAAATAACGTTATCGTATCCCACGCTTTCGCCAGCGATGCGGGAAGATGCACTCTGCGACACGAGTCGGAGTCATGTTTTCCACCCAGAGACGTCTGCTTTGATATTGTGATTGGACAATTTCAAATGGATATTGACCGTAGAGAAACAGTTACATCGAGGGATACTTAACTTAATTTAGTCCAACAAACAACGGGGGGTTTATGCGCACGTTCTTTTTTGTTGCGGTATTTATCTTCACCGCTTTGTGTTTCCAACATGCCCAAGCTTTTGAGTGCGGAAAACTTGATTTCGGAGCCAATATGAGCGATATCGACGACGGGAATTTTGTATTCTATATGAAAAAGGAAGGCGTGTCCTACTATAATTATGTGGGAGTCTGCCGCCTTCCGGTGCATCAAAAGGCATCTCCAGCCATTGCCTATGCATTTGTCGACGGGAAATACTATGCGAGGATCATCCGTGTCGTCGGCAGGGACAAAAATGACATTCTCGCCGATATGAAGGCAGGCCTTTGCAGTCCGATTACCGTAAAGACCGACGGGAAAGTGAGCTTATACAGATGTGACTTGCCAAACGATGTCGAGTTCAAGTTCAAGTACGACAACAAAACCGGCGAAGCGAAGACGGCTGCCTACAGCAAATCCTTGCGCAACCAGATCGGGAAAAACATCAAAGCCGATCCAGCAAACTTCTCCGAGAAGTAGCATCTCGGTAAAAACGTCGCCAGGGCTGAAGAGAAGAAAGCCTGCGGCGGCGCTGGGCATGGGAACATGCCAAGGAGTGCTCCGTGCCCCTTTTCCGCATGGTGGCCGCCACGGCGGCGCGGCGACCCGAGGCCGTGGCCCTGCGTTGCGGGCCGCGTCACGTCACCTACGCCCGACTGGTCGAAGACGCGGACAAGCTGGCCGCCTGGCTTTCGAGCCTTGGCCTTGCCCCGGGCGACCGGCTTGCCGTTTTGCTCCCGAACTCCATCGAGCTTGTCGCCGTCATCCTGGCCGCCTGCCGGGCCGAACTCGTCCTTGTCCCCCTTTCGCAGGACGCGCCGCCGGCCCGGCAGGCCGAGATCCTCGCCCAGACAGGGGCCAGGGGCCTCGTTGCGGCCTCCGGTTCGGCTGCGGCCATTCCGCCAGAAGCGCGGGAGCAGCTGGCGGCAACGGTCTGCCTCGACGGACCCGAACCGGAGGCCCTCGGGTACGACGCCCTCCTCGCCCATGCCCCAACCGCCCCTGCGCCCCGAAGCACCGTGCCGGACCCGGTCTGCCTGCTCGTTCACACCTCCGGCTCCACCGGCAGGCCCAAGGCCGTGGCGCACACCCAGGAGCGGCTTGCGCGGCGCGTGGACGCCTTCGTCCAAGCCCTGAACATTACGGCCGAGGATACGACGCTGGCCGTGTTCCGTGCCGACCGGCCGGTGGTCCTGGTGGTCCAGGCGCTGGCCGTGCTGCGCCAGGGCGGGACCGTCGTGCTGGCCGAACAACCGGCCCCGGCGGCGTTCTGGCGTCTCTACGGGGAGACCCGCCCCGGGTATTGCCTCGTGATACCAAGCTACGCCAGGGCGCTTTTCGCCGATCCGGCCGCCGCCCGGGTCGACCACTCGCGGCTGCGCTTCTGGCTCAGCGGCGGCGACGCGCCGGCGCCAGCCCTCTACGAGGCGGCCCGGAGAATCACCGGCCGGCCGTATTGCAACCTGTACGGCCTCACCGAGACAGGCCTTGTGGCCGTGGTCACGCCAGACGAAACGGACAGGCCCGGCTGCGTCGGCAGGCCCGTGGGCGACGTGTCGATGCGGCTTGTGGACGACGCCGGGCGGGACGTCCCCGAGGGGAGCCCCGGACGCCTTCTCGTCACCTCGGCCAACATGATGGTCGGCTATTTCAACGACACCATGGGCACGCACCGGGCCATCGGAACCGGCTGGTACGACACGGGCGATCTCATGCGCCGCGACGCCGCGGGCGACTACTGGTTTCTCGGCCGCTGCGGGGACGTCATCGTGCGCCATGCCGTCCAGGTGGCCGCCGCCCTGGTGGCCGACGTCCTGGCCGGGCATCCCGGCGTGGGCGAGGCCGTGGTGGTGGGAGCGCCCGATGTCGCGGCCGGGCAGGTGCCCGTGGCCTTCTACCGGACAAGCGGCCCCGATCCCGGGGCCGAAGCGCTTCTCCGTCACATCGCCGACAGGGTGGACGCCCTGTCCGTGCCCGTGGCCTGCCTGGCTGTCGCGCAGTGGCCTGTGACGCCCCGGGGCAAGACCGACCGGCGAAAACTGACGGCTTTGGCTGTGGAATATCTTGGCCGAGGGAACGGGGACGGCTGAGCGAGCGCCGGCCTTGGGGTGCCGCCGCGGCTTTCCGAATGGGCTCTCGCTGCGTCCTCAAACGTCTTGCGCGTCCCCGGGCAGGGTTCCTGAGGAGGGCTCGGGCAGCCAGCGCGAGGCGAACAGATTGGCCAGGGTGACCAGGAAGGCGACCGCGGCGGCGGCGTAGGCCACCCGGGCGGGATGCGCGGCGACGACCGGAAGAGCGGCGGCCAGCCATTGGGTCAGGGCGGCGAAGCACGATCCCATCATGCGTCCGCCGACGTTGGCCGCGAAGCTCTCGCCCGTGCCCCGCAGGTGCAGCGGGAAGACCCGGGGGAGATAATTCCCCCAGAAGCTGAACTGGCCGATCACGAAAAAACCCGCCAGGAACAGGCCTCCTTCAAAGGCGGGCAGGCTCGTGGCCCCGGCCCAGGCGAAGGTCGCCGGCAAAACGATCGCCGCCGGGATCAGGAACGTCCGCAACAGCCTCCGGCGGCTGACGATCCAGACCGCCAACACCGCCAGGGCGCACCGCCCGGAAAGCCCCCCCATTTCCTGAAACGTGGTCACGCGTGCCGCCATCCCCTGCTCCACCGGGCCGGCGACGCGGCGCTTTTCGGCGATCATGCGCCGCTCGATTTCGTCCTCGCCGCGTCCCGCCGCCGTCCACTGGGCTCGAAGCGCCGCCTGATGCGCTTCGGGAAGAAACGTGTCCTGGGCTTTGGCCACAGCGGCCCGGGTCTCGGGCAGTCCCGGCACGATCTGCGGCGCTTGCAGCAAGGCCCCGAAGGAGGCGGCGAAACTCAGGGTGAACATGCCGGTGACCAGGCAGGTGGTGCGCCGAAGCCCGGGGGAGAACAGGGCGGCCACGCTCGGCCGCGCCAGGCGGCCGGCGCGGCGTTTTTCCAGCCAGGGCGGAGATTCCGGCAGAAAAGGCCTCACCAGAAGAAGCGGCAGGGCGGGCATGAGGCCGGACATGAGCGTGTAGCGCCAATCGGCGTGCGGATTGTCGATGTGCCCGAGAAACGACAGAAAATGCGGGAGGACGATGGGTGGCAAGGACAGCGGCGGCAAGGTGAGCCAGCCAAGGACTGTGATCGGACGGCCGACCGCCAACGATGCCGCAACACCTCCGACCAGGGCCACCAGCAGCCCCCCGACGGAAGAAAATGCCTGCGTGATTCCAAGCACGGCCTCGCGCCGGCGGGGTTCGGGAAAAATTTCGGCCAGCCAAGCCACCGCGGCAACGAACTCCACGCATACGCCGATGAAGACCAGGCATCGCAGGGCAAGCAACATGGGCAGGTTCGTGGCAAATCCTGTCAAGAACGAGGAGATCGCATACAGCATGATGCTTGCGGTCAGTATCCGTTGCCTGCCGCAGCGATCGGCGAGGTAGCCGCCGAGCAGTCCGAAAGCGCCGCCGGCCATGGCCGGGACATAAAAGAGCAGTCCGAACCAGAAAGTGAATTCCGGCGAGCCGGGACGGATGCCGCCGAGTTCCATGAGCGCCGGGCGCACGATGAGCGGAAGCATAAGCAGTTCGTAGCTGTCGAAGAGGAAGCCGCAGGCGGCCACCGTGCAAACAAGCCACTCCCGGGCCGTCAGCCGGAGTGGTTCAAGAGGGGCGATCACTGACGAGCCGGACACACCCGGCAGCGACGTGGCACACTCAACATGACGCTTGGTATCAGAGCATCTCACCAGCAGCAAGAGATGTTGACGTATTCCGAGGCGTTGCGGATAGTCGGCCCAGCGGGGCATGGCCATATGCAGGGCATCCCAAAGGCGATGCCCTTGCTTGAACCGCCTTAACGGAGTGTCTCACGCGCCGACCGCCACGCCTGGGGGCGTGGTTTATCCCGACAGGGAAATGCCGTTGCCGGCGGGGGCCGGGGCGCATCTGACCGAGTCGAGGAGACCTCCAGGAGACGCGCGGCCCTCCTCGCCAAGGCCACGCGCAAGAAGCCGGTGGCCCCCCTGTCCACGGACCCGCGCGATTATGTCCCGCTGGCCCATGAGGCGGCCATCCCCTGGACTCCCGAGGTGGGCGCAGACCCGCTTTGCCTGTGGGGGACGGTCGAGGACGGGCGGATCGTGCCGGCAGTGCGGGAGTTGGTGCAGGTGTAGGCCCTCGGCGCAGTTTTCAGAATTCTGACCAATGGGCGGCCTGTCTCCCTGGCGGAAATGGGCCGCTTTTTCCTTTGCCGGGATCGCCGCCGCTTCAGGCCGATCCACCGACGGGGGGCGCGGCCCGGCTCCCGGGGTTTCCAAGGGAGGGCCTCCCCCCTGCTTTTTCAGCCCGGGGGTCTTGTCGACCTCGCGCTGCGGCACAACCGGCGGATGCGGTCCGGAACGCAGACGCGAAGGGCCCGCGCGATGGGGAAAACGGAAATATCCACGCCGTAAAGCCGCCCGAGCGTCTCTGCGGTGACCACGTCCTCTGGCGGGCCGTCGGCCACGATCCGGCCCTGGCGCAGCATGAGGATGCGGTCGGCCACCCACAAGGCATGGTCCGGGAAATGGGTGGTCATGACGCAGGTATAGCCCTCGGCGCAAAGCTCGCGCAGGATTTCCAGGAACCTGGCCTGATGCCCGAAATCGAGGCCGGTGACGGGTTCGTCGAGGACCAGGGCCCGCGCGCCCTGGGCCAGGGCGCGGGCGAGGAGCGTCAACTGGCGCTGGCCGCCGCTGAGCTGCGTGACGGGCAGCCGCGCCAGATGCTCGATGGAAAAGCGACGCAGGGCGCGCAGGGCGACGTCCACGTCCTCGGCGCTTGGCGGGCCGAAAAAAAACGACTTGGCGGCGCGGCCCATGAGCACGACATCGAGCACGCTGTAGGCGAAAGCGCCCTGGTGGGACTGGGGCACGTAGGCCACGGCCGCGGCCATGTCCCGGGGCGGCGTGGCGTGGGCTTCCCGGCCGCCCACCGTCGCCCTCCCCGCCGTGGGGGCGAGCAGGCCGAGCAGCAGGCGCAGCAGTGTGGTCTTGCCGCAGCCGTTGGGGCCGAGGAGGCAGACGAGTTCTCCGGGGCGCACCGTGAAGGACACGCCCGACAGCACCGGCGTGCCGTTGTAGGAAAAGGCCAGGTTTTCCGCCGCGAAGACGTGCATGTCAGCCCCAGGACCGGCGGGCGTTTCTAAGCACCAGCGGGAAAAAGGGAATGCCGACCAGGGCCGTCAGGATGCCGAGGGGAATCTCCACGCCGAAGGCCAGCCGGGACACGTCGTCCACGAGCAGCAGGTACAGCCCGCCGAGCAGGCCCGCCGTGGGCAAGAGCCGCCGGTTGGACGGGCCGACCAGCAGGCGGCCGGCATGGGGGATGATCAGCCCCACCCAGCCGACCAGCCCGGCGATGGAGACGGTGGCGGCGCTGAGGACCGTGGACAGGGCGATGAGCCAAAACCGCGCCCGGCCCACGGACAGGCCCAGGCTTCGCGCCTGCTCGTCGCCAAGGCTCAGCAGGTCGAGCTGCCGGGAAAAGAGGAACAGCCCGGCCATGCCGAGAACGAACAGCGGCGTCGCCTTGAGGACCGTCTCCTTGTCCGCCCGGGACAGGCCGCCCATGAGCCAGTAGGTGATGGCCGGCAACTGGTTGGTGGGATCGGCCAGGTATTTGACCGCCGAAAGCAGGGCCGTGAAGAGGGCCGTGCTGATGACCCCTCCGAGCACGAGCAGCAGCAGGCGGTCGCCCCGGCTCAGGCGGGCCAGTCCCAGGGCCAGAGCCACGGCGGCGACGCCCCCGGCGAAGGCGCAGCCCTGCACCGCCGTCCAGGGCAGCTCCGCCAGCATGGCGAGGGCCGCGCCGCAGGACGCCCCGGCCAGCACCCCGAGCAGCCCCGGCGACACCAGGGGATTGACGAACATGGACTGGTAGGCCGCGCCCGAGGTGGACAGGGCCGCGCCGATGAGCACGGCCGCCAAAAGCCTCGGAGCCCGGACGTCGCCAAGCACCACGCCGACGAGCCTGGCCTGCCGGGTCGCCGGCCCCGCCGCCGGGTCGCAGAGGTCAAGGACGTAGCGCCATTGGTCGGCCAGGGAGATCGGGTAGTTGCCGACCGTCAGCGACCAGACGGCCGCCACGGCAAGCAGCAGGGCCAGCAGCCAGGGCGCGCCCTGGCTCAGAAAGGCCGCCCGGGCGGGCTTGCCCCGGTCCGCGATCATGGCTTGGCGGCCGCGGCCGGTTCCAGCAGGGTCCGGGCCTCGGCTTCGGTCAGGTCCTTGTCCCAGAAGAGCTTGAAGAACTCCCGGGTCTCCTTGACCATGTCATAGGCGAAGACGTCAGGATAGAGGGCCTGGGCCATCCATTTGAGCGACAGCAGGCGCATGAACGACGGCGGCCGGTCGAACCAGTTGACGGGCCGGGCCTGCAGGCCGAGCACCCGGCCGTCGCGCGCCGCGGGAATGACCTGCCAGGTCGGGGAAGACAGGATGGCGGCCCGGACCTTGGGCGTTTGGGCCACGATCACCTGCGGCGCGTAGCCGATCACCGTTTCCATGGTGACCTTGTCCATGCCGAAGATGCGGCTCGGGGGGGCCCTGTGGACGTTGAGGCCGCCGGCCAGCTCCAGCACCTGGGTATGGAACGAGCCCTGGCCGTCGGTGGAAAGGCCGTCCTCGCCCTCGGCGTAGTAGACGCGCAGGCGCTTGTCCCGGGGGATCTTCGCCACGCCCTGGCGGACGTCGGCCAGGGTTTTCTCGGCATAGGCGGCCAGCGCCTCGCCGCGCGCCTTGTCGCCGAGCAGTTCCCCGAACTGGCGCAGGGCCTTGGGGTAGTCGTCCAGGTCGCGGCTGCCGATGCGCACCACCGGGATGCCGAGGCTGGCGAAAAGGGCTTCGAATTCCTTGTTCACCGGGGCCATGGTGCCGCCGATCACGAGATCGGGCGCGGCCTTGAGCAGGGCTTCCTTGTCCGGGGTCAGGCCCTGACCGAAAAAGCCGCCGAGCACCGGCAGGTCGCGGGCGCAGGCCGGATACCACGCCCTGGCCGCCTCGGTCTGGGGAAAATTCCAGCCCGCCAGCAGACAGGGGTTGATGGCGTAGACCAGCAGCGCCTCGGGCGGGGACAGGGCGTACACGCGCCTGGGCGCGTCGGGCACGGCCACGGCGACGCCGTCGGCGTCGGCAAAGGTCGCGGCCCGGGCCTGGCCCGGAAGGCAGCAGGCCATGACCAGCGCGAGGACCGGGAGCGCATGGAAAAAGGGGAGGAAACGAAAACGCATGGTGACCTCCTTGGGAAGCGGGACCGCGGCGGACGCTCCGCCGGCCGCGGGACGCGGCCCGTCGCGGCCCGCTTGTCCCGGGCATGGGGAGGCGGCGGGCGAGGCGCCCCCGCTCACGGCGGTCATCGGCCGGCCCCGGCCGGCAGGCGGTAGTAGGCCGCGCCCTCGCGGCAGGAACGGCAAAGGGTTTCGTCGCCGACCACGATCTCCCGGCCGTCCATGATGTTCTCGCCGCAACGGTCGCAGGCGCAGGTGCGCACCGGCCGACCGGGCATGTCCTCGGGGCGCAGGTCCACTTCCACCGGCGTGACCAGGAGCAGTTCGTCGTCGGACAGGGTGTCCATGGGCACGTCCTCGTTCCTGGCCTCCGGCCGCTTGGGCCGCAGGGCCACGCGCACGGCGCGCCCGGTTTCCAGGTGGATGAACGTGGCCGCCATCTTGCCGTAGTCGAGCACCTTCATAGTGCGCTTGCCGGGCCGGCAGCCGGTCAGGGCCATGATGGCGTCGGTGGCGCAGCGGTCGATCTCCACGTAGACGATGAGGTTCTTGCGGTCCGCGCCTTTGGGATCGGCGATGCCGATCTCGCGCAACCCCCGCATGGTCATGCGGGTGCCAAGCTCGATGCCCCGGCACACGTCGCCGTGAAACCGGCCGGCCTCGTCCAGAAGTTTCAAATATTGCTCGCGATATTCTTCGTTCATCGGGAACTCCTCGGGCAAAAGCCCCTGTCTAGCCCCGGTCGGGAAAAGGGCCGGGGCGCAAAAGGTTGACCTTGCGCAGGCAGCGGCCGAACAGGGGATACAGGCCGCCGCCTTCGGCGAGGATGTCCAGGGCCTCGTCGGCGTCGGTGACGACCGTGGTGGCGACCAGGGTCACGCCCCGGTCGAACAGGGGGTCGGGAATGAAGCCGGCCGTGGGGCCGGCCACGGCCACGGCCGCGCCGGGAGAGACGGCCGCCAGCAGGCCCGGCAGGGAGTCGTTGGCGATGCTGGCCCCGGTGAAGACGGCGGTCTGGCAGGCGGCCAGGGCCTCGTCCAGGCGGTCGAGGTCCACGATGGAGCAGCCCGCGACCTCGGCCAGGGTTTCCGCCTTGCGGTCCGCCACCGCCAGCGCGGCCGGGCCGAGCCGCAGCAGCCGCTTGATCAGGGGCACCATGGCCCCGACCATGCAGACCCGGCGGTCGGCGACCAGAGGGGCGAAGGCCTCGCCCTCGCCGTCGCCTCCGTCCCGGGCCAGGCTTTCCAGCACCGGCACGGACAAGGCGTTGAGGGCGGCCAGCCGCACGACCGGGGCGAACGGCCCCGCCTCCCGGCCCATGACCACGTCCAGGGCGGCCAGGCCCCGCACCCGGCGCAGGCCGCCGCGCAGGATGCGCCGGCTGGCCCGGGCCACGAGCTCCGGCGGCGTGTAGGCCACGCCGCCCCGCCCGTCGGACAGCCGCACCCCGGTGGCGAACACCCCCACCACCAGCCGCTCGATGCGCAGCTCCCCCACCCCCGGGCCGAGGTGGCGGGACAAGGCCGCCGCCGCTTCCTCGAAGAGCCATTCCCCGGCGGGAAGCGACTCCCCGGACTCCGATGCGTCGTTCATGACGCCTCCTCTTGCCGGCGCGACGTTGCCATGGCCCTGGCCTAGAATTCCAGCTTGATGCCGGCCACGGCGTTGAACGGCGCGCCCGGGTAGTAATAGATGGAGGAATCCGCCGTGCTGTCGTCGCTCGAACGGATGACGGCGATGTAGCGCTGGTCCAGGATGTTCTGGAGATCCAGGGTCAGGGTCACCTTCTTGCTGCCGAGCGCGTTGGGAATTTCGTAGGCCATGGACAGGTCCACGATATGGTAGCCGTCGAGGGACTGCTTGTTCTGGACGTCGCCGTACCGCAGGTCCATGTAACGGTAGGTCGGCGTGACGCTGAGCTTGTCGTATTTGGCGGTCAACCCGAACTTCGCCTGCCACAGCGGCACGTCCGGCACCTGGTTGCCCTTGATGTTGAGGGTGGTGTTGAGCGCCGTGTTCAGGTTCTTGGTGAAGGTGAACCGGTTGTAGGAGCCGGATCCGAAGAGGGTCAGCCAGGACCTGACCTTCCACGAAGCCTCCAGCTCGCCGCCGATGGATTCGGCCTCGGCGTTGGTCTGGCTGTAGGAGCCGCCGACCAGGTTGTCGTAGACGGTGACCTGCTTGTCGTAGTGCCTGGAGTAGTAGAAGGTCGGCGACAGGCTGAAGGTGTCGTTGGCGAAGCGCAGGCCGACGTCGAAATTGTCCGCCGTCTCCAGCTTCATGTCGTCCCACAGGCTCTGGAACGTGATGCCGGCGGCCTGGAACTTGGTCAGGTATTTGGAATAGCCGTTGTAGAACGGCCCCTGGGGCGGACAGGCGTAGGTGCGGCCGTACATGAAGCGGGCCGAGAGCTGGTCGGTCAGGTCGTAGCTGATGCCGGCATTGGGCAGCCAGACGTCCTTGGTGGCCTTCTTCGCGCTCAGGCTCGCATTGGGCGTGAGCAGCGTGTCGAGGACATCGTCGTAGGAACCGTCCGGCACGCCGGTGGTGTTGTAGGCGGTGACGGAAGGGAAATCGACGGACAGGTAGCGCAGGCCCGCGGACAGATGCACCTTGCCGAGGTCGGTCTTGGTCTGCAGAAAGGGCGAATGGAAGATGCGGTCCCCGACCTCGGCCAGGTTGGTCCAGCTGCTGAAGTAGGAACCGTAGTCCGACAGGTTGAAGGTCCGCACGCTGGCCGGCACGGGAGGATACATCGCCAGGTTCTGGTACCAGTAGCCGAGCTTGACGGTCACCGGGTCGAGCTTCTGTTCGAGTTGGGCCAGATAGCCGAACTGCCGCTGCTCGTAGTCCATGACGGTGTAGGTGTAGCCGCTGCCTGTCGACTTGGCGCTGTTGGCGCCCGTATTGTAGCGGCGTCCGTCGTTGCCGGCGTAATACGGCCTGAAGGAAGCCGTGGCTCCCTGCCAGAGCTTGGCCTCGAGCTTGCCGAACACGGACCATTCGTCGAAGTACTGCCGGTTGTAGCCGTAGTAGGCGTAGTCCACGGACGGGGTGCCGGTCATCTCGCCCGTGAAGTCGAAGCCGCGGTAATAACTCTGGCTCCTGGTCTGGGCGTAGGTGAGCGGGCGGTACTCGTCCTGGTTGAACTTGTTGTAGAGGGCGTAGACCTCGAGGTTCAGGCGGTTGTCGAACAGGGGTTGGGCCAGGCCGCCCATGAAGTTCAGGCGTTCGGCGTCGCCCGTGCCGCGCCACTTGTCGGCCAAGGCGTGGGAAAAGGAGCCGAAGACGCGCGTCCCGGTGGCCAGTTCCCCGGAATCCAGCCGGCCGTAGGTGCGGTTGAAATTGTAGGTGCCGATCTTCTGTTCGATGGTCGCCCCCCGCGTGTAGGCGGGGCCCAGGACCTGCATGTCCAGCACGCCGGCGGCGTCGCCGAAGCCGAAGCCCTTGTCGGCCGGGATCGGCCCCCGGTACAGGCTCATGGAATCGATGTTTTCCAGGTCGATGGAGTTGCCCGAGGCGCCGTAGCCCGTGGAGATGCCGATGGGCGCGCCGTTTACGGTCTGGGACAGGCTGCCGAAGGTGAAGGCCGACTGGCCGCGGATGCGGATGTTGGACTCGTTGACCAGCCCGTAGGCGTCCATGGATTCGCTGTTGACCGAAGGCATGAGCTTGTTGAGGACGGCATACGGATTGGCCTGGGCCGGCCCGCCGAACGTCTCGATGGTTTCGCGCGGCAAGGTGCTGACGCTGGCGGGTTCCGATTTGTCCTCCACGATGGGGCCGACCTGTTTCGGCGCCACGACCTCGATGTCTTGAATCCTGTAGTACTCATGTTTCTCTTGGGATTGTTCCGATCCCCCCTCCTGGGCCCGGACCGCTCGCGGCGAACACACGCACGCCGACAACAAGGCCGCGACGCAGATGACACGACAAAACCGCATACTCCCTCCCTCGCAACTTGGTACTCCGACAACCGGAATGCCCGCAGGCCGCCGGCCGCGCGGGAGCTTCTCCCCACCCTCGCCCCCGTCCCTTGGCCCGGCATCCGGTCTTGACGCGCTGCCGGCCGGCGTCGTCGCCGGCCGGACTTCCTCATGCACCCCGCCGCCCAGCCACAGGCGTCCCGCCGCCGGCGCTCCCCAGGACGTTCGCCGCCCCCCCGGGCACGGCGCTCCCGCGCCCCCGCGCGCCGGGCAGCGACCTGTCCGCCGCCCGGCGAAGGGAGACGTCGTCCCCACGTTGCCGCGGGCCGGGCAGCGCCTGTTCCGCGTGTCCAAGCCGGCAGACGACGCCTCCCGGGCGCCGGACCGCTTCGCCGATGGGGTTGCAGACGCGCCCGTAACGCCCCGTCGAGTGCAGCGAGGCTTCAAGCGACAGTCGGACTGTGCTCACCAGCACGCACACCGCATGCTACGGCACAAACAATGGATGTTTTCCCGAAACTGGCATGCACAGCTAGCGATATCCAAACCAATAGTCAATATATCACGAAATATTCACAACGCGTGACTATTGATAAATGCCGACTTTATTACAATACAAATCCACTCTACTGCGACTGAAGACTTTCACTATATTAAATTTACCATATATCTGTTCAATATCTTGAGTCCACAAGTATGATATTGTATCGAAATTGAACCATTAAGAGTCACTTATTGGCCCACAAGTGTCACTCATATTTCCTGCGTCGTGTCAGAATAAAGCCATAACACAGTCCCGGCCTGTCGCCGCCGCGTCTCCGCCGGCGGACTCCCGCCCGTGCGTCGCCGACGCCGTGGCAGGACGCGGCATCGCCCCGGCGCACGGGCCGGAACATGCCCGGGGAAGAAGCGGGACGAAGGGGCAAGGCGCGGCCCGGAGGCGCGCCTTGCCGCCGGGCGGGCCGGGACGATACGGTCAGGCGGAGGCGCTTGTCCGGACACGCCGCCGGTCAGGCGAGCGACGGGACGCCCGGACCCTGCGATCGACCTGCAGGCGGGGAAAGCGTATCGGGGAAGTCTCGTCGAAGAATCGGGCGATTCGCCAGCCCATCGTCAGGCAAATCGTCGCGCGCTTTGCCCCGCGCCCCACGGGACTGCCGCACCAGGGCCACGCCTTTTCGGCGCTCACGGCCTGTCAGGCCGCGCGGGAGGCCGGCGGACGTTTTCTGCTGCGCATCGAGGACATCGCCCCCGGCCGCTGCAGACCGGAATATGCCCAGACACTTATGGAAGACCTGCGCTGGCTGGGCTTGCGCCGGGAGGAGACGGTGCGGTTCGACGCCCATGCTCGGCGGGGTGAGAATATCGGAGGCCCTTACAACAACCAGCAAGAACAACAGGAGCAACGGCATCCAAGGGGATAGCAAGCTCGCGACGTGAAATATCCATCGACAAAAACGCACCAAAATTATTGACATCCATGCGCCCACTATTTGAGTCGGCGCATGGCGTGGGGGGGGGCACTGCCATTTCGTCTTGTCGAAAAACCCCCACAGGGAAAGCTCCTGCGACTTATAGGGGAAACTTCCGATTTCGGCGATTTGACCACGGTGCGATTTGGGATCGCGGCTTGGGCATGACTGGGATGGCGCAATTTGAAAGTCCAGGAATGAACGTTCGCCCGGCACATTGACATCTCCCCGCGGGACAACCATCTTGCGGAGCATGAAAGCTTCCTATGGGCCAGCGTGGAACCTTTCCCCGGTTTTTGACGGGCCTGGGGATCCCGCTCTCGCCAGGGAAATGGCTGATTGCATCGCACTGGCCCAGGAAACGGGCCGGGCTCTGTTCGTCCCGGAGTCATTCCCTGCGCTGCTGCGCGAGCGGGAGGAACTGCTGGCGCGCACGGATCGCATCGCCGCGTATGCCGAACTGTTGTGTGCCGCGTCCTCGCCTGGATCCGATGCCGGCGCCTTGCGTCAGCGGGTCGAGATCTTCGAGCGCCGGGTCAAGGATCAGGCCAGGGTCTTCGAGCTGGCCTGGGCCGGCCTGGACGAGCCCACGGCCAAGTCCTTCCTGGCTGCCTTGGGAGAGCATCCGGCCGGCCACAACCTGGCCAAGTTCCGGCGTTTCGGTCCGCACCTCTTGGACCCTGGGCGCGAAACCCTGCTCTCGAACGCGCTTTGGCCGGCCCGGTCCGCCTGGCTGGCCCAATGGCGGGACTTGGCCGGCATGGCGCAAGCCGGCCGGCTGTTGGGACGGCTGTCCCATCCCCGCAGTTCGACCCGGGCAAGCGCGGCCAGGGCCCTTGGGCGCGGCTTGAGACGCCATCGCGCCTTGTTCGCAGGCGTCCTTTGGGGACTGCTCCTTCTTGAACGCCTGGAGAATACCGCCAGGAACCATCCCCATTGGTCGTTTCGGCGCGCCGTGGAGGAGGAAACCACGCCGCGGGCCGTGGACGGCCTCGTCGCCGGGCTGCGCCGGGGATTTCCCCTGGTGGGGCGCTATTTCAGGTTGAAGGCCAGGCTTCTCGGGCTGGGTGTCCTGGCGGCGCACGATTGTTTGACCCCGCCCGTGCCGGGCTTGGGCCGGGCTGTGAGCTGGCCGGCCGCGCAACGCCTGGCGCTGGCCGCCCTGGGGCGCATCGCGCCCGCGTTGGCCGGGCGAGCCCGGGTCTTTTTCGAGCAGGAGCGCATCGACGCCCCTCCGAGGCCGGGAAAGGCGCCCGGGGCGTTCTGTCGCGGCCTGGGCCCCGGGGAGGTTCCGTTTATTCTGCTCAACGCCTCGGGACGTCCGCGCGACGTGGCCGTGCTGGTCCATGAACTGGGCCACGGGCTGCACCACCTGCTGTCCGACGGTTTGGGGCCAACCGGCGCCCGCCCGCCCTTTGCCCTGTCCGAGGCCGTGGCCGTGTGCGGCGAACTGGCCCTCTCCGAAGAGCGGCTAGCCAGGGCCCGATCGGACAAGGCCCGTCTGGCTGCCCTGTGCCTGCGCCTGGAAGACGACATCACGACGATCTTTCGCCAGGCGGCCCTGCATGCGTTCGAGCACGAAATCCATCTCCGGGAAACCCTGACCGGAGACGATTGCGACACGGCGTGGCTCGCGGTCCAGGAAGAGCTCTACCAGGGGGCCGTAACCGGTCATGAACCTTCCGGATGGGCCGTGACGCCACATTTTTTTGTGGTTCCAGGCTACGTGCACATCTATGCCCGGGCCGGTTGCCTGGCCTGGGCGCTCTGGAAGCGGCGCGAGGCCATGGGCGTCGGGTTCGGAGCCGCGTTTACGGACCTGTGCGCTGCCGGCGGGAGCCGGTCCCTGGCCGCGCTGCTCGAACCCTTCGGTCTTGACCCGGACGCCCCGGACCTCGCCTGCACCGCCCTGGAATGTTTCGAAGCCAACTTGGACCAGGCCGAGCAATTGGCCGGAGGCCTCTGAGGCACCCAACGACCTGACGATGCGGGGCGTTTCCTCGCGGTGCCGCGTGGCTAGGCCGGATACAGCGCGCCGAGGAAATCCATCAGATTGCGCCCCATGATCCCGGCCACGCAGGCTTCGGGATAGCCTCTGGCAAGCAGCGCCCGGGCCAGGTCCTGGAAGCGGGAACAGTCTTCCAGGCCCGCGCACGTTCCGTCGAAGCCGCCGAAATCCGAACCGAGGCCCAGATGGGCCGTACCATGGCACTGGGCCAGATGGTCGATATGGTCCGTTACCGTGTCCACGGACGCCTGGTTGTTCGCCGCGAGGATCTCCGGGGCGAACGTGAGGCAGATCAGACCGCCGCGTTCTACGACCGCGGCTGCCTGTTCGTCCGAGAGGTTGCGGGGCCTGTCCAGAAAAGTCCGCAGTCCGGTGTGCGAAACGAGGAGCGGCCCGGGGTAGTCTTCCACCACTTCCCAGAAGCCCGGCTCGGCCAGATGCGACAGATCAACGGCAAAACCCGCCGCGGCCACGTCGTGGAGCAGAGCCCGGCCCTCGGCCCGAAGGCCGCCGGGACAGACGACGGCATTGCCGTCGGCCAGCCTGTTGCCGCCCACATGGGTCAAACCGGCCAGGCGCACGCCCCGCTCCGTCAGGGAAAACAGGTCCGTTTCCAACAGCGCGTCGCAGTTCTCCACCAGATGGCAAAACCCGGCTGGGCCGGTTTCCTCCTGGAAGATATTTTCCATGGTCGATGCACGGAAAGCCGGTCGCAACGGGGCGGTCATGGCGCCCATGGCCTCCATGAGGCGCGTCAGCCGCGCACTGGCGGTGCCAGGACCATTGAAGCTGTCCGCGATATAGAAGGAGCACACCATGAAGCGCACCGCGCCCGCGCGCAGACCGTCCACGGTCAGGTGTCCGGAGGCGACAGCCGGCAGGGGCAAGGGAGGCGTCTGCTCCAGCAGATGGGTGATGAGGTCCACATGGGCGTCGGCAACGGGATAGGGGCTCACGGTTTCCTCTGGGCGGTCGGGTGGCGATCGACTGGCACTGGCCGGCTTGCCGAGGGGGGGGAGGTCCCCCCCCCCCGGCTTCGGGTTACATCAACGGACCGTGGCAGCTCGGACCATGACAGGCCGGGCCGTGACAGGGCTGCGCCTGCATGCTGGGAGCGTGACAGGCCGGGGCGTGACAGGCGGGGGCGTGACAGGCGGGGGCGTGGCACGCCGGCGCATGGCAGGCCGGAGCGTGGCAGTTGGCGGCCAAAGACGTTTTGTTCTCGATGCGGCTCATTTCCAACATGACGTGTGCACCTCGCGGTTATGAGTTCATGCCACGGCCGCCAGCAACCCCGTGCGCTGGAAAACATCAACGGCATCGCGGCAGTGAGCGACGAAGACGGGCTGTTCCAGGTCCGCGCCATGGCGGGGCCGAAGTTCCTCGGCGATCTGGTCCAGGGTGTGGTCTCCGTCGCATAATTCCAGAACATCCTTGCCGAAGAGATTGACCTTGGTGGCGTCGAGCCGGTTCCCGTCGTGGCTGAAGACCACGGCGCACCGACTGGCGGGATAGTCCCCGCGCACCACGCCGGCCTTCAGGTCGGCAACGATCTTTTCCATATCCATGTCGAAGCAGCCCACGGCCAGTCGCCCGCGCCGCAAGGGTTTCCCCGGATCGGAAGGCCCCGGCGCCAAAGGCGCGCCCGCCGCCTCCAGGGCCAGGGCTTCGTAGCGCAGCAACTGGGGCAGCACCGGCCAGTTCCGGACCAGCGCGGCGTCGAGGAGCGTCCGTGCGAAATCCGGAAAGTGCTGGAGATAGTGCCGGGCGGTCAACGGCCCCTCAAAATCCCCGACGGCGTGAGCGCGCTTCAGGAATTGGAGGAAAAGCCGAGTGGGCGAGACTTGAAGAGCCGTGGCCAGCACATGGAATGTCTTGGGAAAAAAATCGATCATCAAGGGAAATGAGGCGGCCAGGAGGGCCAATTCCTTGAGGTCCATCCCTTGGCAAGGCAGGTTGTAGAAGCTGGAGAACAGGGCCGGATCGGATCCGATGAGGACTTCGTCGCCCGCGAAACGGTGTCCGTCCTGAAATTCCAGGCCCAGGGCGAAATAGGTGTCCACCTCGCGCGCCAGCCGGTCCGCATAGCGCGCATGCAGGGCCGTGCCGGGAAGCACCGTGGGCAGTTGCACGAGGGGACTCACGTTGCCCTGGATGCCGCACTTGAGGGCCAAGGTAAGGGTGGCGTCGATGTCCTGCACCTCTTCCTCGGGGAATCCGATGATGAAGGACAGGGTGGGGGTCATGCCGTGTTCCGTGGTCTCCCGCACCCGTTGGTAAAGCAGGGATTCGTCGATACGTTTGTTGATAAAGGACAGGGTGCGCTTCGAGCCGGAATCGATGCCGTAGCACATGGATTCGCATCCCGCCTGGCGCATGAGGGCGAAGAGCTCCGAGTCCACGGTGTCCAGCCGGGAAATGCAGTGCCAGCCGCATCCGGACAGGCCCGCGTCGATGACGGCCGTGCAGAAGCGGCGAACGTAGTCCTTGTCCGTGGTGAACTGGTCGTAGGAGAGCAGGAAGCACTCCGCACCCTCGTTGTCCCGCAACCGCCGCATCTCGGAGACGAGCCGGTCGACCGAAAAGACCCGGGGGCGTCGGCGCCACATGGCCGATTCGGAGCAATAGACGCAGGCGTGGGGGCAGCCTCGTCCGACTTCGAGGATGGCGATGGCCCGGGGCAGGTCGTAGGCTTGGACGTAGCGATCGAGGCGCGGGGCCAGGGAATACTGTGGCAGGGGCAGATCATCGAGCCGGGGGATGAGTTCGCGCTGTGGTGCGCGAACGATGGTGCCGCTGCGGCGGCTGGTGACCCCGGGGATATCCCAAACGGGCCGCCCGGCGTCCACGGCCCCCACGAGCTCGTTAAAGGTGACTTCCCCCTCGGAACGAACCACGGCGTCGAACTGCGGGAACCGCTCCAGGGTCTGGGTGTCGAGAAAGGACGCATTGTGTCCACCGGCTACGATAAAAAGGCCCGGATCGCGACGTTTGAGTTCCCGGGCCACGCCGATCATCGCGGGGTAGGTGGCGCACTGGGCGGAAAAACCGACCAGCTTGGGGCTGGCGTCGAGAATGCGCTCGGCGCAGGCCTGGTAAAGCCCCGGGCCCAGAGACAGCGAACCTTCCTGAAGTTCGAGAACGGCATCGTGGATCGTGGGTTGTTGCCCGGCAAGGCCGAGCCCTGTGGCCAGGTTGATCAGGCCCAAAGGCGGCAGACTGTAGAGCGATTCCAAGTGGAATGGAGGATATACGAGCGAAACATTCATGCGCGCCCCTCCTGAGAATACACCTTGCGCAGAGGCCTTCAGTTCGGCCTGAAGATTACCAGACTTTCCCCCTACCGCAAGGAATATTAATATAATAGTTTCCTGCTGCGTCCCGGCGTGGTCGACGGTGGGGAGAAATCTTCCTCTCCCAGGTTCGCGCCCAATGCTTTCGCTTTTGGCCCACAGAAAATTTTCCAACAAAAAACGGCCTGCGATTTTCACCGCAAGCCGTTGAAATTATGGTCGGGGCGAGGTGATTTGAACACCCGGCATCCTGCTCCCAAAGGAGCAAAGACGAGTCGTATGCTTTGAAATAATTGTATATTTTTAAAGAGTGGATAACATTTTCCGGCTAAAACGACCCAGGCCCGGCCCCTGGCGGTTATCCAGAGGTTAGCCACCAGGGAGGTTGTCCAGGGGCGGTTCTCGACCTTTTTTTCCGTGTATAGTAATATGAATTTAACGCTGGGCAGGCGATCCCTCCACCGCACCAATCAGTGCGAAGAAATTGCTTTTTATCATTGCCCCCATGCTACGACGATGACCTCTATCTTGGGCAGTTCGTGAAAGCAAACCTACTATGAAAAGAACAAGGTTCGTATTTTCTATTGACATTATAGAACAACAGTGACTAAATGTTGTTGAGCGTACCGACAGCGCTTAAAGATAAGAGATGATAGAGTCGTAGAAGTTCCATGCCTGTATTTTTTTATGAAAGCATGGAAAGCATTGGCGTTAATTAAAATGATAGAAGTTAATTTTAATTGTTTTTAATGGCATTTGTTTAGAGGAAGTTTTTAAATAAAATATGGCGCAGGTTTATATGAAAAGTTTGTTGCTATTTGTACACGGATTGGGAGGTTGTCCACAGAAGACATGGGGAAAGTTTAGTCAGCTAATTTATGAAGACAACGATCTTTCAGATAAGTTTGACTGTGTATTTTTTAAATACAAAACTAGTGTTTGGCCGTGGCCTTTAAAGTATATTGCTAGAGGCCAAGTTTTAGCAGACGCTCTTGATACAAAGATTGTATATGAACTCAATCAATACAAGGACATTGTCATTATTGCTCATAGTCTTGGTGGGTTAATTAGTAAAAGATATATTTTAGATAGAATAAAGTTTCAGGACAATATGATTGTCCGAAAAGTTGTTTTCTTCGCAACACCGCACCTAGGGTCTTCATTGGCTGGTGTAGTTCGAAAAATTTCAATATTTAACCAGCATTTAAAACAACTGTGTAGAGATTCAGAATTTATTGGCATGATAAATCGGGAGTGGAATGCACTTGATACAGGTCAAGTAGAAAAATTAAACATTATTGGATCGGAAGATATAATTGTTAGCCAACAAGAAGGTACGAATATCTATTCGGGAAAATATTGTACAGTCGAAGGCAAAGACCATTGCAGCATAGTTAAGCCAACAAGCGCTGACGATCTTTCCTTTAAGATTGTAAAAAGTTTTTTGCTCGAAACACAGGCTCATCAAGATAGAGTGTTAGGTGCTTTCAAAAACAAGAGTTTAGGTTTTTTAAAAAAAAATATAGAAAATCATAAGTATATAAAAAACATTTATGTTGAATCTAACGATCTAAAAGAACTGGCGCGATGGTTTGCCGATCCTTTATTGTTTTTTGAAAAATATTACAATTCTAGAGCTAGCTTTGAAAGCGTGAGAAGCTATCTAGAAATATTAGGTTTTAGTGGGTTTAATCAGTTGTCTACAAATGTTAGTGAAAATCTTACGCTAACAAGCATCTCTGATTTGTGTGAAAGCGATGTCGTCAAAATAAACAAAAATATACTATTGCTGTCTCGGGTTGGTAAGGTTAATTATGAAGCGATAGAAAGTAATAGCAATTTATCTGAAGAACAAAAATACTATGCAAAACATCGCCGTAGCGATCTTTATCCAGAGTATATAATTGATGATTTAAATTATGAAATCGATGAGCTTAAGCTTTTTACAAAAAATATTTTTATTCTCCTTGCGCCAGCTGGACATGGAAAAACAAACTTTATTTGTGACTTTGCAGAATCAGTTTTTTTTAAAAAAGGCATCCCATGTATACTGTGTTCTGGTGTTGATTTTAATGGTGATGAGAGTATTCTTGATCAAATCAATGGTAGCATACTCAAAGGAACTTTGTCAATCCAAGAGTTTTCAGAAATTTTTTTTAAATCTGACAATAAATATACGTATATTGTGATTGATGGCTTAAATGAAAACAGTAAAACTTTAGAGTTTTCTAAATTGGTTTTTGAGCTTATTTCATCAACCTACAAGACGAAAATAAAGTGCATTTTGACATGTAGGACAGACTGCTTCGATAATTATTACAAAAAAAGACTTAGTGTGCTGGATGAGAATATTTTTATGTATAGAAACATTGTGACCAGATATTCGTACAAAGAAAAACTAAAACTTTTTCATGGATACTTGAAGCATTTTAATATAGAAGTAGAAAATTATACTGATGATGTGTTTGAATCTTTGACAGAAAATCCGCTGTTATTGCGGTTTTTTTGTGAATCATACAAGGGATCGTCTAGCAAAATTACTTCTTTCCCGAATATAGATCATCTTTATAAAGCGGAGATATTTAATTGCTATTATAGAAACAAGCTTAGAGCTATGGATTTGGTCTGTTCCCCAGCAAGTTTTGCCAGGATGCAGGCAAATGATGTTGTTTTAAAAATTGCTCGATATATGGTTGATAATGAGACTTTTAATGACATTCCAATATGTGAATTATTATTTTCTGAAAAAGAACTGGAGTTTCTGCATTTAATACTTGATGAAGATATTATTTTAAAATCAGACAACAAATTGAGTTCTAAGGATTTGTTGAGTCTACCGATTGAAGTCATTAATTTCACTTTTGATGAATTTAGAGATTTTATTCTTTCTGTTTATGTATATACAAGAATGCGCGAAAGTGACTTTGAATATTTTAAGAAGTATTTGCAGCATATTAATGACACTTCTCTCCCGATAACAGAGGGTATTTTTAGGTATTTATTTTATCATATAAAAAAGCAAGGAGACGTCGGGTCGATTGATTTTTTGTGCACTTTAGCTTATTATAAGAGGATACTGTTGCAAGAGTATTATATAATTGAAGATGAGTATTTGGGAAAAAAAGACTTGGATATTCTTCAGAAGTACTTTGTAAAAAATTATTTTGCTGCTGATTTTATTTACCGATCGTTTAGTAGGTCAAATTGTGATATTTATAAAAACTTTAATCTGTCTTTCGTTATTAACAATCTAATTTGCTTGCCTGAAAAAACACTCTGCAAAATTTTGCGAGATAACATTGATAAAAATGAAAGATTTAACTATCGAGAGACATACATAAATCCATCAATGTATATTTCGAAGATTCGGCATGTTGTCGATCGTCTTGACGGTAATTGTGATAATGACATTGTCAAGATATGCTACATCTTGTATATTGTCAGTCCCTATCATTTTAAAGATTTGTTTGGTATTGTCTGTGAGATATTGCAGCGTAATATACTGTTATTGAGCGATGTGCTTGGTTTGTCTGGATTTGTGCGCACGATGAAAGTATCCCAGGCGCATAAAAATTATTTTATTGCTAAATTGTTTGACTTCCCAGTGTTAGAAAGACAAATTGATAAGTATTTAGACACTGTTTCTCATGCAATAGGTTCTGTACCTGATAGGGATATCATTTGTTTTGAATACCAATATGAGCACATCAGAAGGCAAATTGAGGGCGGGTATGAATATATTTTTTAGTCAGATACTTGAGATTGAAGACGACAGTTATTATAGAAAATATTTGCTAAGTTTTGATTATCGACTTACGCGAGATAATTTTTTAAAAAATGCCAAAGTTAAGCAAGGTTCGTTTGCCGAAGAAATTGCTTTGAAATTATACAAGTCTACTGTTGAAAATTCTTTGAATTTAAATTATGATTATGCTAAATTTTATCGTGATGAATTTGATAGCTTTGAAATCTATTTAGGAAGAAAGTTGTTATTTGATGATGATATTATCGAAAAAATTATCTGCCTCGACAGTAATTATATTACGCACTACATTGATTCTGAGGTGCTGCCAAATAGCAGCCTTGTTAATGCTTTTTTCGATAGCGAGATAATACAAGACCCGGGAGCTATTTATAATTATGAAAATTAAAACTGATTTTGTTTCGAATAGTTCCTCGACCACGTATATCGCAGTTATGCCAGATGATCTTACTGAGGAAGACTTTTGTCGTGATCTCGGTATCCAAGGTGTAACGCCAGTGCGAGATTTTTTGGTGTATTTATTCGATAGCATCAGGAATAATTCTGTTTCTTTTGAGGAATACATTGCCAAAAATACTAACGATTGGGCGCTTGAGCTGCCAGTGTCTATAGTAGAAAAAATAAGAAAATTAAAAGAAGGTGGTTGCGCGGTATACATCGGCCATTTTTCAAGTGATGGCAATTTTTTAGAGCAATTCTTTTGCATGTCTTCATTCGAAATAGATTCTGGCAAAATTTATATAAATCTTGTAAATAGTTTTTGGTGAAATATGCTGCTACGTAGAAATGAAAGATCAAAATTTACATCTATTTTTAATCCTAAAAATGGGTGTTTTGTAAGGGTTGAGGACAGTGACTCCGAGGAGCCTTTTTGGGATAGTCTTGGTCCAGAGCTTGTTGATATTTCTATAACAAATTATTGTGAATATTCATGTGGCATATGTTATAAAAAAGAGAAAAACAAGCACAATATGGGAGAGTCTGAATACAACGCTGTGATTGATCAGCTGTCCGCTATTGGGGTGTTTCAGGTAGCTTTGGGAGGAGGAAATCCTAATTTGCATCCAAGGTTTAATCAATTTTTAAAATATGCTTACTCTCATGGGATTGTCCCTAATTATACGACAAATGGTTCGCATTTAACAAATGAAATATTGCTGTCGACTCAGCAATATTGCGGTGTTGTTGGTTTGAGCTACTATTTTCAAGATAATTTCAATGAACTAATGCTTGAATTTCAAAGGTACAAAATTAAAACAAATATACATATCGTTGTGACGCCAAAAAATATTGAATCTATTACTGCTGGTTATTTACAACAAGATGCGTTTAAGTCGGCAAACGCAATAATTTTTTTACGATACAAACCAAAAAAATACTCTTCTGGGTTAAGCGAGTGCAATTTCTCGGTGGGTAATTTGGAAAAATTTTTTTGTGCTGTTGATAGAGCTAGAAAGTATGTGAAGATTGGATTTGATAGTTGTTTTGTCAATTTGATGATTAATTTTTTAACTGTACGAAAAGAGCTTGTTGAGCCATGCGAAGCGGCACGGTTTTCTTGCTATATCTCTGAGTACTTAAGAATGTATCCTTGCTCATTTATGGAAAATTTTGATGAAGGTGTAGATTTGAAAGAAATGTCGATAATGGATTGCTGGCAAAAAAGTTCTATATTTGTTAATGTTCGTGATCGTCTGTTTTTAAATGATTGTACTCCCTGTGCTCTGTTTGATCTTTGCAGGGGAGGGTGTCCAATATTTCATTCTGAATTCCATTGTAAGAATATTGCTTAGACCTAATATTTGGCCTAGATTTGGTTGTTGCTTGGCTTTAATAGGTAGATTTCCCAGGGAATATGATTGCGTTGCATGTCGCGATTTTATCCAATTGCTTTTTCATCATTTTTTATTTTTCCGTGACCACTTCCTCGGCTCTGGGTATCCTCTTGGAAAATCTTCCAATTTCACCAGGAGGATCGCCCAATGAGCCTTGGGGATGCCCAAATTCTTGACCTGAAGGACGCGATCGTTGCCGCTTTTCGGCCCATGGAGAACTTGTTCGTGGTCATGGGCAGTGCGTCCGTGGCCGAGGGCGGCGAGACGGTGAGCTGGTCGGCCCCCAAAGGGACACGTGGGACGTATTTGGCACCTCGTCTGCGGAAAATGAGCGGGGCTGGTGTGTGCGCCGGAAACTGGCTGGCTTAACCTCGGCTTGGCAGTGTGGGTGACTGGGACACATGGGACGCGTCCCGTACCCTGTTTTAAGAAAGCTACGATCCTGCCAGGCTGGAAAGCGTGTAGTCGCATCCTGGGATTGGGGCACGAGAGCCGGTAAACGCCCGCCCGGGTTGGGGGGGGCGGCCCCTTGCCAGGTTATAACATAAATATTATATGACGGGTGCCATGAGCGAATGGGACGCGCATTTCATCAATGAGTTGGCAGAGGCCGAATTCGAGGCCCTCCCTATCGATATCCGGGCGAAACTGACCCGTGCCTTGGATTTGCTGCGGGCAAAGGGGATTACGGTGTTGGTGATGCCCTTGGCCCGACATGTGGAAGGGAAGGTTTGGGAGCTTCGAGCTACAGGGCGAGACGGGATCGGGCGAAGCCTCTACGTGGCCGCGTCGGGGCGGCGTCTCCTGATCCTTCGCTCATTCATCAAGAAAACACAAAAAACTCCGCGCATGGAAATCGAAATAGCCTTGAAGCGGCTTAGCGAGGTCGAGTGATATGGCTACCGTTCCTTTCAGCAGGGTTCGCGATCGAATGATGGCCGACCCTGAGTTTCGGAAAGAATACGACGCCTTGGGAGAGGAATTCGCCCTCATCGAGGCGATGATCGAGGCGCGCACGCAGGCGAATATGACCCAGGCGGACGTGGCCAAGGCCATGGGGGTGAGTCAGCCTCGTGTCGCTCGCATCGAATCCGGAAAGAATGTCTCCCTGGAGACGTTGCGGCGTTACGCCAAGGCGACCGGCGGCAGACTCAAGATCGTCATTGAACCGGGCAACGCGGCACAGCGCCAACTGAGGAAATGATTCAACGAGTTTCTTGGCGTCCCCAAGGGTATTTGAACCCCGCTTAGCGGCGTGAGCGTGGCCAAGTCGGCTCAAGTAGTTTTTATCTACGCCAAAATATTTTTATTTTTCAGTTCCCCACGTTCCAGAAATGCTAAGGGTGCCAGGTGGGATGTGGACATGCGTGTAGACGCCGAGTTGCCGGCGAGGAGGACCATAATTAGCCGAATCGTATACCAAACAGACCGCCGTCTTCAGTAGCATCGGTAAGACGAGTAGGCAGCACATAGTCATTGAGATCGAATCCCTCTATCGTTTCCTTGAAGGCATCGTCCTCATTCATGGTCACGATGTACTGAAATCCCAGATCGTTCGATATCTCCGCACCAAGGCGCAATGCACTGATTACTTGCCGACCGTCAACGCCATCGAACAGATGGCTATCATGGATCAAGAAACCTGGCCCGATCTGACGCTTGGCGCACAAACGCATGAGCATCATATCGAAGCAAAAAATTTGCATGTTTTTGATGCCTTTACTGCGCTGTCCCTGCATCTTGAACTTAAATGATGGTCCGTTGGAGGTTGGGTCGACAGTCATACTGCCAGCCGCCTCATAGAGCCGCTGTGATGTTTCCTCGAAAGCGAGAATAGCTTCGGATAAACGATCTTTTTGCTCAGTAAAGTCACGCCGCAGCCGGATCGTAAGCCGATTTCGCTCGATCTCCAGTTCATTTTTCGTGCCTTCCAACTGCTCAGCAGCTTCAAAGCGCTGCCTGAGATTTTCCACTTCAGACTCCAATCGTCCGAGCTCTCCTTGAAGCTTGAGAAACTGATCTAATGCTCTATGACTCTTGAGGATGTCCATGATTTCAGCGCGTCGTTGATCGAGTTTTGTTTTTTTCCTGTCACGAAACTCAATTCGTAGTTTTGCCGCTTCCAGTTCACTAGACAAGTAGTCCTTTCTATTCCGGACAATAGACTCATGGAAGCTTTTCACATCATCATAGCGACGCGTCACTAGGCCAGGAAGCGCAATCCCTGCTTCACGATAGATGGCTTGCAAATCATCAAAATTGGGAGGAACTTCGGAGGTCAGTGAATCTTCTAACTCCCGAATGGCCTCGAAATCCATGGTGTTAGCATTTACAAGTTCATTGAGCTGACGAGTTAGTCTAGCACTTTCAACTTCCAGCTCCCGATACTCGGGAAGTATCTGAAAACGGGCAATTTCCGTGTAAAGTTTCTGGAGACGGTCTTCCTGTAGGGTTAGCTGGGTTCGTAAATCTGCAGCTTTGCCTATAATCGAACCGAAAGCACCAGCGACTGCAGCTTTGTTCAATTGCGCCAACGTTTTTTCCCGATCGCGGACAGATTGCCAGTCGCGAGCAATTTGCCAGTCCAGTCCAAGCAAGAACATCAGCGCTATCTGCATGTCCCCAGTTTGCTGCATTGCTGCTTGTTTTTCAGGTGTTGTAAAGGCGCTACTTAGTTGGCGACGCGCGAAGTAGGCGAATAACGAACGGAAGGACGGCGGGTTGGCTCCTGCTGTTCGCAAACTGCTCAACCCAAACATGCCCTCGCCTAGACGAGAAATCCAATCTGTCGCAGACAGCTTTACTTTGGTCGTTGCTGGCGGGCTCCCCACGTGAATCTTGGACTTGGTACTGCCGGAACGCTCGACCACTGTACGTGCATCCTTCAGATCGAATTCCATACCGAAAGTGTGCTCGGATAGATCGGGTGTACGAAAAATAGAATCCGGGCCGGCATCAGAGCCTGTTAAAAAATGTACAATTTCAATAAGACTTGTCTTTCCTGCGCGATTGCGAGTTTGTTTGTTGGTTGCATCGGTGGTCTTTTGGGACAGCAATACATTTAATCCGACTCTAAAATCATATAGACCTTTGAA
This sequence comes from Solidesulfovibrio sp., assembly GCF_029978005.1. Lineage (GTDB taxonomy): Bacteria > Desulfobacterota > Desulfovibrionia > Desulfovibrionales > Desulfovibrionaceae > Solidesulfovibrio. The sequence continues at coordinate 25,607 of NZ_JARKOZ010000106.1, read as the reverse complement.
TGTGGGCAGTGTGCTGAAAATGTTATGAATCAAGTCGCCCTCCGTGCCACAAGACCGCTTTCGAATGCGATGGCCCCGAGGGCATAAAGAAGATCAAGTGCGAGCAAGAACCAGTCAAAAGTGATTTTCCGTGAACGTGTTGCGGCCAACCCCTCGTCAAACCGTTTCAAGTCCTCCCACAAGGCAGAGACAGTTTTTGGGTACGTCAGGAATGTCAGGATATGACCACCAACGGACAACAAAGCCCGGTCCTGATGGAGATGCTTGGAGGGAAGAATCATATTTTATTTACCGTTTGTGCGTCTTCAAATATTTCACACCGGTCGAATAGATATGCCATGACAGCCAAAACTGCAGCCTTATGATTTGGTGTAATATTCTCTGTCCCGCCTGCCCATGTCTCGATTGCGCCAAAAATGCTGTCAGGGTGTAGCCTAGGTATGACAGCTTTCAGTTCCTCGTATTTATTCTTAAACGCCGAAGCGATTTGTTCGCCATAAACCGGGTTGAAGTAATGGTCGAAAAAATCTTTTACCAATGGAGATTTTCTCATGCCGATTTTTAAGAAATCGGCGACAACTTCCGAGAGGAGATTCGCTTCGATCTTTCCACGCGAAACATCTTTCACTTCACTAGGGGCTGAAACAGATGCCACGGATACATGATCAAGTACTGCCACCAAGGTTACCACGGCTGGAATAATTCGTTGCAATGATTATGGACATGAGGCGCGTTGGGAAATGAGCCTCATGTCCTATTATGCTTGGACAAATAAAGTAAATTTAAGGAAATATTTACTTATGTTGACGAAAATAGGTCATAATTTTTTGATAGCGAGGGTCTTTGTCGGCATCAGGCCAAGATTCCAAAATCATTTTTAAACAATTATTTAATTCTGATGGCGGCCATGGCTGGTCTTGGATGACTTTATTCAATAATCTTAAGGCATCCTTAGGATATTGTTTGCACAAGCCCGATTCTTCTAGAGAAAAAATAACGTCGTAAATGTCTTGAAGTGGCAATAACCAGTTGTGAAGCGTTTCAAGCGCTTCAGGGAATTTACCTCTGGCTTCAATTGATAAGCATGCAAGTTGATTGGCAATTGGCTCAGATACTCTGTCAAGAGATTTTGGCCAGAAGTTGTGCCAAAAAGGGTAAATTCTATGTGCCCAACATTGTTCTCGCTTTTGGTTAGATCCTTGTAGTATATAAAAAAGAGTTTGAGCAGAGTTTTGTAAGCCGTCTTGTGGTAGCGAGTTGATTGCTTGATTCAGTTCTTGGGTGTTAAATATATCATTTAGGTCAAGTGCGGCATACGTTAGGATAGCGGCATACTGCCGACCGTGGTTGCCGAGATCGTTATAATGATATGCTGTTTCAAGAAAGTCTGGCTTCAGGGCTATAAATAAATGCCGATATAGTCGGGGAGACCAAAGAAAACCCGCCCACACTGATTGGGCAACGGATTGGGAAGTTCGCCAATTGAATAAAGGTATTAAATGTTCTTCGGTCCAATTGTGATCTACGCGAAATAGTGCGATAATGTTAGCTGCCAATATAGTTCGTCCATGACGGTAGTGAACTGTTTGTGTGTCGCAAAGATCTGTAAATATAAGTTTGATATTGTCAGGGATGCCTTGATTGTCTTCAGGTTTTTGGAGAAACCAATAATTTAAGATTGCCTGAGTGATATGACCAACGGGGTGATTGATGGCGTCTGCTAGATTTTCATCAAACACCGTGTCGTGAATTTGTTTATAATTTAAGATTGTTTTGCATAATTTCAAAAAAATGAATTCATGGTTCTTAATTGTTTTTGAAAGAGCTTCGATCCACCATGTTGACGGTTCGAATATTTTTTGCACTACATCCTGCGGCATAGTATTTAATATTGGAGCGATATAACGCCAGGCACGATTTATTGTCGCTTCTCCGGCCCACGCGGATAGAGCCTCATGCCAGCGATGAATCGGCCATTGATTTTCTCTGGCCAATACGCATAGTGCGCAAACAGCAACAGGGAAATTGTTTAAGCATCTTTCCTGCCAGTTGTCTTTCTGGAGGGGATGATTGTTTTGTGGACGCTTAAGCCATTCTATAAGATCTCGGCGTTTTGTCGGGGCTTCTTCAATTGTGTAACGTTCTTCATAATCTCTGTCGCCTGTCCCGCCTATCCAAATAGAAAATTCATCACTTTCATCAGTTGCTAGTTCCCAGCTTGGGTTCGATCTATTGATTTCTGTAAAAATAACATTTGCATCTGAACCAAGTTTGCTTCCGCTAGATGCTAGCTTAGCAAGTCTGAGCCATTTCATTCTGGCTGAAGTGTCTTCCCATTCTTTTGGCGTCATGTCATCGCGAAACATTTTACGTGGAGGACCAGACAATATTCCAACTTCTAGTCGACTGCGTGTGTCTTCTCTAAGGTAGGCACCTCGCAATGCAAGTAGGCGTAATGTCTCGCGTCGTGTCTCTATCGACCATAGCCACCAGTTGTCGTTGGATAACAGCCAGTCTACCCATTGATCGTCCAAACTCGCATCTTCTTGCGCTGCGGCAAATAGAGCTAGTCGCTTGAAAGTGGGGTATGGAATTTGCCACCAAGCAGTGGCAACGCTTTTTGATCGACTTGTATTTTGATTTTTTAGTGCTATCCAGGAGTCACGTAATAGTTCAATTAATAAAGACCAATTGTCATGGCTTCGGTTTTGCCTGTGTGGAGCAATCGAAGGTAATTCTAGATACGAAAGATCGTGCAGATCGTCCGCTTTTTCTAGCTCGCGCAATAGATCTAATGCGTCCCGCAATAGGGAGTGAAGGTCGTCCACAAGGTGTGGCAGGGCTGCTTGCCACTTTTCAGACTTGGGTAAATCCTTTGCTGCAGTGTTGATATGGTCCGCAAATAGTACGATTTCCCAGCTTATGTATTGCTTTAAGTTTTTACTTTCTTCGAGTCTTGCAGCCTGACCTTCCCAAGTAAGCCTCTTTTTTAGTAATACGCAAGGGGTGAGGAGTTTACGAAGCTCAACGCGTAGAAATGTTGTGAGCCCATGTGAGTTGAATTTTTTTATCCAATTAAATATAGTATGATGATGTCTAGGTAACTTGATATGTCCTGAAATAAGAATGTCCCAAATCTTTAATGTGATATTATCTGGAATGGACATTGGTGCATTTTTCTTGATACATTCAATCTCATCTATTTTTCCATCTCGGTTGAGCCGGAAAATATAATTGAGGCGGCCATCAATCATTTTGGCAAAGTGATCGTTCAGTTGACAGCCTTGCTCTACTATCCACAATATAAGCTTTGGATCAGCTAAGTGTCGGAGCAGCCAACAGCCAAGATGGTACATAACGGCATCCCATCGGCTGTTTGTATGACCTCCATCTGCCAGCATCATAAAGGGTGCAAGATGATATGGAGTAGGTCGGCATGTTAGGCAAAATCTCAAGTTGCCATCCTGTGGCGCTAGATGTGGCACGCCGAATCTTGGCAGATCGTCTTGGCAATAGCGGTTTTCGCTGAGGTGTTTCAGCCAGTCCAGTGTTGGCACGGGGTCAAAGTTGGCAAAGTACTTTGCTGGTAAACCTGAATCGTGTGAAATGGCCCAAAGCATGCGGCCGACGAAGTCGTCCTGTTTTGTGCTAGCTAATGGCTGTGCTAGTGCGCATTCAAAAACAATTCGTTCCTTGCCACGTACACCATCTCGATAGGTATCCGCCCAAGCCTTAAGAGTTTTGTGTAGGGCGGAATGGTCGTTGCAAACCTCCTGTGCGTGGTAAAGTATTGGTGTCACACCCTTAGCTTCCCATTCGGTGTGGGTTTCGGTTTCCTGCCCAGGTAAGCAGGAACCTAAGGCATATGCCTGGGGTGTGTTTTCCCCAAGCATACGATCAGCCGCGAGTGCATCCATCATGTAGCGCAATACAGGATCATTTATGCTGTATCCAACAAAGCATACGATATAATTACGGAATAATTCGGTGACGAAGCGAGCTGCCCAACGCTCAGTGAGATAAGCAAGGCCAAAGTCGCCACTAGTTAAGACGAGGCGATGCAAGATGCTGCCATCAAGCGGGTCAGAGAGCAGTCCGTGCAGGTATATTACTCCATTCCAGCGACTATTCTTTGGAATAGGCAATAAAGGTGCCGGAAATGTTGGAATGTTAGACTTAGACTTTTTTATTAAGTACTGAAATATACTGTCAAAATTCGTTGTGATCAATCTCGTCATGCCGTCACGATTCTGTGCTAATTGCAGCAGCGCGGCATGAGTATCAGTCGATCCTTTGCGTCTCAACTTTGGTTTTAGAATCTTAGCTAATGCACTCCTGACAGCCAATCGCTGTCCTGGGAAGCGATGTTCTAGCAAGTCCAAGGTAACATCATATTGTCCACGAAGATATGCTTGGTCCTCTATAGGAGTATGTACAGTTCCAAGTGTTTTGTAAATCTGATCTACTAAACCCCTAAACCCTGGTAAGCCAGCGGGATAGGAAATTCCCGCACCACAGAAGAACACAACCCGACCATCTTCGTGGTCCTGAAGCAGCCTTTCCGGTATGTCCGGGCCATCTTTGATGAATTGCATCGTTGCCCTGCCCAGCTTTGACGATGGAAGAAATGGAAAACCAGCTTTTTTTAATAAGAATAACGGGCCGGATATGCATTCGCAAGTCAGGGCAGGGAGCATTCAGCCATCGTGCGGTCATACAGGCAATCGATCCAGATGACCGCCGACAATTATTACCACCTGCCCTGTGACAAGAAGTGCCAAACCATCGCCCGGTTGCCACGGCTGAAAAATCCGGATCAGCGAGCTAGTTATCTGTTGGGCCTCCCGAAAGGGGGGCCCATTTTTTTGCAAGAAGCTTGAAAGGGCCTTGTCCCCGTATTGTCCCATGTGGTACAGCCCGCAGCCTGCCCGTTTGTGGGCCGCATCCTGCCCGAATGTTATCCAAAATTCCCTCGTTATCCTGTATGGTTGGCCGAGAGGTTATCCAACCCGATTATCCAAATGATAAAGGGGATAGGTCGAACACGGCCTATCCCCTTGAAATATATTGGTCGGGGCGAGGTGATTTGAACACCCGGCATCCTGCTCCCAAAGCAGGCGCGCTACCAGTCTGCGCCACGCCCCGACGAAGAGCGCACTGGTTACTGCAACTTCCCGCCCATGGCAAGACGCCGCCGGGCCGTCAGGGCAGGCCCCGCCCGGCGATGGCCGCGCCGCAGGCCACGCACTTGCCCCCGCGCGTCCGGGCCGCCCGAAGCCCCATCCCCTGCCGCTCGATGACCCTCGCCCCGCAGGAAGGGCAATAGGTCGCGCTACGCGCCTCGTCCGGCACATTGCCCACGTAGACGTAATGCAGTCCGGCCTCGCGGCCGATGGCCCAGGCCCGCTCCAGGCTCTCCGCGGACGTGGCCGGCACGTCGCGCATGGCGAAGTCGGGATGGAAGCGCGAAAGATGCCAGGGCGTGTCCGGGCCGAGCTCGCCGGCCAGGAACCCGGCCAGTCGGCGCAACTGCCCTGCGTCGTCGTTGCGCCCCGGGATGAGCAGCGTGGTCACCTCCAGCCACCAGCCGAGCCGGCGCATGTGCGCGAGGTTTTTGAGCACCGGCGACAGCCTGGCCCCGCACACCTCCTCGTAGAAGGCCGGGTCCATGGCCTTGAGGTCGATGTTGGCCGCGTCCACCAGGCCGGCGAGCGCCTCCAGGCAGGCCCGGCTCTGGAAGCCGTTGGACACCAGGATGTTCCTGAGCCCGGCCTCCCGGGCGAGCGTAGCCGTGTCCTGGGCCAGCTCGAAAAAGATCGTGGGTTCGGAATAGGTGTAGGAGATCGAGGCCGCGCCGGACCGCTTGGCCGCCGCCACGAGGTCGGCGGGCGTGGCGCGCTCGCCGGCCACGGCCTTGCCCTGGCGCGGAGGCTGGGACAGGGAATAGTTCTGGCAAAAGGAGCAGGACAGGTTGCAGCCCATGGTGCCGAAGGAAAAGGTCAGGCTGCCGGGCAGGAAATGATAAAGCGGCTTTTTTTCCACCGGGTCGAGGTTGGCCGCCGCCACCCGGTCGTAGACCAGGGTGAAAAGCGCCCCGTCCCGGTTCACGCGCACCCCGCACAGGCCGCGCCCGCCCTCCGGGATGCGGCAAAAATGCGCGCACAGCCGGCAGGAGACGCGACCGTCGGGCAGCTTCTTCCACAATCTTGCCGGATGCATGGCGTCCTCCCGGCGACGTCTCCCGTCGCCTCCCCGAGACCGCCCGGGCGATCTTCGAGGAGAATACGCCGTAAAATATTTTCCCCTGAAAAATACCGCCGTCCCTTTTCAGGGAACACCGCGCTACGAGCCGCCTCCGGACTGGCTCCCGGTCGTCTGGCCGAAGCCGGATTGCCCCGCGCCGAACTGGCCCGAAGAGGTCTGGCCGAAGCCGGACGGTCCTGTGCCGAACTGGCCCGAGGACGTCTGCCCGAAGTTCGTCTGGCCCGGCGAGGCCTGTCCCTGGGAAGCCTGCCCTTGGCTGGACTGTCCCTGGGAGGCCGGCCCCTGCAACGCCTGACCTTGGGATGTCACGCCCTGGTTCGTCTGTCCCCCCGGCCAGCCCGAGGACGTCTGGCCGCCCATGGGCTGGCCGCTCTGGCCGTACTGGCCCGGCTGCCCCCCTTGGCGGCCTTGGCCGCCGCCAGCGCCCTGGCCGCCCTGCCCCGGGCCGGCCTGGGGCTGGCCCGGAACACGCATGCCCGGTTGGCCCATGCCGGGTTGGCCGCCCATGGGCAGGCCCACCTGCGGATAGATGTAGAACGGGCCGGCTTGCGGCTGGTCTTGCGTCTGCTTGGGCCGGGGTCGGACCTCCATGATCACGTTGCCGTCGTCGTCGCGGCCCATGCGCATGTGGTCCACGGTGCCCATGTGGATGTCGCGGCGCGGCGCGTCGTCGTCGCTGTACGAGCCGGCCGGCAGCTCCGGCGGCGGACCGTAGCGCGAAGGCTCCGCGCCGCCGTCGGCCGTGGCCTGCCGGGGGCAGGCCAGGGACAGGCCTGAAAACAGGACGGCCAGGGCCACGGCCGCCGCAGGAAACGGGCGCGAAGGCTTCCCTTGAATTCGGGCCGCAAAAACACTAAAGGAAAATGTTTTCATGTCGCAGTCCTCGCAAGGAGCTCCCCATGGCCGACAGATCGGCAGCCTACAAGGCCGCGGGCGTTGACATCGACGCTGGCAACACCCTGGTTTCGCGCATCAAATCCATTGTGGCCGGCACCTACGGCAAGGGCGTGGTCTCCGACATCGGCGGCTTCGGCGGCCTGTTCAAGCTCGAGGCCGGGGCCTACGAGGAGCCGGTGCTCGTCTCCTCCACCGACGGCGTGGGCACCAAGCTCAAGCTCGCCCATGACTTCGATCGGCACGATACCGTGGGTATCGACCTTGTGGCCATGTGTGTCAACGACATTCTGGTTCAGGGAGCCAAGCCGCTTTTCTTCTTGGATTATTTCGCCACGGGCAAGCTTTCCGTGGACCTGGCCGCCCGGGTCGTGACCGGCATCGCCGAGGGCTGCAAGGAGGCCGGCTGCGCCCTGCTCGGCGGCGAGACGGCCGAGATGCCGGGCTTCTACCCCGACGGGGTCTACGACCTGGCCGGCTTTTGCGTGGGCATCGTGGACAACGCCAGGATCGTCGACGGTTCGAGCATCGGCGTGGGCGACGTCGTCATCGGCATCGAGGCCTCGGGCCCGCATTCCAACGGCTATTCGCTCATTCGCAAGATCCTGGACGCCTCGGGCCTGGGCCCGGACGCCCCTATCCCCCACGCCGGCAAGACCGTGGCCGAGGCGCTGTGCGCGCCCACCCGCATCTACGTCAAGACCGTGCTCAACCTCCTGCGCGACTTCGAGATCAAGGGCATGGTCCACATCACCGGCGGCGGCTTCTACGACAACGTCAACCGCATCCTGCCCCGGGGCGTGGCCGCCCACATCCGCTTCGGCTCCTGGGAGGTCCCGCCGGTCTTCGATTGGCTGCGCGAGCAGGGCGGCCTCACCTGGCCGGAGATGCTGCAGATCTTCAACTGCGGCATCGGCTTCATGCTGGTGGTCGCCCCGGAGATCGCCGGGGACGTCATGCAGCGCCTCAAAGCCCTGCACGAGTACGCCCGCGTCATCGGGCGCATCGAGATCCGCAAGGAAGGGGCCGAGCAGGTCGAGGTGATCTTCCCCAAGGAGCACGCCTAACACCGACGCCCCGTTCGCCGCGCCTGGGCAGTCCGGCGAGAGCGGCCGGTCGCGGAAGCTTTCTTTCCGGGACTCTTCGCCATGCGCGGGCTGGCGCTTGCAGCATCCGGGCCGCCAGGAGGGTTCATGCGCGTCGAACAGGTGATGCACGCCTCGCCGGAGACCCTCACCCCGGACCACCGCGTCGAGGACGCCCTGGCCGTGTACAAGCGCACCGGGGTCAACTGCGTCCCCATCCTCGGGCCGGACGGCGCGCCGGTCGGCATCCTCACCATCTTCCGCGTGGTGGACGCCCTCAAGCAGGGCTTCGGCACGGACGTCGCCATCCGCGAGGTCATGGACCCGAACATCGTGTCCGTGCGCAACGACGAGCAGTTCGAGGTCGTGTGCCATCAGATGCCCATGGAGCGGCTGCTCGTGCTCAACGACCAGAACCGGCTCGTGGGCGTGCTCACCAAGATGGAGCTCATCCGCAAGGTCTACGACGCCTTCGACACGGCCGAACGGCGCACCCACGAGATGCGCCAGATCATCGACTGCGCCATGGACGGCATCCTGGTCCTCGACCACGAGGGTCGGGAGGTCTCCCGCAACCAGCGCTTCGCCGCCCTGGCTCCGGGCTGGTCCGACGACGTCGCCCCGGACGGCGACACGCCAGCCTCGGCCGTGGCCGCCGGCATACGGGCCTGCCTGGCCGGGGGCACGGCCTTCGCCCGGCTGGTGGACGAGGACGGCGGCCGGCGCATGGTGCTCACGGTCTCGCCCCTGCGCGACCCGGACGGGGTCCCCTCCCGCTACGTGGCCACGTTGCGCGACCTGAGCGAAGTCGACGCCCTGCGCCGCGAGGCCGACCGCAAAAGCCGCGAGATCGAGGCCCTGCGCACCTCCCGCTTCGACGACGACCCGCCCGTGGCCGAGAGCCCTTCCATGGTCCGGCTGTTCCAGCAGGCGGCCTGCGTCGGCCGCGTGGACTCCACCATCCTCATCACCGGCGAGACGGGCGTGGGCAAGGAGGTGGTGGCCATGCGCATCCACCGCCACAGCCCCAGGCGCGACGGGCCGCTGATCCAGATCAACTGCGGGGCCATTCCCGAACATCTCCAAGAGGCCGAACTCTTCGGCTACGAGAAAGGGGCCTTCACCGGCGCGGACCGGGCCGGTCGCATCGGCCTGTTCGAGGTGGCCAGCGGAGGCACGCTCATGCTCGACGAGGTCGGGGAGATGGGGCCGGGGCTGCAGGTCAAGCTCCTGCGCGCCCTGCAGGAAGGCGTCTTCCACCGCATCGGCGGGCGCGCCCCCATCCGGGTGGACGTGCGGGTCATCGCCATGACCAACCGCGACCTGCGGCGCATGGTCGCGGAAAAGACCTTTCGCGAGGACCTCTACTACCGCCTCAACGTCGTGCCCCTGGCCGTGCCGCCCCTGCGCGAGCGGCCCGAGGACGTCGTGCCCCTGGCCGAGCGCTTCCTGGCCCAGTTCTCCCGCCGCCTGCGCCGGCGCATCATCCTCACCGACGCCCAGCGCGCCCTGCTCGCCGCCTATCCCTGGCCCGGCAACGTGCGCGAGCTGGCCAACATGATGGAGCGCCTGGCCGTGCTGTCCGGCATGGACGAAAGCGCCGACCCGGTCTGGCAGTCCCTGGCCACGGCCGTCCGCCCGTCCCTGCCCCCTGGTCCGGGAACGGACCACCCCTTGCCCGGCGAAGGCCTGCGCGAGGCCGTGGCCCGCTTCGAACGCGGCTGCCTGGAGACGGCCCTGGCCGCGGCCGACAGCCTGCGCGGCGCGGCCAAGCGCCTCGGCGTCCCCCACACCACCTTGCTGCGCAAACTGCGCGAGCACGGCCTCTCGGTCCGGAAATGAACCACGGTCCGGAAACGGACCGCCGCCCTTTCCTGATTCTCTTCCAGTTACATACTGAAATTATTCGCTTTTTATGTTCTCCGCAGGTTCGTTACGTCACAAGCTCCTTGTGGCCACCATCCTCCAAATCTGCAGCTAACATCCCGAGTAAAAACAATATTCCTTCCTTGGCCCGTTTGTTGTTTCAGGAGGAAACACGTTCTTTTCCGCACAAACGAAGGGAGGATTGCCACTGATGGCGCAAACACGATTCGATCTCGCAGTCATCGGCGGGGGGCCGGCTGGCTACGTCGCCGCCGCCAGGGCAGCCAGGCTCGGCGGCAAGGTCGCCCTGGTCGAGAGAGACGGCCTGGGCGGAACCTGCCTTAACCGGGGCTGCATCCCCACCAAGACGCTCATCCACGGCGCGTCGGTCCTGGCCGCCGTGAGCGGGGCGGCGGCCTGGGGCGTGTCCTGCGGCGGCCGGCCCGTCATGGACCTGGCCGCCCTTCTGGCCAGGAAGGACCAGGTGGTGGCCGGGCTGGCCCAGGGCGTGTCCCGGCTGCTGGCCGCCGCCGGGGTGACCGTCTTTTCGGGCCTGGGCCAGGTGCCCGCCCCGGAAACGGTCACCGTGAGCGGCCCGGGCGGCCAGGAGCGCCTGTCCGCCCGCAACATCCTGCTGTGCCTCGGCGCGCGCCCGACCCTGCCGCCCATCCCGGGCCTGGACCTGCCGGGCGTGGTCACGAGCGACGCCCTGCTCGACGCATCCGACGTCCCGGACACGCTCGCGGTCATCGGCGGCGGGGTCATCGGCATGGAATTCGCCTGCCTCTTCGCCAGCCTCGGCAGCGCAGTCACGGTCATCGAGGCGGCCGAGCGCATCCTGCCCATGGTGGATGAGGAGCTGCAAAAGCGGCTCATTCCCTTGTGGAAGCGCCAGGGCGTGACCGTCGTGCGCGGGGCGGCCGTGTCCGGGATCGTGCCCCGGGGCGACATGCTGGCCGTGCGCCACGCCGGACGCGGCGGGGAAACCGAGACCGTGTGCCGCAAGGTGCTGGCGGCGGTCGGCCGGCGTCCCGCGCCCGTGGACGGCATCGTGGCCCTGCCCGGGCTCGTTCGGGAAGGGCCGTTCGTGGCCGTGGATGCGGGCATGCGCACCTCGATCCCGGGCGTCTTCGCCGCCGGCGACCTGACCCCCGGCCCCATGCTGGCCCACGTAGCCTCGGCCGAGGGCATGGTGGCCGCGGCCAATGCCATGGGGGGAAACGAGGAAATGGACTACGAGGCCATCCCCGCCTGCATCTACACCGTGCCGGAGATCGCCGGCGTGGGGCTGACCGAAGAGCAGGCCGCCGGGCGGGGCCTGGCCGTGGCCGTCGGGCGCGCCACCTACGGAGCCAACGGCCGGGCCCAGACGCTCGGCGAGCCGGTCGGCCTGGTCAAGCTCGTGGCCGACGCCGCCGACGGCCGCATTCTCGGAGCGCACCTCTTCGGCGCCCAGGCCAGCGAGCTGGTGGCCGAGGCCGCCCTGGCCGTGCGAAACCGCCTGACCGTGCGGCAGCTGGCCGCCACGGTGCACAGCCATCCTTCCCTGTCCGAAACCCTCGCCGAGGCGGCCCGGAGCCTGCTCGGCGAACAGTCGCACGCGGCCTGAGGGGATCGCGCGCGAAACGGAGTGCGCCATGCAAAACTACACGCTCTGGATGTTCGGCCTGGCCCTGGCCTACACCATCCTGCTCGTCACTTTAGGGCACATCATGAAGCGGCGGGCCAAGAAGGGCGACGATTACTTCGTCGGCGGCCGCTGCTTCGGGCGCTGGACGGTGGCCTTTTGCATCACCGGCCTTTTTTCCGGCTCCACCTTCATCGCCATCCTGGAACTGGCCTACCTCAAGGGCGTCTCGGCCATGTGGTACGGCGTGGCCGAGATGAGCCACGTGCTCATCATCGCCTTGGTCCTCATCGGGCCCTTCCGGCGCAAGATGATGGTCACCATCTCCGGGCTCATCGGCGACAAGTACGGCCGGATGGCCAAGGCCATCGCCGGGGCCATCACGGCCTTCACCTTCCCCATGTGGTCCGTGGCCACGGCCCTGGCCTTCGCCTCCTGCATCAACGCCATCACCGGCATCGACCTCATGACCGCGGTCATCATCACCGCCGCCCTGCTCTACGTGTTCCTGCAGGCCGGCGGCATGTGGTCCGTGGCCATGACCCAGACGGCCAACTTCTTCGCCTACATGGCCATGTTCCTGGTCGGCGGCTACGCCGTGCTGGTCAACCCCGGCCTGGGGGGCCTCGGCGCCTTCCTGGCCGAAAAGCCGCAGTTCGCGAACATGTCGGGCGTGGGCCTGCAGACCATCCTGGCCTGGTTCGGCACCTTCTGGATCAACGTGCTCCTGGCCCAGGCGGCCTTCCAGATGTCGCTGTCCTGCCGCACGCCCGACGAAGGCCGCAAGGGCCTTTTCATCGCCGCCGGCTTCAACGTCATCTTCATCGTCATGGGCATCGTCATCGGCATCGCGGCCGCGGCGGTCATGCCGGGCAACGCCCGGGGGTTGGTCGCCGTGCCCAAGTACCTCATGGCCAACATGCCCGCGCCCCTGGTCGGCATCTTCACCCTCGGCATCTGGGCCTGCGCCCTGGGCTGGGGCGCGCCGTGCCAGTTCTCGGGCGCGACGAGCCTCGGCAAGGACGTGGGCAGCGCGCTCAACCCGGCCGCCTCGGACGCCGACCTCGTGCGCTACACCAAGTGGTCCCTGGTCCTTCTGACCGTGCTCATGGTGGTCTTCGGCTACATGCGCTCGGAGCAGGCCGCCTGGTGGAACATCTTCGCCTGGACGGCGCGCAACGGCTCCACCTTCGCGCCCGTGGTGGCGGCGCTCTTCTGGCCCCTGGCCGGCCGGCGCGGCGCGACCTGGGCGCTCGTGGCCGGGTTCGCCTCGGGCCTGCTCTGGAACCACCTCGGCGGCTGGTCCGTGGCCCACTTCTACCTCAACACCCACCCGGTCTGGGTGGCCATGGGCGTGAACATCTCGACGCTGACGCTCATCACGCTCTTCGACGGCGGCTGGAGCTTCGTCACGCCGCAAAACGGCAAGCGCTGGCTGCGCGACATCGGCGTCGGCGGCGCGGCGGTCTTCGCCGTGGCGAGCTTCGCCGCCGCGGACTGGCTGCGGACCACGGGCCTGATCGGCATGTTCCTGTTCATCATCATTCTGTTCCTGTGGCTCGTCACCATCGCCTGCACCGCCCCGCGCGAGCAGGCCGTGGCCATGGCCCGGGCCAACTGACGGCGACGGACGCAACCAACGGAAAACAAAAAAGGAAGTACCGCCATGTATACCGTGAACGTGCAGTGGAAGGGGCAGATGCGCTTCGACGGAACCGACGCCGAAGGCCGCGTGGTGGCCATGGACGCCTCGGCCGTCTACGGCGGGGCCAACGAGGGCATCCGGCCCATGGAGCTCATGCTCATTTCGCTGGCCGGCTGCACCGGCATCGAAGTGGGCCACGCCATGAACAAGATGCGCCTGGGCTACGACTCCTTCGCCATCTCGGTGGAGGCCGAGCGCCAGGAGGCGATCCCGCAGGTGTTCACCGTCATCCGCGTGCACTACGCCGTGACGGGCGAGGGCCTGACGCTCGAGAAGTTCCGCAAGGCCTTCGAGCTGGGGGCCATCAAGTATTGCTCCGTGGCCAACATGGTCAAGCAGGCCTGCGAAGTGGCCTATTCGTACAGCGTCAACGGCCAGCGCCAGGAGTACCTGCCGGCCGGGGAATAACCCCCTCCCGCCCCGGGCCGGACGCGCCGCACGGCGCTTGCCCGGCCCGGGGCCCTTTTTCGCCGCGGGCATGCCCCGCCAAGGAGGAAGCACCATGCAGGATTCGCCCGAAATCAGCCTCCCGGACGACCGGCGCTACACCACCGAACACATCTGGGTCATGCCGGACGGCGGCGAGGTGGCCTGCGGCATCACCGACTTCGCCCAGTACCAGCTCGGCGAGGTGGTCTACGTGGGCCTGCCGGCGCTCGGGGCGTATTTCGCCGCCGGCGAGAGCTTCGGCACGGTGGAGTCCATGAAGTCGGCCAACGAGCTGTACATGCCCGTGGCCGGGGTGGTGGCCGGCGTCAACACCGTGCTCGAGGACCTGCCCGACCTCGTCAACGCCGAGCCCTACGCCGACGGCTGGATCATCCGGGTGCGGCCCGATGCCCCGGACGACGCCGAGGACCCCGAACTGCTCCTGGACCAGGCCGGCTACCGCGCCTTCCTGCGCACCCTCGGCCAGGGGAAATAGGCCGCTACGCCCCGTTTCCCCGTCGGGCGGACAGCGGGGCCTCTCCCCCTTTTCGCCCCTTGCCGCCCGGCTCCTGCCCTGCCCCCTGATAACGCGCCTGTCTTATCAGGGGGCGATTTATTGATATGCCTGTTTCAGGAACACGGCACTACCGCCTGGCCGCCACCGCCGTCATGACGCCCGCGCCGATGAGCGCGCCGCCGCCCACGCGCCGCAGCCGCCGCACGAAGCGCGCATCGCGGATGCGGCCGCCGAGGCTGCCGGAGAGCAGCGCATAGACGGCGGTGTTGACCGCGCCAAGGGCCACGAAGGTCGCGCCGAGCAGCACCAGCTGCGGCAGGGCCGGGCTGGAGGGGCTCACGAACTGGGGCAGGAAGGCCACGAAAAAAAGCAGCGTCTTGGGGTTGAGGACGGTGACGGTGAAAGCGCGGGCGAATTTGCGCCCGGCCGGGCAGGGAGTCGGGGACGCGGCCACGTCGTCGGCGCGCAGCATGCCGATGCCGAGCCAGACGAGGTAGAGCGCGCCCACGAATTTGACGCAGACGAAGGCGGCGGCCGAGGCGGACAGGATCGCGCCGAGGCCGGCCAGGGAGCCGGCGCAGGCCACGGCGTCGCCCAGGCACACGCCGGCCACCAGGGACCACACGGACGTACGCCCCTCGGCCAGGCCGTAGCCGACGACCATGAGCACGGTGGGGCCGGGAAAGACGAGGAGTAGAGACGCTGCGGCCACGAAGGCCAGGTAGAGGGGGATGGTCATGGCGGACTCCTTCGCCGCCGGATTACCCCTTCTCCCCGCGCGCGTAAACGCCGCAGCGGCGGCAGTCGCCGCAGCCGGCGGGCGGGCATTTGGCCGTGGGCACGCCCTCGCGGTAGCGCTCCCACTCGCGCCACAGGAAGTCGCGCGAGACGCCCACGTCCACCACGTCCCAGGGGAAGACCTCGTCGCGGGGGCGGTCGCGGTCGAGGTAGGCGGCCACGTCGCCGTCCCAGGTCTTGAGCGCCCGGCGAAAGCTCCCCGCCTCCAGGGCCTTTTCGACGAGCCCGAACAGGGCCGCGTCGCCCCGGGCGAGAAGCCCTTGCAGACGGGCGGCCGAGGCGTTTTCCACCTCCACCTTGAAGCCCTTCAGCGGCTTGGCGGCGGCGCGCACCCGGGCGTAGGCCGCCTCGATGGCCGCCTCGGAGGCCATGGGGGCCCACTGCATGGGCGTTGCGGGCTTGGGCACCAGGGGATTGACGGAGAGCGTGGCATGGGCCACGCCCCGCTTGCCCACGCCGATGGAAGCGGCCTCGGCGATTTGCCCAAGCAACGGCGCGAGGGCCTCGAAATCGGCCTCCTCCTCGCCGGGCCAGCCGACGATGAGGTAGAACTTCAAGTGGTTGACGCCGTGCTTGCCGGCCAGGGACACGGCGCGGAGCAGCGCCTCCACGGACAGGCGCTTGTTGGCGGCACGGCGCAGCCGGTCGCTAGGGGCCTCCAGGGCCAGGGTCAGGGTGCGAAGGCCGGCCTCGCGAAGGACGGAAAGGAGTTCCGGGGTGACGCCGTCGGCCCGGACGGAGGACAGGGAGAACTTCGTGCCCCGCGCCTTCAGCCAGCCGAGAAACGGCAGCAGGTCCGGCCAGTCCGTCAGCGCCGTGCCCACGAGCCCCACCTTGCGCGGCGAGACGTCCTCGATGAGCGCTTGGAGGTCGGAAAGCCTGGCCTGGCGCGGCGGGCGGTAGACGTAGCCGGCGGCGCAGAAGCGGCAGCCGTAGGGGCAGCCCCGGTTGACCTCGACCAGGAACATGTCGCGGAAGGCGGCGTGGCCGGAGACGAAGCAGGAATGGACCGGCTCGGCCAGCACGGCCGGGGCCTCGGCGCAGCGGGCCACGGTGCGGGCCACGGGCGTTTTCGTGCGCCCGGGCGCGAGCACGCCCGGCAGGCCGGCCACGGCGTCAAGGCACGCGGCCTTGTCGGCACCGGCGAGGGCGGCGCGGCGCAGCCTGTCCATGACCTGGGCCAGCCCGGCCTCGGCCTCGCCGACGTAGAGCAGGTCCAGCGCCGGCAGGATGGGCGCGGGATTGATGAAGGAAAGCGGCCCGCCTCCCATGACGATGGGAAAGTCGGGCCGCGCCTCGGCTCGCAGGGGGATGCCCGCGGCGACCAGGGCCGCCGCCACGGGCAGGTAGTCTTCCTCGTAGCACAGCGAAAAGGCGACCACCGGGAACCGGGCCAGGGGGAGGCCGGAATCCTCGGCGACGGGCGGCCGGTCCGGACGGCAGAACACGCGCTCCACGGCCAGGGCCGGATTTTCCGTCAGCAGTCGCCAGGCCGCCTGCCAGCCCAGGGCCGAGAGCGCCAGGGCGACGTCGCCCGGCACGGCCAGGGCCACGGGCAGCCGACCGCCGAAATCGCGTATATCGGGCCTGTCCAGCCCGAAATGGACCCTCGCCCGCGTCTTTTCGCTCAAAGGTCCTTCCAGCCGTCCCGGGGCGCCGGGGCTCCCCGGACGGAGCCGGCGCAAAGGGACGAGCCCTCCGCGCCCGGATCGCATCTCCGGAAACGAAGGGGAGCACTCCCGTCGGCAACAGGTTCAACCGACCCTGCCCCCGAAAATACCGGCGTCTTTTTTACGGACGCCCCGCTAATCCGCCTGCATGCGGATGAAGGAGGGAATCTCGAACTCCTCCTCGTCGAAGAGGAACTCCTCCTCGCCGGCGGGCTGGGCCTTGATGGCGCTCTGGGACAGGGCGGCCTCGGGGTTGCCCTTCTTGCCGCCTTTGCGCAGGTAGGCCGGGATGTTGTAGTCGTTGGCCTGCTGGCTGGACAGCACGCGCATGCTGCGCGGGCTCTGCACGCCGCCGCCTCCGCCGCCGCCTCCGCCCATGGGCGGGGTGGCCGGCTTTTGCCGGGACAGGCTGGTGATCACTTCCACGGACTTCTGCTGCTCCTCGCGCTTCTGGGCCGGCGCGGCGTCGCGCTGCATGGCCGATTCGATGCCCGTGGCGATGACGGTGATGCGCATCTCGTCCGTGGCGTCGGGGTCGAAGACGGTGCCGAAGAAGACTTTGGCGTCCTCGTGCACGGCCTCGGTGATGGTGGAGGCGGCTTCGTCCACTTCCTCGATGGTGAGGTCCGGGCCGCAGGTGATGTTCATGAGCACGCCGCGCGCGCCGTCGATGGTGACGTCTTCGAGCAAGGGGCTGGTGATGGCCTTGAGCGCGGCCTCCCGGGCGCGGGACTCGCCGCGCGCGGTGCCGAAGCCCATCATGGCCAGGCCCATCTCGCTCATCACGGCCTTCACGTCGGCGAAGTCCAGGTTGATCAGGCCCGGGACCATGATCAGGTCGGAGATGCCCTTGACCGCGAAATAAAGGATCTCGTCGGCTTTTTTGAGCATCTCGATGAAGGTGGCCTTCTTGGAGGCCAGCGACAGCAGGCGGTCGTTGGGAATGGTGATGATGGAGTCCACCACGTCCCGAAGGGCCTGCACGCCCTTCTCGGCCGAGAGCAGGCGTTTCTTGCCCTCGAAATAGAAGGGTTTGGTGACCACGGCCACGGTGAGCGCCCCGGCCTCCTTGGCCACCTGGGCCACGACCGGGGCGGCGCCGGTGCCGGTGCCGCCGCCCATGCCGGCGGTGACGAAGACCATGTCGCAATCGCCGATGGCGGCGCGGATGGCGTCGATGCTCTCCAGGGCGGCGTCGCGGCCGACGTCGGGGTTGGCCCCCGCGCCGAGGCCCTTGGTGAGCTTCTCGCCGAGTTGGATGCGGTATTCGGCCTGGGACTTCTGCAAGGCCTGGATGTCGGTATTGGCGGTGATGAAGGTCACGCCGGACATGGCGGAACAAATCATGTTCTCCACGGCGTTTCCGCCGCCGCCGCCGCAGCCGATGACCTTGATGCGGGCGTTGGAGCCCTGGTCAAGTTCCAAATATTCCATCTTCTAATCTCCCCCTAGCGAATCTCCCTGTGAATCCCCCGAAAGGCCAGCCACTCGCAGACTACTTCACGTCCACGAACCATTTCCGCATCCTCCCCAGAATGCGGTTGAAGACATTCTCGTCGCGGATACGAAACCGCTGTTCCACGCCTTCCTTTTCCGCGCCGAACATGAGCAGCCCCACCGCCGTGGCGTACATGGGGCTGTTGACCACGTCCTTGAGGCCCCCGACCTTGTCCGGGTAGCCGATGCGCGTGGGCAGGTTGAATATCTGTTCGCCCAGTTCCTGGATGCCCTCGATCAGCGCCGTGCCGCCCGTAAGCACCACGCCCGCGCCGATCTGGTTCTTCATGCCCGAGCGGATGAGCTCCTGGTCCACCAGCGCCAGCATCTCCTCCACGCGGGGCTCGCATATCTCGGCCAACACCTGTCGCGAGAGTCGGCGGGGCTCCCTCCCCCCGACGCTCATGACCTCGATGACCTCGTCTTTTGGCACCATCTCGGCCAGGGCGCAACCATACTTGATCTTGATCTTTTCCGCCGAGGCCATGGGCGTGCGCAGGCCAAAGGCGATGTCGTTGGTCAAATTGGTGCCGCCAAGGGCCAACACCGCGGTATGCTTGATGGAATCATTGGCGAAAATGGCCAGATCCGTGGTGCCGCCGCCGAGGTCCACCAAGGCCACGCCGATTTCGCGTTCCTCGCCCGTGAGCACGGCCTTGGACGAAGCCAGGGATTCGAGCACGATGTCCGAGACGTCCAGGCCCGCCCGGTGGCAGGAACGGATGATGTTCTGGGCGCTGGTGACCGCGCCGGTGACGATGTGCACGCGCACTTCCAGGCGCACGCCGGCCATGCCCAGGGGGTCGGCGATGCCGCGCTGGTCGTCGACGATGAATTCCTGGGGCAGGATGTGGATGACCTCCCGGTCGAGCGGTATGGCCACGGCCTTGGCCGCGTCGATGACCCGCTCGATGTCCCGGGGGCCGACCTCGCCGCCCTTGACGGCGATGACCCCGTGGCTGTTGAAGCCCTTGATGTGGCTGCCGGCGATGCCGGCGTAGACCGAGCGGATCTCGCACCCGGCCATGAGCTCGGCCTCTTCGAGGGCCTTCTTGATGGATTGCACGGTCTGCTCGATATTGACCACCACGCCCTTGCGCAGACCCGTGGAGGGGCTGGTGCCGATGCCCACCACGTCCACGCCCTCGGGCGAGAGTTCGCCGACGACCACGCAGATTTTGGTGGTGCCGATATCGAGTCCGACAATAAGTTCCGACCTGGCCATAAACCGCTCCCTGAACGTTTCCACTCGCGGCGTCGGTATCGCCCGCGCTCGGTTCTACGTCAAACGCGCGACGATTTCATGTCCTAAATCGCCCCCCCCGGAGCGAGCAGGACCCCCGATGCCGCCGTTTCCCGCTCCTTGGTCCCCTAGCCTCGTATCCTCAAAGCACAAGCGGACGGAGTCAAAGCACAACGTTCTTAAAAATTTGACCTTCCTTGAAGGATGCCAGGCACCTTTCAAGACCGTAACCCTAGCCTTGCGACATTTCCCCCGAATTGCCGCGTTTCTCCACCCAGACCTTGTCCCCCTCGGAGGTGATGAGCCCGACCTTGTCCAGCTCCCCGCGCCGGCGCAGGTCCGTCCAGACGAGGTTCATGCGCGAAAGATTGCGCCGCCATTCCTTGGAGCCCAGGCACAAAAGGATGCCCGGGTCCATGAGGCGGATCTCCAGGCCCCGGCCCCAGCTGAGGCGCAGCCAGGCGATCTGCCCGAAGTCGAAGGGGACCTGGTGCTCGGCCACGGCCCGACGCAGATCGGCCAGCAGGGCCAGATGCTTTTCCATGCCGGCCTCGACCTCGATCTGGGGCAGCGAAACGAACTGCCCGGGCTCGACCTTGTCGATGATGCGTCCGACCTCATCGGCGTAATAGAGGGTTCCCTGATACTGCACAAGATAGGAAGGGGCCTTTTCCTTCACATCGATGACGACGGTCCCAGGCAAAACGCGCTTGACGGACACCGAATCCACCCAGGGCTCCCGGGCCAGCTCGGCCCGCATGCGGTCCATGGACAGCGACAGCACGTTGACCCCGGGGGTCAGCCCGGCCAACTGCCGGATATGCTCCTCGGAAAGCCGGGAACAGCCCGTGACCGTGGCGCTTTGCAGGGCGAAATAGTTGATGGTGGTCAGCCAACGGTAGCCGGCCAGCAAGGCCACGCTCACGGCCAGCACCAGCGCCCCCATGAAGGCCATGGACACGGCCCGGGTGAAAAGCCGCCCCACCCCGCCGATGCTCACCGCCGGCAGGCGCAGGGTGCATTCGCCGCGGGAATTGCGGTTGCGGTTCCCCTTGGATTTGACCACCCGGCTCTTGACCGTCACGCGCGGCGTCGCGCCCGCATAGCCGTTGCGGCGTTTCTTGCTCGCTCCTCCCACCCCCAGTCCGGAAAGCGTTCCGACCCTGACGTTCATGGCGTCACCCTCACTTCCAGTTCCAGTTCATGTCCGCTTTTCTCCCGCACGGCCTCCCTTGCCGACGCGAGGAGCGAAAGCGCCTCCCTGCCCGTACCTCCACCGAAATTCACCAAAAAGTTGGCGTGTTTCTCGGAAAACCCCATGCCTCCAAGCCGCTTGCCGCGAAACCCGGCCGCCTCGAGCAGCTTCCAGGCCGCCTCGCCCGGCGGATTCTTGAACACGCACCCGGCCGTGGCCGCGGTGATGGGCTGGCTGGCCTTTTTCTGCTTCAGGTGGGCGATCATCGCCTGGCGGATGGCGATGGGCTCGTCCACCTCGCAGTCGATCTCGGCCTCCAGCACCACGAAAAATCCCGCTACGCCAGTGAGCGCGAACCGCCGGTAGGCGGTGGAAAACCCCTGGCGCGAAATCCAGGCCAGACCCGTCTCCGGCGACCAGACCCGCACCCGGGCCAGGACCTCGCCCATGGCCTCGCCGTAGGAACCGGCGTTGCCGGCCACGGCCCCGCCCACGCTCCCGGGCACGCCGACCAGTCCGCCGAGGCCGGCCAGGCCCTGGGTGGCCAGCCAGGCCACCAGCCGCTGGAGCTTGACCCCGGCCCCGACCCGCACCCGGATCTTGCCTTCGGGCCGCTCGTGCAGGATCACGGGCTCGCCCGCGAGGCGAGGGCTCACGATCACCAGCGGCACCTCGCCGTCCCTGGCCAGGACGTTGCTGCCGCCGCCCAGCACGAAGGGCGCGCCGCCCTGTCCGGCCAGGACGTCTCCCAACCCTTCGGCCTCCTCGGGCCGGGTGAAGACGACTTCCGCCAGGGCGCGTCCGCCCAGGCGCAAGGTGGTCCGGTCCGCCAGAAGCGGCCCGGGCCTGAGCTCAAGCGGCACCACCCGCCTCCAGGTAGTGCGCGCCCACCTGCCAGATGCTGCCCGCGCCAAGGGTCATGAGCACGTCGCCCGGGCGCAGGATTCCGGGCAGCGCCGCCTCCATGGCCGCGAAATCGCGGTAGTAGGACACGTCCGTCCTGCTCACCTGCCGGATGCCCTGGGCCAGACTCTCGCCGCTGACTCCCGGGATGGGCGCTTCCGAGGCCGGGTAGATCTCGGTCAGAAGCAGGCTGTCCGCCCCGGCGAAGCAGGTGCAAAAAGCGCCGAAAAGCGCCTTGGTGCGCGAGAACCGGTGGGGCTGGAAGGCCACCACCAGCCGGCGGCCGGGGTAGACGGCCTTGGCCGCGGCCAGGGTCGCCTTGATCTCGGCCGGATGGTGGCCGTAGTCGTCGATGACCGTGACCCCGGCGCGCTCGCCCTTGCGCTCGAAGCGCCGACCCACGCCGCCGAACTTGGCCAGGGCCTCGGCGATGACCGGCACCGGGATCCCGGCCTCGATGGATATGCCTATGGCCCCCAGGGCGTTTTGCACGTTGTGGCGGCCGGGGTGATTGAGGCGCATCTCGCCGAGGTCGTTGCCGTCCAGGCTCACGCGGAAGCGGCTGGCGTCGCCGGTCTCGAGGACCGTGCCGCGAAGCCGGGCCTTCTCCCCGAAGCCGTAGGACAGCACGGGGCGGTTGACCCGGGGCAGGATGCGGGCCACGCCCGGGTCGTCCAGGCAGACCACGGCCACGCCGTAGAACGGGATGCGATTGAGAAATTCCACGAAGGCGTCGTCGATGGCTTCGATGCCCGCGTAGTGGTCCAGGTGGTCGGCGTCCACGTTGGTGACCACCGAGGCGATGGGCGACAGGCACAAAAACGAGCCGTCGGATTCGTCGGCCTCGGCCAGCAGGTACTCGCCCTGGCCCAGACGGGCGTTGGCCCCGTAGGCGTTGAGGCGGCCGCCGATGATGACCGTGGGGTCGAAGCCGGCCTCGGTGAAGATGGTGGCCAGAAGCGAGGTGGTGGTGGTCTTGCCGTGGGTGCCGGCCACGGCGATGCCGGTGCGCAGGCGCATGAGCTCGGAGAGCATTTCGGCCCGGGGGATGACCGGGATGCCGCGCTCGCGGGCGGCGGTCACCTCGGGATTGTCCGCGGCCACGGCCGTGGATTTGACCACCACGTCGGCCTCGCCGAGGTTCTCCCGGCCGTGGCCGATGGAGATGTTCGCGCCAAGGCCCCCCAGGCGCTTGACGGCCGCGCCCATGGCCAGGTCCGAACCCGAGACCTCGTAGCCGAGGTTCAGGAGCACTTCGGCGATGCCGCTCATGCCCGAACCGCCGATGCCGATCATATGGATCTTGCGGACCTTGGTGCGCATGGCCCCGGGGCCGCAAGCCGCGTTGGCGTGGATGGTCATTTCGCGCCTCCCCCCGAGGAGGCCAGCCGCAGCAGCGCCCCGGCCACGGCGTCGGCCGCGTCCGGCAGGGCGGCGGCGGCCGAGGCCCGGGACATCGCCTCCAGGCGCTGCGGGTCGTTTAAAAGTTCGAGAAGCATGGCCGCCAGGTCGACGCCCGGCAGGTCCTTCTGGGCCACCACCACGGCCGCGCCGGAGCGGGCCAGGTAGTCCGCGTTGACGGACTGGTGGTCGTGGGTGGCGAAGGGAAAGGGAATGAGCAGGCACGGCTTGCCGGCGGCCGTGGCCTCGGCCAGGGTGGTGGCCCCGGCCCGGGCCAGGACGAGGTCGGCCGTGGCGTAGGCCTCGGCCATGTCCTCGATGAAGTTTTCGAGAATCACCCTGGGCGCGCCGGGGGCGTCGGGACGCGCCGCCATGACGGCGGCGAGGCGGCCGCGCATGCGTTCGAAATCCGCCCGGCCGGCCTGGAGGCGCACGCCGACGCCGGCGTCGAGCAGCCGGGGCAGGATGTCGGCCACGGCGTCGTTGACGGCCCTGGCCCCCTGGCTGCCGCCGAGCACGAGCAGGCGCCTGCCTTCCCCTTCCGACGCGGCGTGGGCTCCGGATGCGATGCCGCCCCGGATGGGGTTGCCCAGGCGCTCGGTCTTTTTGGCCGGGAAAGCCCCCTTTTCGTCGGGGTAGGTGACGCAAACGAGGTCCACGAAGCGGCCGAGGACCCGGTTGGTCACGCCCGGGACGCTGTTTTGCTCGTGGATGGCCGTGGGGATGCCCATGAGCCGGGCGGCGGCCACAGGGATGAACCCGGCGTAGCCGCCGAAGCCGGCCACCACGTCGGGGCGGGCCTTGCCGAAAAGCCGCACGGCCAGACCGAAGGCCTTGAGCATCCAGAAGGGCGCGGCCAGGGCGCGCAGCCCCCGGCCGAAAACGCCGCTGGCCGGCAGGCCGACGAAGGGCAGGCCCGCCTTGGCGGCCAGCGCCCCCTCGGGCCCCTGGCCGCCGACGAAGAGGACCTCGGCGTCCGGGCGGCGGGCGCGCAAGGCCTCGGCCACGGCCAGGGCCGGGAAGATGTGGCCGCCGGTGCCGCCCGTGGTCAGCACGATGCGCGTCATGTCCGTGCGCTCCGCGAAAGGTTGAGCAGGATGCCCACGCACAGGAAGCAGGAAAGCAGGTTCGAGCCGCCGTAGCTCAGAAACGGCATGGCCACGCCCTTGGGCGGCACGCAGCCGAGCACCACGGCCAGATTGAGCAGAAACCCGAGCCCGAGCACCAGGGCCATGCCGTAGGCCGTGAACCGGTCGCGCAGGTCGTCCTGGGCCAGGGCCACCCGGAAGGAACGCCACAGCAGGATGCCGATGCAGATGAAGACGATGGAGATGCCGATGAACCCCAGCTCCTCGCCGAGCACGGCCATGATGAAGTCGTTGTGGGCCTCGGGCAGGTAGAAGAGCTTCTGCTTGCCCGCGCCGAAGCCCGCTCCGGCCACGCCGCCCGAACCGAAGGCGTAGAAGGACTGCACGAGCTGGTAGCCGACGTTCTGCGGGTCCTTGAAAGGATCGAGGAAGGCGAACCAGCGCTTGAAGCGGTAGGGCGAGGAGGCGATGAGAAGCCCCATGGCCCCGACGCCGAACATCATGGACACGGCCAGGTAGGTGATGCGCGTGCCGCCGACCAGGCTCATGAGAAAAAAGAGCATGCCGAGAAAGACCGCGCCGCCGAAGTCGGGCTGCAGCAGCAGGATGAGGCCGAGAAAGCCCGTGACCATGACCGGCGGAATGAAACCCACGGAAAAGGAGCGGATGAGCTTCTGCTTCTGGCTGAAGAAATAGGCCAGGTACATGACCAGCACCACCTTGGCCAGCTCCATGGGCTGCAAGGTGGCCGGTCCCAGGTGCATCCAGCGGCGCGCCCCGCCGGCCTTGACCGAAAAGGGCGGCACCAGGGTGAGGACGAGGAGACCGATGATGGCGAAAAGCCAGAGGTAGACCGGCCCGTGGAGCACCCGACGCGGCATGTAGGCGCAGATGGTCATGAGCCCCAGGCTCACCATGGCGAACAGGGCCTGGCGCTGGAAGAAATAATAGCGGTTGCCGTTTAAGCGCTCGGCCATGACGCCGCTCGAGGAAAAGACCATGACCAGGCCAAGGCCGGCCAGCATCAGGGCCGCGCCCAGAAGCCACAAGTCGAAGCGCCCGGGCAGCCTGCTTTCCGCCGTGGGCACGCGCACCGTGCTCATGCCTTTTCTCCCGCGTCCCTGTCCATGGGCAGGCCGGCGAACACCCGCTGGAAGTCCCGGCCCCGGGCCTTGTAGCCGTCGTAGAGGTCGAAGCTGGCCGTGGCTGGGGACAGGAGCACCACGTCGCCGGGCCGGGCGTCGGCGTAAAGCCGCGTCATGGCCGCCTCGAGGGTGGGTTCGTGGAAAAGGGGCACCTGACCGGCCCAGGCCGCCTCGAAGACCTCGCGGTTGGCCCCGAAAAGCCCGACCGCGGCCACGCGCTCGCGTAGAAGGGGCAAAAGCGCGGCCAGGTCGCCGCCCTTGAACACGCCGCCGGCGAGCA
>NZ_JARKOZ010000189.1 GCF_029978005.1 Solidesulfovibrio sp. | reverse complement strand
TTCCGCCCCCAAACGTTCGGCGTCCCGCCGCCCGACGGTCCCGCCCACTCCCCCGCACGCCCCGTCGGGGAGGGTCCGGGAGGGGGTCACCCCCTCCCGGCCGCCGGAGGCATCTTCCCTCTTCCCTCTCCTCGCTACTTCCCCAATCCCCGCAACCGCAGGCCCACCAGCCGGATGAATCCGGTGGCGTCGGCCTGGTTGTAGACCTCGTCCTTCTCGAAGGTGGCGAGCTTGGGGTTGTAGAGACTGTTGGGCGACTTGCGCCCGAGGGGGTAGGCTTGGCCCTTGTAGAGCTTGACGCGCACGGTTCCGGTGACGCGGCTGCTGGCCTCGTCGATCATGGCCTGCAGGGCCTTGCGTTCCGGGGCGTACCAGAAGCCGTTGTAGACCATTTCGGCGTAGCGCGGGATGAGGCCGTCGCGCAGGTGCATGACTTCGCGGTCGAGGCAGATGCCTTCCAGGTCGCGCTTGGCCACGTGCAGGATGGTGCCGCCCGGGGTTTCGTAGATGCCGCGCGACTTCATGCCGACGAAGCGGTTTTCCACCATGTCGATGCGGCCGATGCCGTGCTTGCCGCCCAGGGTGTTGAGCTTTTTGATCAGCGCGGCCGGGGAGAGCTTCTCGCCGTTAACGGCCACCGGGTCGCCGTGCTCGAAGTCGATGGTGACGACGTCGGGCGTGTCCGGGGCTTTTTCCACGGGCACGGTGAGCAGGTAGGTGTCGGCGCTGGGTTCGTTCCAGGGATCTTCCAGCTCGCCGCCTTCGAAGCTCAGGTGCAGCAGGTTGCGGTCCATGCTGTGGTCCGAGCCCTTCTTGTCCGAGGGCACGGGGATGCCGTTTTCCTTGGCGAAATTGAGGAGATCCGTGCGCGAGGCGAAGTCCCATTCGCGCCAGGGGGCGATGGTGCGCAGATCGGGCGCGAGCACGCCCGTGGTCAGTTCGAAGCGCACCTGGTCGTTGCCCTTGCCGGTGGCGCCGTGGGCCACGGCTTGCGCGCCCTCGGCCCGGGCGACTTCCACCAGGCGCTTGGCGATCAGCGGCCTGGCGATGGAGGTGCCGAGCAGGTAGCGGCCCTCGTAGACGGCCCCGGCCCGCAGCATGGGAAAGATGAAGTCCTTGGCGAACTCCTCGCGCAGATCGTCGATGTAGGCCTTGGTCGCGCCGGTGCGCAGGGCCTTTTCCTCCAGGCCGTCGAGTTCCTCTTCCTGGCCCAGGTCGCAGGTGACGGTGACGACTTCGCAGGCGTAGGTCTTCTTGATCCACTTGAGGATGACCGAGGTGTCGAGGCCCCCGGAGTAGGCCAGGACGACTTTCTTGATGCTGCTCATGGCGGTGTCCTTATCGAAAAGCGGGCCCTAGCCCTTGGTGAAGATCCATTCCAGGATGGCTTTCTGGATGTGCAGCCGGTTTTCGGCCTCGTCCCAGACGATGGAGGCCGGGCCTTCCATGACCGCGTCGGTGATCTCCTCGCCCCGGTGGGCGGGCAGGCAGTGGAGCACCTTGGCCCCTGGCGCGGCCACGGCCAGGAGCGCGTCGTTGATCTGGAAGCCGGCGAAGGCGCGGGCCCGGGTCTCGCGCTCCGCCTCCTGGCCCATGGAGGCCCAGACGTCGGTGTAGAGGTAATGCGCGCCCCGGGCGGCCTCGACCGGGTCGTTGACCACGGCCACGTCCGCGCCCTGGCTTCTGGCCCGCTCCACCACGGCCGTATGGGGCTCGTAGCCCTTGGGCGCGGCCACCACCACCCGGATGGGGAAGCGGGCGGCGGCGTTGATGAGCGAATGGGCGATGTTGTTGCCGTCGCCGACGAAGGCCACGGTGAGCCCGTCCAGGCGGCCGGAGTGCTCGCGCATGGTGAGCAGGTCGGCCATGATCTGGCAGGGATGGTATTCGTCGGACAGAGCGTTGACCACGGGAATGGAGCCGTGCGCGGCCAGTTCCTCCAGCTTGTGATGACCGAAGGTGCGCACGATGAGGCACTGGGCGTAACGCGAGAGCACGCGGGCGGTGTCGCGGATGGGTTCGTCGCGGCCGAGCTGGGAATCGTTTTGCGTCATGAAGATGGGCCAGCCGCCGAGATGGCGCACGGCGACCTCGAAGGAGACGCGGGTACGGGTGGAGGCTTTTTCGAAAACGAGAATGCAGGTTTTGCCGTCCAGAAGGTTCGAGCGGTGGTCGGCGGCCTTCATGGCGGCGGCCCGGTCGAGCAGGCCGGCGGCCTCGTCGCGGGAAAGGTCCAGTATGGTCAGGAAATGTTGGGGCATGACGGCATCCTTGAGTCGCAACTTCCCGGTGATGGAAAAAGGGCAGCAATACTCCCATCCGACATGACTTGTAAAGGCATGGGAGCCGGGAAGAATGCGCGCCGTCATTGACCCTGCCGCCGCAATGGGGCTAAGGATACTGTCATGGTCCCTTCGCCCCGCCGGCCCGACGAGGGGCGGCGGCGAAATTCAGGCCAAGGCCGGGGACCGGAGGGGAGAAGCATCCATGAAGGCAGTGCGAGGCGTGCTCCTTTTGGCGTTGTTCGGCGTCGCGGCGGCCCTGTCGGGCTGCGTGGTCGCGGCCGGACCGGCGGTCTATTACCACCCGGCCCCGCCGCCCTGCCCTGAAGGCTTCTACTGGTCGCCGGACTACGGCTGCGTGGCCCTGCCCCCCGCGGAAGTCGTCGTGCCGCCCGATGCGGTCTACGCCGTGGTCAACACCGCGGGCCTGAGCCTGCGGTCGTGCCCCACGACCCAATGCGGCATCGTCGCCTCCCTGAACCAGGGCGAACAGGTGCAGGTGCTCTCCCACGAGGGAGCCTGGACCCACGTCTGGGCCTTCGGCCGGGGCCTGGAAGGCTGGGTGGCGTCGCGCTACCTCGACTGACGCCCGGTCCCGTGCCCGCCATCAACCCCAAGCGCGGCAAAGCGAGGATGTCCATGAACATCGGCAAAACCCTGTTTCCAGGCGGCGTGGCGCTTTTGACGCTGGCGCTCGCCCTATGCTGCGCCCAGCCGGCGTCGGCCGGCGGAGAGCCGCTGCTCCTGGCCCAGCAAGGCCCGGGCATGATGCAGCCCGGCCAACAAGGCGGCATGCGCCAGCCCCAGGGCCAGCAGCCGGCTCCGGCCCAGCCGGCCGCGCCGCAGCAGCCCGGGCAGCCGGCCGGCGGCAACGCCAACGCCTGCATGCAGAGCTACCAGCGCTGCGTCATGGTCTGCGCCGGCGTGGCCAACTGCATCAACAACTGCAACGTGGGCTACGCCGTGTGCACCCAGCCCCAGGGGGGCCGCCCCGGCGGGAGCTGATCCGTTTCCGGCGCGCAAACGACGAAGGCCCGGCCGGACAACGTCCGTCGGGCCTGCGCGTTCGGGAAAAACGTCCCGTCTAGGCGTCGGGAAGAGGCCGGTCCTTGGGCCAGTCCGGGGAGACGTAGGTCCCGGACTTGCCGCCGGCCTTGTAGAGGAGGCGGATTTCGCCCAGGACGATGTCCTTCTGCACGGCCTTGCACATGTCGTAGATGGTCAGGGCGGCCACGGAGGCGGCGGTCAGGGCTTCCATCTCCACGCCGGTCTCGGCCGTGGTCGCGGCCTCGGCTTCGATGCGCACGATGCAGGCCGCTTCGTCCACGGAAAAACGCACGTCGGCGAAGGACAGGCCCAGGGGATGGCACAGGGGAATGAGTTCGGCCGTGCGCTTGGCGGCCATGATGCCGGCGATCTTGGCCGTGGCCAGGGCGTCGCCCTTGGGCAGGGCGGCGGCGGCGAGCAGGCGCATGGTCTGCGCGCCCAGGCGCACTTCGCCGCCGGCGATGGCCAGACGGCGGGTCCTGGCCTTGGCCCCCACGTCCACCATGCGGGCGCGGCCTTCGGCGTCGATATGGGTCAGTCCGTCGCTCATGCTTGCCTCGACGCCGCGCCCCCGGCGTGGGCCCGCCCCGGGCGCGGCGCGACGTGAAATGCGGCACATTTACCGTGCGGGGGGTGCG
>NZ_JARKOZ010000166.1 GCF_029978005.1 Solidesulfovibrio sp. | reverse complement strand
GCGCTCATGACGGCCGGAATGCCGCCGGCGCGCTCGAGGTCGTCGAGGTAATGGTGGCCGGCCGGTGAGAGCTTGCAGAGATTGGGGGTCTTGCGCGAGACGGCGTCGAAGATGTCCAGCGTCAGCGGCAGGCCGGCCTCGGCAAAGACCGCGGGCAGATGCAGCACGGTGTTGGTCGAGCACCCGAGCGCCATGTCCATGGTCACGGCGTTTTCCAGGCTTTTTTCCGTGACGATGTCGCGCGGGCGGATATTTTTGGCCAGCAGATCCATGACGCGCATGCCGGCCTTTTTCGCCAGGCGCACGCGCTTGGCCGAGACCGCCGGGATGGTGCCGTTGCCGGGCAGGCCCAGGCCCACGGACTCGGACAGGCAGTTCATGGAGTTGGCCGTGAACATGCCCGAGCACGAACCGCAGCCGGGGCAGGCGTTTTCCTCGAGCTCGTCGAGGCGCTCCTGGCCGATGTCGCCGCGCTTGAACTTGCCCACGGCCTCGAACACGTCGATGAGGTCGCAGGAGCCGTCGGGCGTCGTGCCGGCCAGCATGGGGCCGCCGCTGACGATGACGGCCGGGATGTTGAGGCGCAGCATGGCCATGAGCATGCCCGGCACGACCTTGTCGCAGTTGGGGATGCACACCAGGGCGTCGAAGGGGTGGGCCATGGCCATGATCTCGATGGAGTCGGCGATGATCTCCCGGCTGACCAGGGAGTAGTGCATGCCGGCGTGGTTCATGGCCAGGCCGTCGCATACGCCGATGACGGGAAAGGTCATGGGCGTGCCGCCGGCCAGGCGGATGCCGGCCTTGACGGCTTCGGCGATGGTGTTCAAGTGGATGTGGCCGGGCACGACCTCGTTGGCGGAGTTGACCACGCCTATAAGCGGGCGCTCCATCTCTTCCCGGGTCAGGCCCAGGGCGTAGAGCAGGGAGCGGTGGGGGGCTTTCTCCAGGCCGGATTTGAACTGGGAGCTGCGCATGACGGTTTCCTCGCATGGAAAGTGTTCGGCTTCGCGCCGAGGCGACGAGTCTTCCACACCCGCGCCGCTTCTGGCAAGTTCGCCGCCACGCCGATTCGCCTGAAACGGGGCTCTGCCGTGCGCATCGTCAACCTGCACCATACGGCCTTTGTCGCGACGTTTCGCGCCCTTGGACACGACGTGCTGTCCATAGGCCCGGGTGCGGACTGCGACGTGGCCCTGGGCGAACCCCTTTCGGCCAGGCGCTTGCGCGAGCTGCTCACCGCGCGCGGCATGACCCCGGACTTGGTCTTCTGGTGCGACGCCTGCCAGATCCCCTGGGTGTTCGGCCTGGAGACACTGCCTTGCCCGGTCATGGGCTATTCCGTGGACCAGTACATGCACCCCTGGCACGTGCCCTACAGCATGGGCTTCGACGCCGTGTGCGTGGCCCAGAAGGACTACCTGCCGCTTTTTAGCGAATCCCCCCACGGCCGGCCGGCCATGTGGCTGCCGCTTTTCTGCGACCCGGCCCGGGACCGCGACGCCGGCCGCGAGCGCGACGTGCCCGTGTCCTTCGTCGGCACCCTGGACGGGAGGGTCAACGCCGCCAGACGGCCGTTTCTCACCGCCTTTCGCACTCAAGCCCCGCTTTTCATGACCACGGGCGACTACGTGCCCGTCTTCCAGCGAAGCCGCCTCGTGCTCAACCAAAGCGCCGCCGGAGAGCTCAATTTCCGCGTATTCCAGGCCATGGCCTGCGGCGCGGCCCTTTTGACCGAGGAGGTGGAAAACGGGCTCGACGACCTTTTCACCGCGGGCAAAGACATGCTGACCTACCGGCGCGGCGACCCGGCGGACGCGGCCCGCGTCGCCCGGCAGGCGTTGGGCGATCCGAATCTGGCAGAAATCGCCCGGGCCGGACGGGACAAGGCGCTTTCGCGCCACAGCGTCGGCGCGCGGGCCCGCACGCTCCTGGCCCTGGCCGCGCGCCTGGCCGCTTCCGGCGCGCCGGCCCGACGGCTGCACGCCCTGGACGGCGTACGCCGCCAGTTGCGCAAGGCCTACGCCATGCTGGCCGTGGACGAACACCTGCCCCTGCGTCCGCAGGACCGCGAGTTCTTCCTTTCCCAGACCCGGATCTAGCGTTGCGTCCGCGAAATGCCTACCTGCGCATTTCTCGACAACATCCTCGAGAAATTATGGTTTTCTAAAAATCCCTCGTATTTTTTCACTGAAACGACTTTCGCCGCTTCGCCCTCAGGCCTCGCTGGCCTCCCGGGCATGGGGACGGGCGAAACCGTCGATCTTCCCTTTGCCGGTTCCCAGGTATTTCTTCCAGCCAAACTCGGCCAGGAACAGGTACAGCCTGGCCGGGAGCGGGCAGGGCACGGCGATGTCGCCCGAGTCCGCGAAATCAGGTCGGTTCGTCGCAACGAGCAGGCGCGCCTTGGCTTCGAGCGCCCGGCGGACGCGGCTGCTCATGAAGCCAAGCGAAGCCAGCCCGCGCCCCTCGTACAGGCCGCCGCCCCCGACGGCGCAGCCGCCCATCCAGTCCAATCCCGCTTCCCTGGCGAACAGCCGGCAGGTGGCCAAGGCGGCGTCGTTGTTCTCGCTTTCGGGAAAGCCGCAATTGACCGCCGCCGCGAAGCGCGGGCTTCCTGGCGGGGAAATCTCCCTTCTCCAGGCGGCCAGGCGGGTCAGCACCTCGAGGACGTGGCCGGGCAACTGATCGGCGTAAAGCGGGGCGAACAGGAACACGCCGTCCGACGCGTCCACGGACTTGGCCAGCTCCACGAACGTGTCCTCGTCATGGCGGCCGGCATACAGATCATGGACGACGACTTCCGTCCCTCCTTCATGGAGCGCCTTTTCCACGTGACCAGCCAATCCCCGCGAGACGCTTTTCCCCCTTCGCGGCGACCCGCACAGCAGCGCCACGCGCTTTTTTTCCATCCCCGGCGAAGCCTGCCTGTACTCCAGCAGCCGCCCGATGCTTTCGCGCATGCTTTCCGGGGCGTCGTCCGCGCAGACAATCGTGCTCGCCTGCCTTTTGCTCAGCATGTTGGCCGCGTTTCGGGCCACGATGCCGGAAAAGACCTGCCGCATCTGCGCGTCCTCTCGCGGCAACAAGCCGACGGCCAGCACGTCCGGCGTCTTTTCATATCGGGCAAAGTGGCGCGTGCGGCCTTCCAGGCGCTGAAAATGGGGCAGCAGCGTGGGCAATACGCCGCGCTCGACCACGGTCTTGAGTTCGCCGCCATAGCCGCCGAAAACGACCGGGCTCAAAAGGACGACGACTTCGGTCCCGGCCAGCTTGGCGGTCACGTCCCTGACGGCGTCGTCGATGACGCACGTCCCGGGCGTCCTGATCCAACAGCCGAAGCAGCCCAGGCACGGCGCGGCCCCACCGCCGGCGCAGGGCACCACGTCCAGGGACAGGCCCCGGCGCGCCGCTTCCTCGCCCAGGCACTGCCGCACCTCTTCGCCGCCCTTGACGTCGCCCAACCCATCCAGGACCAACCATGTCTCGGCCATGCACCTGCCTCCTGGCGAATGTTGTCAGTGATAACATTCCTAGTGTTGCGTCCTTGAAATAAATCTATATACTGGCCTCCAGTTTAGGAGGTCAGGATGGGCGCTCGGGTAAAGGTTGAGTTGACGGAGGAGCAGGCGGCAACGCTGCGGATGCGGGCTGGGTCCGGCAAGACCGAA